>JBOHIC010000135.1:0-5910 GCA_050725835.1 Novosphingobium sp.
AGGCGATGGTCACCACTATCGCACCCGCGCCGCCGAAAACAACCGCCCCGGTTGCGCCTAGCAGCGCCGCCGCGAGCCCCGACTGCATCTCGCCAAGCTCGTTCGAGGCCGAGATCGCGAGGCTGGAGATCGCCTGCACCCGGCCGCGCACGGCGTCGGGGGTGTTGAGCTGGACCAGGCTGTTGCGGATGAACACCGAAACCATGTCGCCCGCGCCGAGCAGCGCCAGCATCGCCAGCGAGAAGGGCAGCCAGCGCGAGAGGCCGAAGGCGAGCGTCGCCGCGCCGTAGATCGCCACCCCGGCGAGCATCTTGACCCCGACGTCGTTGGCGATCGGGCGGACCGACAGCCACAGCCCGACCACGACCGCGCCGAGTGCGGAGGCGGCGCGCATCTGGCCTAGACCCGCGGGACCGACCATCAGGATGTCGCGCGCGAAGACCGGGAGCAGCGCGGTCGCGCCGCCGAGCAGCACCGCAAACAGATCGAGCGTGATACAGCCGAGCAGGAAGCGGCTGCCGCGTACGTAGCGGAACCCATCGAGGATCTGCTGGACCGGGTGCGCCTTGCGGTTGTCCGCCGGCGGATGGACCGGGCTGATCCCCAGCAGCAGCAGGATCGACAGGACCAGCAGCGCCGCGGCAAGCGCATAAGGCGCGGCGGCGTAGTGGCCGAACAGCACGCCCGCGACCACCGGGCCGACGATGCTCGCGGCCTGCCACGACAGCGAACTCATCGCCACCGCTCGCGGAAGCACCGATGCGGGAACGATGTTGGGCGGGATCGAACTCAGCGAGGGCGCGATGAACACCCGCGCCGAACCGTGCGCCGCGCCCAAGACGAACAGCAGCGGCAGGTTGATCGTTTCGGCCTGGGTGGCCAGCGCGAGCGCCACGGCGATTCCCAGGTCGATGGCGATGGCCAGCGCGGCGACGGTGCGGCGCTCATAGCGGTCGGCGACGAGGCCCGCGACCGGGGTGAGCAGCAACATCGGCACGAACTGGACCAAGCCGAACAGCCCGAGCTGGAACGCGGCTGTCGCCATGCTCATTCCGTAATCGGCACGCGCGACATCGTAGAGCTAGTAGCCGAGCACCACGATCATGCCGGTGGTCGCGAACGAGGAAACGAAGCGCGACAGCCAGTAGAGCCGGAAATCGGCAATCTGCAGCGGCGAAGTCGGCTCGGTCACCCGGTGCGCTTGGCAGGCGGCGCTGCGCTTGCCAAGTCCCGCCGCGCTGTACCGGCTAGAAGGTAACCTTGGCCGTCACCCGGATGTCGCGCCCCGGCAGCGGCACGAAGTCGCGGGTGAACGAGGCGGCGCGGCGACCGACCACGTCGAACAGATTGTTCGCCGCGAGGATCAAGGTAAGCGCGCCATCCTCGCCGAGCGGGTGCCAGTCGGCGCTGAGGTTGACCAGGGTGAAGGCCGGGACCGGGCTTTCGAAGGCGGCGACGCGATTCTGCGCCGCGTTCCATTCCACCTCGCCGCGCAGGTGGAGGTTGCCCAATTCGGCCTCGGCCCCGCCGCGCAGCCGCAACGGCGGGATGCGCGGGACCGGGCCGACGCCCTTGAGTTCGGCGTGGACATAGTCCGCGGCGGCGTCGAGCGTCAGCTTTCCGCTGTCCCACTTGGCGATGTCATAGGCGGCGGAAGCCTCGACCCCTTTGAACCGCGCCGGCAGCTGGGCGTATTGAAACACCGGAAACCCATCGACCTCCGCGCCGGTCGGACGCGCTGTGATGAACCGGTCGAAATCGGTGAGGTAGCCGGTGAGCGAAATCTCGGCGCGGTCGCGGCGGTAGCGCACCCAGGCCTCGAAGCCGTCGCTGGTCTCGGTGGCGAAGCTCGGATCGCCGACTTCGTAGGACTGGGTGGCGATGTGGACCCCGTCCGAGAGCATTTCCTCCGGCGCAGGCGCGCGCGCGCCGCGGACGTAATTGGCCCCGAGCTTGAGGCCCTCGGCGGGTTCGAACGAGATCCCCGCCGCGCCCGACCACAGGTCGAAGGCCCGATTGAACCCGATCGTCGCGGCCTTGACCGTGGTGCGTTCGTAGCGCCCGGCGGCCTCGGTCTCGAACCCGCCGCCGAGCTTCAGCGACTGCAGCGTGAACGCGCCGAAGGTGTCGACGACGTAGCCGGGGAACACCGCTTCCTCACCCACAACATCGAGCTTGCGCGAAAGCACCTGGACCCCACTGCGCCCGCGCCATCCGCCGCGCTCCGCCTGGATCAGGTCGGCGCGACCTTCCACGCCCTTGCCGGTGAAGGTGGTGCCGACCTCGTCGCCTTCGAACTCGACATGGCGGTAGTCGCCGAAAGCACCGCGAATCTGCAGCGAATCGAACAATCCGCCGAGCGTCACCTCGCCGCGCAGGTCGATCCGGGTCTGGCCGAGATCGATCGCCACCCCTTCCTCGGCATCGAGGCCCGGGCGCGCGGGAATTCCGTAGAGCGCGTCGTAACGCTGGACCGAGACGCCGAGGTTGCCCCCCGCGTCGATGAAGGCGAGGCCGGCGCCGAAAGTGGTCGAACGCGCCGCGCTGTTGGGGATTCGGCCAGTCAGATTGGCTTCATCGGTCAGCCCGTCCGCGATCAGTTCGGCGCGCAACGGGGCGGAATTGACCAGCCCGCCGACGCGCACATCGTCGCTCTTGCGCCAATTGGCGTCGACGTGGGCAACGAACCGCTCGCCCAAGGCCACGTCCGTCGCGCCCGCCGCGGACCACTCGCTCGCCGCCGAGCCGAACCCCGCGATCCCGGTCGCAGTCAGGCCATCGGGGAGCTTGCGAGGAATGCGCTTGTCGAGTGCGTTGACCGCGCCGCCGATCGCCTGGCCGCCGAACAGCAGCGTGGCAGGTCCGTGGAGCACGTCGATGTGGTCGGTGGTGAGGGTATCGAACACCACCGCGTGGTCGGCCGAAACGCTCGAGGCGTCGATCGAGCCGATCCCGTCGACCAGTACGCGGATGCGGTCCCCATCGAACCCGCGCAGCACCGGGCGCGACACGCCCGGAGCGAACGAGGTGGCGCTGACCCCGGGGAGCTTGGCGAGCGTCTCGCCCAGCTGGCCGCGCGCTTCGGCGACCAGCGCATCGCCTTCGAGCTTGGTGCTGCTCTGGAGCAGGCCGAAATCGATCGGGGGGTGGCCTGCGACGACGATATCGTCGGGCTGCGCCGCCCGGTCGCTTTCGTGCGCGGGTTGGTCCTCATCGGCGGCGAGCGCCGGGGCGGCGAAAGCGAAGCTGAGAGGAAGGGCGGTGGCGAAAATGAGCTGGCAAGGGCGGGTCATGGGCGACGCCCTTAACCGGAATGTTATACTGTATCAAGCGTCGAGTTGGCCGTTCGTCGGATGGCGAAGCCCGTTCAGCGACGACCGCGCAGCCGAGGGTTGGGCTGGAGAGTGTCGATCAACTTCATGAAATCGTCGAAGCGGATAATCCGTTCGAACTGGAACCCGGCCCGTTCTTCGGTGACCCAAATCAGGTGGGCCTCGATTCGCCCGATCACCGGGAGGCGGATGATCACCCGCTCGCCGCGGCCCATTTCCGGGGCGCCCTGAACCATGAAGCCGTGCGCCGAAAGGTTGACGATGCGCATGTGCACGTCGCCCAGCCGGCGGTGTTCGGCGATCACCGGCTGATCGACCGGGTGCCGCGCCGCGCGGCGCAGGTCGGTGACGGTCAGTTGTGCTCCTGCACTCATCGCGACGTGCCCTCCGGAAATTCGCAAGTCCGGATTATGCCGACGATTGCCCAACAAAGGGTAAACCGCCGCGAAGGGACGTTATGAGGCCTTCAGGATCCCATGCTTCTTCTTGCCGAGACGAAGCATACCCGGCCGCGCCGGGGCACCCGGGTCCGCCACAGGCGCGTCGTCTAGCCACAGCGCACCTTCGGCGATCTTGCGTTTGGCCTCGCCGTTAGAGGCGGTGAAGCCGATCGCGGTGCAGGCGGCGGCGATGGTCATGCCCTCGGGCGGGATCACCAGCACTGGAAGGTCCGTCCCGGCTCCGCCTTCTCCGAAGGTGACGGCGGCTGTCTGTTCGGCGGTGCGCGCCGCGTCTTCGCCGCGGCACAGCTTGGTTACTTCGCTGGCAAGAACCACCTTGGCGGCGTTGATTTCGCTGCCTTCGAGCCCTTCGAGCCGCGCGATCTCGTCGAGCGGAAGGTCGGTGAACAACCGCAGGAAGCGGCCGACGTCGCGGTCGTCGCAGTTGCGCCAGTATTGCCAGAAATCCCACGAAGGGAGGACGTCCTCGTTGAGCCACACCGCGCCAGCGGCGGTCTTGCCCATCTTGGCCCCGTCGGCGGTGGTGAGCAGCGGGGTGGTCAGACCGAACAGCTCCTGCCCCTCCATCCGCCGGCCGAGCTCAAGCCCGTTGACGATGTTGCCCCACTGGTCCGACCCGCCCATCTGCAAGCGGCAACCGTGGCGCAGCGCGAGCTCGCGAAAATCGTAAGCCTGGAGGATCATGTAGTTGAATTCGAGGAAGGTCAGCGGCTGCTCGCGCTCGAGCCGCAGCTTGACCGAATCGAATGCGAGCATGCGGTTGATGGTGAAGTGCGGGCCGACCTCGCGTAGCAGTTCGACGTAGCCGAGCTTGCTCAGCCATTCGTCGTTGTCGACCATGAGCGCGTCGGTGGGGCCGTCGCCGAAACTGAGCAGCCGTTCGAAAATCGGGCGGATGTCCGCGATGTTGGCCTGGATCAGCTCGGGAGTGAGCAGCTTGCGGCTCTCGTCCTTCCCCGAAGGATCGCCGATCTTGGTGGTTCCGCCGCCCATGAGCACAATCGGCTTGTGCCCGGCCTGCTGGAGCCGGCGGAGCATCATGATCTGGACCAGCGAGCCGACGTGGAGCGATGGCGCGGTGGCGTCGAAGCCGATGTAGCCGGGCACCACCTGCTCCTGCGCCAGCGCATCGAGCCCGGCGGCGTCGGTGGCCTGGTGAATATAGCCGCGCTCGTCGAGCAGGCGGAGCAGGGTTGACTGGTACTGGCTCATGGCGCGGCGCGGTAAGCGAAAGGCAGTCCTTCCACAAGCTCAGGGCGGGCGGGTTTTGATCGAAGGTTCCCCATACCCGTCCATGCCGAGCTTGTCGAAGCTCCGCCCTTCTTTTAGCCCCGCGCGATGAGTTTCTGGACCTACATGTTGCATTGCCGCGGGGGTTGCTTCTACGTCGGGCACACCGATGACCTCGACAAGCGTATCGGCGAGCATAAGTCGGGCCTCATTCCCGGTTTCACCGCAGACCACCAGCCTTTCGAACTGGTCTGGGCCGATCAGTTTATGGATCGTGAGGACGCCAAGGCCGCGGAACGAAAGCTCAAGGGCTGGTCGCGCGCAAAGAAGCTCGCGCTGATCCGGGGCGACTGGGGGCGCATCTCCGAGCTCGCCAAGAAGAAGAGCAGTGCTTCGACAAGCTCAGCATGGACGGACTTAGGGGCAGAGCAACCACCGCCCCAAAAACCCGCCCTTCCTGAGCTTGTCGAAGGACTGTCCTTACCCTTGCGACCTCACCGGCATGCGCCGCCGTCGCAAGTGCGCGCGGTAATTGCTCGCATTTGGAGAAGCGAACAGGACGACATGCTCATCGAGTTTGCCGTCGAAGGGTCGGAAACCTTGGTGCTCCCAGCATGGGCCTCACCTGAGCGCCGGGACGGTCTTTGGCAGAGCACCTGCTTCGAACTCTTCCTGATGTGCCCGGATGGACGGTATTTTGAATTCAACCTTTCTCCGTCCACCGAATGGGCACTCTACGCTTTCGACAGCTATCGCACCGGAATGAGGCGGCCCACCGTCGATGTCCCACCACACATCGAATTCTCGATGTCCGATAATGCGTTTTCGCTCGAAGCCGATGTTGATCTTGGCCCGGTCCCGAACGAGCAATTGTCGCTGTCAATTGC
>JBOHIC010000136.1:0-2256 GCA_050725835.1 Novosphingobium sp.
AATCCGGCGAGCCGCCTGTAAGTTGAGAACCCGTCGCCAGAGGCCACGAGCCCTTCGGGTCGCAGCGCCGGATTAGGGTGCGGGGATGATTCGCGATTGTATGAACTCGACAAACCGCGAAAATTCGGCGCGAATTGCGCATGCGCAGTGCGGCGGCTAAGGCGCGGCGCGAAATGAACGAACCCGAAGCCAGCCAGCGCGACTACCGCTCCACCGTCTTCCTCCCGAAGACCGAGTTCCCGATGAAGGCGGGCTTGCCGCAGAAGGAGCCGGGCATCGCCGCGAAGTGGGAAGCCGACAAGCTCTACGAGCAGCTGCGTGGGTGCCGCCGCGGCCGGGCCAAGTTCATGTACCATGATGGGCCGCCTTACGCGAACGGCGACATGCATATCGGCCACGCGCTCAACCACACGATCAAGGACATGGTCTGCCGCACCCAGAACCTGCTCGGCAAGGACGCGCCCTATGTTCCAGGGTGGGACTGCCACGGGCTGCCGATCGAGTGGAAGGTGGAAGAAGCGTACCGCAAGGCCAAGCGCGACAAGGACCAGGTGCCCTTGCTCGAATTCCGCGCCGAATGCCGCGCCTATGCCCAGCACTGGGTCGACGTCCAGCGCGGGCAATTGAAACGCCTCGGGGTGATGGCCGACTGGGACAATCCCTACCTGACCATGCAGCCCGAGAGCGAGGCGACGATCGTCGCCGAGCTGCTCAAGTTCGCCGAGTCCGGGCAATTGTATCGCGGCGCCAAGCCGGTGATGTGGTCCCCGGTCGAAAAGACCGCGCTGGCCGAGGCCGAGGTCGAGTACGAGGACGTGGTCTCGACCCAGATCGATGTCGCGTTCGAGATCGTCGAGAGCCCGATCCCCGAGCTGGTCGGCGCCCACGCGGTGATCTGGACCACCACGCCGTGGACGATCCCGGTCAACCAGGCTTTGGCCTATGGGCCGGAGGTCCTTTACGACCTTGTGGAACACCAAGCTTCCGGCAGGCGGTATATCGTGGCGTCTGCGCTGAAGAATGCTTGGTTCGAACGCGTAAAACTCTGGACCAGCGTGCCGGTGCGGGGTGAAGGCGCCGCGTGGGATGACTACCGCGACCCCGTTAAGATCGGACCGTCGTTCAAAGGCTCCGACCTCGCCGGCAGCGTCGCCCGCCACCCGATGCACCACCTCGGCGGGTTCTTCGCCGAGCCGCGGCCGCTCCTGCCCGGCGACTTCGTCACCACCGACACCGGCACCGGGCTGGTCCACATGGCCCCCGATCATGGCGAGGACGATTTCGAGCTGTGCAAGGCGGCCGGGCTCGGGCCGAAATTCGCGGTCGAAGCCGACGGCAAGTACCGCGAGGACTGGGGCTGGCTCGGCGGGCAGGGCAGCGTGATCAACCCGAAGTTCAATGCGCCAGACGGACCGATCTGTTCGGACCTGCGCGAGGCGGGCGGGCTGCTCGCGGCTTCGGCCGACTACCGGCATAGCTATCCGCATTCGTGGCGCTCGAAAGCCAAGGTGATCTTCCGCTGCACCCCGCAGTGGTTCGTGCCGATGGACAAGCCGCTGACTCCCCTCCCCGGCGGGGAGGGGTCGGGGGTGGGGGCTCCCACGCTCGCGAGGGCGGAGAACCCCCACCCAACCCTCCCCGGCGGGGAGGGCAGAACGCTGCGTGAAATTGCATTGTCGGAAATCGAACGCGTCAAGTTCATCCCCGAAAAGGGCCGCAACCGGATCGGCTCGATGGTCGAGGGCCGCCCCGATTGGGTGCTCAGCCGCCAGCGCGCCTGGGGGGTGCCGATCACCCTGTTCGTCAACCGCACGAGCGGCGAATACCTCGTCGATGCCGCGGTCAACGCGCGCATCGTCGACGCCGTTCGCGCCGAGGGGATCGACGCCTGGACGCCGGAAACCGCGCACCGCTTCCTCGGGAACGATTACGACCCGGCCGAATGGGAGCCGGTCCCCGACATCCTCGACGTGTGGTTCGATTCGGGAACCAGCCACGCCTATGTGCTCGATTCGGGGCGCTGGCCCGACCTCACCTGGCCGGCGGACATCTATGTCGAGGGCAGCGACCAGCACCGCGGCTGGTTCCAGTCCTCGCTGCTCGAAAGCTGCGCCACCCGCGGCCGCGCGCCCTACGATGCCATCCTCACCCACGGATTCACCATGGATTCCAAGGGCATGAAAATGTCCAAGTCGCTCGGCAACACGGTCGATCCCAACAAGGTGATGGAGACCTACGGCGCCGACATCATCCGGC
>JBOHIC010000137.1:0-5192 GCA_050725835.1 Novosphingobium sp.
CGGGTAACGGTGGTCGTGCCGCCGCCGCTCGCGCCAACCGTGCGGATTTCGCCGAGCCCGGCGTCGGTCCAGCGCACGAAAGCGATGCGTTTGCCGTCGGGCGACCACGCCGGATAGGCCTCCATCGCCGCCACCTCAGCGGTCAGCCGCTTGGGCGCGCCGCCTGCCATCGGCTTGAGCCAGAGCTTGCCGAGCGTCTCGAACACCACGCTGCGCCCGTCGGGCGAAACCGCCGCGCCGCGCGGCATTTTGGTCTCGAAGCTGTCGGGCGCGACCGCGACCGCGGGCCGCGGCGGGTCGATTACCCCCCGGCTGTCGTTGATCCTGAAGGGGATCACCGCGGTCTGTTCGGTGGTAAAGTCGAGGTGGTTGAGCTTGCCCCCCGACCAGAACACCAGGCTCTTCGAATCCGGGGTCCACGCCATGTTCGGGTAAACCCCGGTGACCGCCCAGGTTTCCTGCACGTCCTGGTCGAGCGCGTCGTAAACCTTGCGCTCCTCGCCGCTCGCCAGGTCGCGCACGTAAAGTTTCGAGCGGGTGTGCTCGCGGCGCACGAAGGCCAGCTTCTTGCCGTCGGGCGAGGGGGTCGGCCGGACCGCACCGCCTTCGCCGCCGGCCACCCGCTCGGTCTCGCCGGTGTCGAGGTCGTAACGCTCGATCGCGAAGGCCCCGGCGTTGCTGTCCTGGGCGTACTGGAAGGTCCCGCCGGCGGTGATGTTGCGGGTGAAATAGACGTGCTTGCCGTCGGGCGCGAAGATCGGCTCGCCCAGTTCCTTCTGATGCTTTTCGTCGGGCTTCTTGACCAGCGGCACCCCGGCGCCGCCCGAAACGTGGAACAGCCAGACCTCGCCGGTGCCGAGCGAGCGCTGGGTGGTGAAGTGCTTCTTGGCGACGATGAAGCGCCCGTCGGGGCTCCAGCTCGGCTGGTTGAGCAGGCGGAAGTCTTCCTTGGTGACCTGGCGCTTGTCGCTGCCGTCGCGGTTCATCAGCCAGATGTTGTCACCCCCGCCGCGGTCCGAGGTGAAGGCGATCCGTTTGCCGTCGGGCGAGAAGCGCGGCTGGGTTTCGTAGGCCAGCCCCTCGGCGATCCGCGTCGGCGTGACGCCGGCGATCGGCATGGTGTAGATGTCGCCGAGCAGGTCAAAGGCGAGGGTCTGCCCGTCGCTGCTGACGTCGAGGTTCATCCAGGTGCCCTGGTCGACGCTCAGCGGAATCTCGCGGATGGTCATCCCCGGCGGGGCGTTGACGTCCCACTTGGGCTTGTCCTTGGCGTCTTGGGCATAAGCGGCGGTGGGCAGCAGCGCGCCGGCGATCAGCCAGGCGAGAGTCGGCTTGAGCATGAGGGTCCCCTTCGGTCGCGCAACTCTCTTGCGCGCGCCTGAAACTGTCAATCGCCCGGCTCGACCAACCGCCGAGCCGGGCCGACCGGCGTCACGGCGTGACCAGGTACTTCTCGCCGGTGCGCCGCGCGTTGTACATGCCGACCGCGTCCTTGGTGAGCATGTCGGCGAGGTTGCCGCGCTTTGCGTAGTGGCTGGCGAAAGTCGTGGTCAGGTCCTTCGCCACCCGTGCGCGCATCCGGCCGACGGTTTCCATCCCCGCCTTCATCATGAACGGAGTGAGCAGCCAGCCCGAGAGGTCCCAAGTCAGCCCGAAGGCGCGGTTAAGCACGGTCGGCCCCATGTCGAGCGCGCCGTAGATGCAGACCTTCTTGGGTTCGGACGAGCCGTAGCGGCTGAACGCGGCGCCGCGGCTGGCGGCGGCTTCCATCGCGGTCAGCATCTGGCTCGCGGTGGTTCCGCCGCCGATCGGGTCGAACCCGATCATCGCCTTGGTCTCTGCGATCGTATCGACCAGCTTGGCCATGAAGTCGGCGTCGGTGGAATCGAGCACGTGGACCGCGCCGATCCCCTTGAGCAGCGCCACTTGATCCGCCGAGCGGACGATGTTGACCAGCGGCACCCCGTCTTCGAGGCAGATCTTGACCAGCATCTGCCCGAGGTTGCTGGCGGCGGCGGCGTGAACGATCCCGCTGTAGCCGTCCATCCGCATCGTCTCGACAAAGCCCAGCGCGGTCATCGGGTTGACGAAGCTCGAGGCCGCCTGTTCGGCGCTCGCCTCGGTCGGCATGCACATCCCCGCGTCGGCATAGGCGTAAGTCCCGTAAGCCGTGCCGGGGACGCAGGCGACGCGCTTGCCGACCAGCGCCTTGGCGGTGTCGGTTTCCCCGGCGGCGACCACCGTCCCGGCCGCCTCGTTGCCCGCGGGCATGGCCATCCCGTGGCGCGATTTCATGAACCGGGTGGAGGCTTCGGGCATTTTCGCCACGACTTTGCCGGGAGAATAATCCGCGCCTTCGGTATCGGCAGAGGCGAACAGCAGGCCGAGATCGGAAGGGTTGATCGGCGCCGCCTCGACCCGCACCAACACCTGGTTGCCGGCCGGGGCGTCCCAGGTCTTGTCGTTGAGCTGCACGGTCAGCGTGCCGTCGGCGTCCAATTGGGTGGTGAGCTGCTGGCCGGCGTAGGTCATGGTCGTCTCCCGAGTCTTGGTTTCGGAATGCAACCTAACGCTTCAGTCGCCCGGGTAAAGCGCGCGGACGAAATAGAGGCCTTCGGGCGGGGCGTTGAGCCCCAGCGCCTGCCGGTCGCGCGCGGCGAGGACTTCGGCGACCCGCTCCTCGTGCCAGCGGCCCATTCCGACCAGAGCCAGGCAGCCGACCATCGAGCGGACCTGGTGGTGGAGGAAGCTGCGCGCCGCGGCCTCGACCAGCACTGCGTCGCCCACGCGGCGGACATCGAGCCGACCCAGCGTCTTGACCGGGCTCGCCGCCTGGCACTGGACCGAGCGGAAGGTGGTGAAATCGTGGTTGCCGACCAGCGCCTGCGCGGCGCGGTGCATCGCATCGGCATCGAGCTGCTTGCCCACCTGCCACGCCTTGCCCTTGTCGAGCGTGAGCGGTGCGCGGCGGTTGGCGATGCGGTAGACATATTCGCGGCCCTCGCACGAGAACCGCGCGTGCCAATCGTCGGGTTTCACCTCGCAGGCGAGCACCGCCACCGGCGCAGGGCGCAGCCTGGCATTGAGCGCTTCCATCAGCCGGAACGGGGTAATCGCTTTCGCAATATCGACGTGCGCGACCATCGCCAACGCGTGGACCCCGGCGTCGGTCCGCCCCGCGGCGTGGAGCGTCACCGCCTCGCCGGTGACCGCCAGCACCGCCGCCTCGACCGCCGCCTGGACCGTCGGCGCACTCGCTTGGCGTTGCAGCCCGGCAAATGGACCGCCATCGAACTCCAGGGTGAGCGCGAAGCGGGTCAAGCGAGCCGCGTTCCCGCCGGCACCGCGCGACCGCGCAGCAATTCCTCGGCCCCCATCACCGGCCGTCCGGCGCGCTGGATCAGGGCGGGGCGGAGCGCGGCGTGGCCGCAGGCGACGGTCAGTTGGTCGTCGAGCGTGGTTCCGGGCGCTCCGTTACGCGCGACGATTTCGGCGCGGAGCACGCGGTAGCGTTCGCCGTCGAGCTCGAACCATGCCCCCGGCGCGGGGGCGAAAGCGCGGACCTGGCGCTCGATTTGCTCGGCGGCGTGGCTCCAGTCGATCCGGCTTTCGGCCTTGTCGATTTTCTTCGCGTGGGTGACGCCCTCGAACGGCTGCGGCTCAGCGCGATGGGCGGGGAGATCGGCGAGCACTTCGACCATCAGCCGCGCCCCCATCGCGGCCAATTCGGCAGTGAGTTCGCCCGCGGTCTTGTGATCGAGCGGGGTGCGCGCCGCGGCGAGCATAGGCCCGGTATCGAGCCCGGCCTCCATCGCCATGATCGTCACTCCCGTCGCGCTGTCGCCGGCGAGGATCGCGCGCTGGATCGGCGCCGCGCCGCGCCAGCGCGGGAGCAGCGAGGCGTGGATGTTGAGGCAGCCGTGCCTGGGCGCATCGAGCACCGGCTGCGGCAGGATCAGGCCGTAAGCCGCGACCACCGCAATATCCGCCTCGAGCGCGGCGAAATCGGCCTGGGCCTCGAGATCGCGCAGCGTGACGGGGTGCCGAACCGCGATCCCGCGCGCGTCGGCGGCGCGCTGCACCGGCGCGGGCTGGAGCTGCTTACCCCGCCCGGCAGGCCGCGGCGGCTGGGTGTAGGCGCAGGCAACCTCGTGCCCTGCTTCGAGCAAGGCGGTCAGCGTCGGAACCGCGAAGTCCGGGGTGCCCATGAAGACGATACGCAAGCGCAATCCCCTGCAACTCCCCTCCCCGGCGGGGAGGGGTCGGGGGTGGGGGCTCGGCGTCAGCCGGCCAGCGCCGAACCCCCATCCCAACCCTTCCCCACCGGGGAAGGCCTTTTCAGTTCAATTCTCTCGCCAAGCGCCCTATCTGGCGGACCATGGCATCGCAAGAGATCGAGGCGCTGACCGGCGCGCTGGCGCGGCTTCCCGGGCTCGGTCCGCGCTCGGCGCGGCGCGCGGTGCTGTGGCTGATCAAACGCCGCGAAACCGCGCTGGTGGCGCTGCTCGAAGCGCTCGGCCAGGTCCGTGAGCGGTTGGTCGAATGTGACACTTGCGGCAACGTCGATACCGGCAATCCCTGCGGCGTCTGCGCCGATCCGCGCCGCGATGCGCGCGCGTTGTGCGTGGTGGAGGATGTTTCCGACCTCTGGGCGCTCGACCGGGCGCGGCTGTTCGCGGGGCGGTACCACGTCCTCGGCGGACGGCTTTCGGCGCTCGACGGGGTGCGCCCCGAAGACCTCGCGATCGGCAAGCTGATCGAGCGCGTCGCCGCGGGCGGGATCGACGAGGTGGTGCTGGCAATGAACGCCACGCTCGAAGGCCAGACCACCGCGCACTACCTCGCCGAGCGGCTCGAGGGCTTCCCGGTGCGGCTGACCCAGCTCGCCCACGGCCTGCCGGTGGGCGGCGAACTCGATTACCTCGACGAGGGAACGCTTGCCCAGGCGCTGAGGGCGCGGCGTCCGGTGGGATGACCGGCTCGCGGATCGTCTGGGGCTGGGTCTTCGCGCTCGCCGCCTCGGCCGTGCTGCCGGCGTGGAGCGTCGCCGAACGGATTTCGGCCAACCATCTCGGCCGTTACGTCGACCCGGCGACCGGTGCCTGGACCGCCGAGGTCTACTGGAAGTTCCTCGACTGGTGGCTGCCGATCGCCGCGCCGGTCAGCGTGCTCGCGCTGGCCTGCATGTACCT
>JBOHIC010000138.1:0-2540 GCA_050725835.1 Novosphingobium sp.
GGCGCGCCAGCCTCGAGACGCTCAGCTTCATGCCGCTGCTCCAGACCGACAGCGCCGGCGGCGTGATCGTGACCGACTGGTACGCCAATCCCGCCAACCCGGGCGAGCGGGTCAAGGTTACCGTCACGATCCTCGACCAGGACCTGCGCGCCGATGCACTGCGCGTCGCGGCGAGCCGCCAGCTCGCCCAGGGGGGCGGCTGGGTCGACGCCCCGGTCCAGGCCGCGACCGTGCAGAAGCTCGAGGACATCATCCTGACCAAGGCCCGCGACCTGCGCCGCAGCGCGGTGAAGTAGGCCGAGAACCCCCGCCCCTCCCTTCATCGTCATGCTGAACTCGTTTCAGCACCCATCGGGCCTGACTCTCGGATCAAGTGTCGAAAAGCCGACCGGTGCCGCTAAGCTGCCCCTTGGCGCGCCGGTGCGAGCGGAGGAATGGGCCCTGAAACAAGTTCAGGTGACGAGATTTGTTGTGCAGGTTCGCGACCCGGACCCT
The DNA here is from genome assembly GCA_050725835.1 of Novosphingobium sp. Classification (GTDB taxonomy): domain Bacteria; phylum Pseudomonadota; class Alphaproteobacteria; order Sphingomonadales; family Sphingomonadaceae; genus Novosphingobium. The sequence goes on from JBOHIC010000138.1 coordinate 496, forward strand.
CTCGACAAGCAGGATTGACGGGCTAGAGCGGCGCGGATGACCATTCCTTCTACCGACACCAGCCGCTTCGATCCCGCCGTCGCCGATCCGCGCTGGCAGCGGGTGTGGGACGAGCGCCAGTGCTTCCGCGCCGACGACGACAGCGCCAAGCCGCGCTCCTACGTGCTCGAGATGTTTCCCTATCCTTCAGGGCGCATCCACATCGGTCATGTCCGCAATTACACGATGGGCGACGTGCTCGCGCGCGCCAAACGGATGCAGGGCTTCGAAGTGCTCCACCCGATGGGCTGGGACGCCTTCGGGATGCCGGCCGAGAACGCCGCGATGGAGCAGGGGGTCCACCCCGGCGGCTGGACCCGGGCGAACATCGCGCACATGAAAGCGCAGCTCAAGAAACTCGGCTTCGCGCTCGACTGGAGCCGCGAACTGGCGACCTGCGAGCCCGACTATTACGGCCACGAACAGGCGCTGTTCCTCGATCTCCACGCCGCGGGGCTGGTCTACCGCAAGGAAAGCGCGGTCAACTGGGACCCGGTCGATCTGACCGTGCTCGCCAACGAGCAGGTGATCGACGGGCGCGGCTGGCGCTCGGGCGCGCTGGTCGAGAAGCGCAAGCTTTCCCAGTGGTTCCTCAGGATCACCGACTTCGCCGACGAACTGCTCGAAGGCCTCGGCGAGCTTGCCGGTTGGCCCGACAAGGTCCGCCTGATGCAGGAAAACTGGATCGGCAAAAGCCAGGGGCTGCGCTGCACCTTCCGTTTCGTTGGCGGCGAGGACGGGATCGAAGTCTTTACTACCCGCCCTGACACCATGTTCGGGGCGAGCTTCGTGGCGATCGCGGCGGACCACCCGCTCGCCCAGAGCCTCGCCGAGAACGCCCCCGAGCTCGCCGCGTTCATCGCGGAGTGCAAGCGCGGCGGGACCACCGCCGCCGAGATCGAGACCGCCGAGAAGCTCGGCTTCGCTACCGGACTCTCGGTTTCACACCCGCTCGACCCGGCCTGGCGCCTGCCGGTCTACGTCGCCAATTTCGTGCTGATGGACTACGGCACCGGGGCGGTGTTCGGCTGCCCCGCGCACGACCAGCGCGACCTCGATTTCGCGCGCAAATACGCGCTGCCCGTGATCCGGGTGGTCGCCGATGGCGACGAAGCCGACCCGGTCTTCGCGGGCGACGAGGCCTATACCGGCCCGGGGCGGATCGTGAACTCGCGCTGGCTCGACGGGATGAGCGTGCCGCAGGCGATCGCCGCGGTGATCGCCAAGGCCCAGCACGACGGTTGGGGCGCGGGCGAAACCCAGTGGCGGCTGCGCGACTGGGGGGTCAGCCGCCAGCGTTACTGGGGCACGCCGATCCCGTTCATCCACTGCTCCGCCTGCGGGGTGGTGCCGGTGCCCAAGGGCCAGCTCCCGGTGGTCCTGCCCGAGGACATCGACTTCCAGACCCCCGGCAATCCGCTCGACCGGCACCCGACCTGGAAGCACGTCGCCTGCCCCAAGTGCGGGCAGGAGGCCACGCGCGAGACCGACACGCTCGACACTTTCGTCGATTCGTCGTGGTACTTCCTGCGCTTCGCCAGCCAGCCGGGGGACAAACCGTTCGACCCCGAAGTCGTCGCCAAATGGCTTCCGGTCGAACAGTACATCGGCGGGATCGAGCACGCGATCCTCCACCTGCTCTACGCCCGCTTCTGGACTCGCGCGCTCGAACGGATCGGGATGATCGCGGTCAAGGAGCCCTTCGCCAGCCTGTTCACCCAGGGGATGGTGACGCACGAGACGTACTACCACGACTGGGCACCGGGCGGTATGAAGGTTCGCTCGTTCCATTCTCCTTCTGAAGTATCGCGTCGCAATGGAAAGGTCTTCGGGCGAAGCAAAACAGGCGCAGAAATTGAGCTGACCGTTGGCCGCATTGAGAAGATGTCGAAGTCCAAGAAAAACACCGTGGATCCCGACGACATCGTCGACCGCTACGGCGCCGACGCGGTGCGCTGGTTCATGCTGTCCGACAGCCCGCCCGAGCGCGACCTGCCGTGGTCGGA
>JBOHIC010000139.1:0-1081 GCA_050725835.1 Novosphingobium sp.
GGCGCGCCAGCCTCGAGACGCTCAGCTTCATGCCGCTGCTCCAGACCGACAGCGCCGGCGGCGTGATCGTGACCGACTGGTACGCCAATCCCGCCAACCCGGGCGAGCGGGTCAAGGTTACCGTCACAATCCTCGACCAGGACCTGCGCGCCGATGCGCTGCGCGTCGCGGCGAGCCGCCAGCTCGCGCAGGGCGGCGGCTGGGTCGATGCACCGGTGCAGGCAGCGACCGTGCAGAAGCTCGAGGACATCATCCTGACCAAGGCCCGCGACCTGCGCCGCAGCGCGATCAGGTAAGCGCCAACCTCGACAAGCCGGGTCCAGCGGCTAGAGGGACGGCATGACTTCAGAACGTTTCGATCCGGCCAGCGCCGACCCGCGCTGGCAGGCCGCGTGGGACGCGGCGCAAAGCTTTCGCGCCGACGACGCCAGCGCCAAACCGCGCTCCTACGTGCTCGAGATGTTTCCCTACCCTTCGGGGCGCATCCACATCGGCCACGTCCGCAACTACACGATGGGCGACGTGCTCGCCCGGGCCAAGCGGATGCAGGGCTTCGAAGTGCTCCACCCGATGGGCTGGGACGCCTTCGGGATGCCCGCCGAAAACGCGGCGATGGAGACGGGGGTCCATCCCGGCGGCTGGACCCGCGACAATATCGCCAACATGAAGGCGCAATTGAAGCGGCTCGGCTTCGCGCTCGACTGGAGCCGCGAGCTGGCGACCTGCGAGCCCGATTACTACGGCCACGAACAGGCGCTATTCCTCGATCTCAATGAAGCCGGACTGGTCTACCGCAAGGAAAGCGCGGTCAACTGGGACCCGGCCGACAGGACCGTGCTCGCCAACGAACAGGTGATCGACGGGCGCGGCTGGCGCTCGGGAGCGCCGGTCGAGCGGCGCAAGCTCTCGCAATGGTTCCTCAGGATCACCCGATTTGCCGATGAGCTGCTCGACGGCCTGGGCAAGCTTGAGGATTGGCCCGAGAAGGTCCGCCTGATGCAGGAAAACTGGATCGGCAAAAGCCAGGGGCTGCGCGGCACCTTCAAATTTCCCCCCTCCTCTTCAGGGGAGGGGCCGGGGG
>JBOHIC010000140.1:0-15896 GCA_050725835.1 Novosphingobium sp.
TCGGCGACGATGATCTCGCGCTCGCCCGCCAGCATCCCGTCAAGCATTTGCCGCACCGCGACGTCGGGTTCGATCCCGTTGTCGATCGCCTTGTCGCTGACCCCGCGCGGCGCACCGTCGGCGGTGAGCGCGTTGCGCGAGACGTCGGTGCGGATCGACCCGGGGTAAATGTTGTGAACCTGCAGCCCGAGATGCGCGACCTCGGCGCGGAGCGCATCGCCATATCCGGCGAGGCCGAACTTGGCGGCGCAATAGGCGGTGCGCAGCGGGACTCCGACTTTGCCCGCGATACTGCTGATCATCGCGATCCGGCCCGAACCGCGCGCGACCATCCGCGGCAGCACCGCCTGGGTTAGCGCGATCGGCGCGAGCAGGTCGACGCCGATGATCCGCTCGTACACCGCAAAATCCGTATCGACCGCAAGCGCACGCTGCGAGATTCCGGCGTTGTTGACCAGCAGGTCGATCCCGCCGGACCAGTCCCATGCGCGCTCGACCGCCGGGGTAATCGCGGCGTTATCGGTGGTCTCGAACGGCAGCACCAGCGCCGCGCCGCAGTCCGCCGCGACCGCTTCGAGCGCGGCGACATTGCGCCCCGAAAGCACCACCCGCGCGCCGTCGCTGGCCAGCGCCCGCGCCAGCGCCGCGCCGATGCCCGAGGATGCGCCGGTGATCCAGGCGGTTTGTCCGTTGAAGTTCATGGGTAACTCACAGTGTTGGGGACTTCGGGGATGGGAATGAACTCGTCGCTGTCGCCGGGAACGAGAGGGAACTTGCCGCCGCGCCAATCGTCCTTCGCCTGGTCGATCCGCCCGCGCGATGAGGAAACGAAATTCCACCAGACGTGGCGCGGGGTGGCGAACGCCTCGCCGCCGAGCAGCATGATCGGCCCGCCGCCCTCGGAGGTCAGCGCCATCGCAGCGCCCGGCGCGAGGACGGTGAGTTCGTTAAGCCCGAGCGCCGTGCTGCCCAAATTCGCTTCTCCGCCAACCAGCATCACTGCGCGCTCGTCCGCTTCGACGTCGATCGGGATCGCCCCGCCGGGGCCGAGCACGATTTCGGCATAGATCGTCGCTGCGTGCTGCGTGGTCGGCGCGGTCTTGCCCCACAGGCTGCCCATGATCACCCGCGCCGAGACACAGCTGTCCTCGACCAGCGGCAGCTCGGTGACCGCTTCGAATGCGGGGTCGATCTCCTCGCGCCCGTCGGGCAGGGCGAGCCAGGTCTGCATTCCGTAAAGGCGCGGCCCGTCTGCTCGTTCCGTCTGAGGCGAGCGCTCCGAATGGACGATCCCGCGCCCGGCGGTCATCAGGTTGACCTGCCCGGGGCGGATCGTCGCGAAAGTGCCGAGGCTGTCGCGGTGGTCGATCGCACCCTCGAACAGCCATGTGACCGTTGCGAGGTTGATGTGCGGATGCGGACGCACGTCCATCGCCTGACCGGGGGGCAGGTGCGCCGGCCCGAACTGGTCGACGAAGATGAACGGTCCGACCATCGTGCGCTTGGGCGAGGGGATCGCGCGGCGCACCTGGAACGCACCGAGATCGTGCGTAATCGGAGTGATAACTTGCTCGATCATGCCACTCATTCGCCGGGCGCCTTCGCTTTGATCGCCAGGGCATGGACCCGCTGGCCGGGAATGTCGCCGAGCGCGGCATTGACCAGCCGCTGGCGCTGGAGCCGTGAGACGCCTGCGAACGCGGCGCTTTCGATCTCGACGGTGAAGTGCGATTCGCCCGAGCCGTCGTCGCCGGAATGGCCGTGGTGCGCTGCGCTGTCGTTGATCACCGCGAGCCGGTTCGGAGCAAAAGCTGCGGTGAGCAAGCGTTCGATTTCGGTAGCGATGAGGCCGGTCATGGCTTCACTTCTAGCGAAACGCTCGCCATGTGGAAGGGCGTGAAACACGATCGTCTCCATGGCCGGGTGAGCGGGTTGGGCCGCGGTTGCAATGCGCCGGGCTGCGCCGAGGCGGGCGAATTCCGCGCGCCGGGCGAGCGCCGCCCCGGCTTCGACGGCCCCGGCGACTACCGCTGGTTCTGCCTCGATCACGTCCGCGAATTCAACGCCCGCTACGACTGGTTCGCGGGGATGAGCAGCGAGGAGATCATGGCCGCGCAATCGCCGGTGCACGGCTGGGAGCGCGAAACGCGCGCATTCTCGCCGACCGCGGGGATCGACAACCCGCCGCGCTGGGCCGATTTCGCCGACCCGCTCGAGGCGATCGCGGGCCGAGCGCGGATGCGCCGCCCGGCCGAGCGCGCCGACGGCAGGCCGGTGAGCCCCGACGAACGCCGCGCGCTCGAAGTGCTCGGGCTGCCGCTCGAAGCGACCCGGCACGAGCTGCGCAGCCGCTATTCGCAGCTGGTGCGCAAATACCACCCCGATCGCAACGGCGGCGACCGCAGCTTCGAAACGCGGCTCCAGGCGGTGGTCGAGGCCTGGCAGCTGCTCAGGCGCGCGCCGGCGTTCGCTTGAAAATCCACGCCATGACCAGCCCGACCAGCACGATGTGCGCGAACAGCGCGGTAGCGATCCGCACCGGGTCGGTCTGCGGGAAGGGCGCGCCGAAGCGCAGCGGCAGGACCACGCCGTACATCACCAGGTAGGTGACGACCCCGTAGACCAAGCCGAGCACGACCCAGTTGAGCCGCGCCACCGCCGGGAGCTTGAGCAGGGCGGCGAGCCCGGCGGCCATCAGGCCCATCAGCGCAAAATGAACCAGCAGGCCGGCGAGGCTGCCAGCCATTCCCCAGTCCTGCGCGCCGTCGCCGAACGGCCCGGCCGCGACCCCGTTCCACATCGCGATCGGATCGCCGTCGCGCATCGCGGTCATGGTCATCGGGAACGCGGTATCGAGCACGCCGGAAACCAGCGTGGCGGTGACGATCGGCGAACGGGCCATGGTTTCCCCCCTTTTTCGTCCTATTGGGCTGGCTCTAGCTCGCCTGGTCCGCTTCGCACAGCGCCTTGAGCTGATCGGCGCAAACGCCCCAGCCTTGCTCGAAGCCCATCTCGGCGTGGTGCTTCATCGTTTCCTCGCTCCAGTGCCGCGCCACGGCGGTGTAGCGGGTGCCATCCCCTTCAGCCTCGATGGTCCAAACCCCGAGCATGAACGGACCGTCGGGCATCAGGTCGGGCTTGATCGCGTCGGTCATCGCAAAGCGCCGGCCCTCGTCCCAGGCGAGGACAAATCCGTCGTGCTTGTTCACCTCGCCGTCGGGGCCGTACATCGTCACTAGCGAATCCCCGCCGGGAAAGCGGTCGAGCTTGTCGAATTCGGCGCGCCATGGCTTGGGGCACCACCATTCCTCCTGCCGCTCGGTCATCACGTGCCAGACCTTGTCGGTCGGGGCGGCGATGAAGCGGGTGACCGAAAGTTCGTGTCCGGGCTTGCTCATGCAGGTTCCTTTCAATCGCGGTCGGGCGCGCCGAGCGGGAAGAAGTGGCGATAGGGTCGCGCCTCGTCGATGCAGCGCTTGACCGGCGGCAGCGCGAGCAGGTGCGCGCGCCACTGGCGCAGCGAATCGAAGTCCGAGGGAATCGGCCAGACCCAATCGGCGTAGAACAACGCGGGCGCAGCGGCGCATTCGATCAGCGTTATCGCATCCCCGCTGCGCGGCGCGCGCTGCAGCCAGGCGTCGATCCACGCATAGGCGCGGGCTAGCCGGTCGCGACCGCGCGCTTCGACCCCCGGATCGGGCGCGCCGGGATGGCGGATATGCTCGGCGACGATCTCCTGCATAGGGGTCATCACCGAGAGGTCGAACACCCGATCGATCATCCGCAGTTCGACCGCCGCCTCAGGATCGGCCGGGAGCAGCGGCGCGGGGCCGGGGTGGTGCAAGTGCAGGTATTCGACGATCGCTGTGGCCTCGAAAACGGTTCGCTGGCCGTCTCGCAGCACCGGGAACCGCCCGAGCGGACTGGCGCCGGCGACGAACGCGGCATGGTCGGGATGCTCGCCATCGACCATGCGGAACGCAAACTCGGTCCCGTTGGCGTAAAGCGGGATCAGCGCCTTCCAGGTGTAGGACGAGAACGGGTGGCCGTAGAGCGCAAGGGTCACCAGCTGCCCCCCGCCATCGCGCGCTGCCGCTCCGCCTCGCGCGCGCTGGTGCTTGGTTCGGGGAACTCGCCGCCCGAGGGAATCGCGCCGTCCGGCTCGTAAGTGGCGATCGCCGTGCCTTTGGCAGTGACCTTGTGGTCGGTCAGCTTGAGCGCACCCGCCGGAGTTCCCTCGCCGAACAGGCGCTTGCCGCGGCCGAGCACGATCGGGAAGGTCATCAGGATCAGCCGGTCGATCAATCCAGCCGCCAGCAGCGGCGGATAGATCGTGCTCGAACCCTGGATGACCAGATCAGGACCAGCGCTGGCCTTAAGTGCGGCGACATCGCCGATACCTTTGAGGCGGTGGCTGTTGGCCCAGTCGAGCGGCCGGTCGCCGCGGGTCAGGACATGCTTGCCCGCCTTGGTGAAAGCCTCGCCCATCGCCGCGGGTTCGCCTTCGACATAGGGCCAGTAGGCGGCGAAGATGTCGTAAGTCCGCCGCCCGAGCAGCAGGTCGTAGTCGCCCGCGAACCAGCCGCCGATCGCCTCGAACGCCTCCTCGTCGGCCATCCGGAACACCCAGCCGCCTTCGTCGAACCCGCCTGTCGGGTCCTCGGTCGGCCCGCCGGGCGCCTGGATAACCCCGTCGAGCGAAACGAAGGCCGCTCCGGTGAGCCTACGCATCGGCTTTCGCGCCCGCCACCGCCGCCTCGATCTTGGCGACGTCGATCTTCTTCATCGGCATCATCGCCTCGAACGCCCGCTTGGCGACCTCACCGCCGGTGGCCATCGCATCGGAAAGCACGCGCGGTGTGATCTGCCAGCTGAGACCCCACTTGTCGCGGCACCATCCGCACTGGCTTTCCTTGCCGCCGTTGCCGACGATGGCGTTCCAGTATTTATCGGTCTCGGCCTGGTCCTCGGTCGTTACCGTGAAGGAAAACGCCTCGCTGTGCTTGAAATGCGGGCCGCCGTTGAGCCCCATGCAGGGAATGCCCATCACGGTGAATTCGACGATCAGCGGGTCGCCCGCTTTTCCGTCGGGATAGTCGGCAGGCGCGCGTTGGACGGCGCCGACCGTGGTGTCGGGGAAGGTCGCGGCATAGAAATTGGCGGCATCCTCGGCATCGTGATCGTACCACAGGCAAATGACGTTCTTGGGGCTGGTCATTTCTTCATCTCCTGGATCAGAGTGTTGTCGATCCCTTTTGCAGTCTTGTAAGCGGGGCGGGCCTGGATCCGCTCGGCATAGGCGGCAAAGGCCGGGCGCGGCGGGATCGAGCCGAAGGTCAGCCCCCAGTCGACCTGGCTGCCGACATAAACGTCAGCCATGGTGAAGCGCTTGCCGCAGACGTAGTCATGCCCGTCGAGATGCGCTTCGAGCGTTCCAATGGCGCGCTCGTAGCTGCCCCAGCCGGCCATGCCCTCGCGGTCGGGCGGGACTTCCCAGCCCATCGAGCGAGTTACCACCGCCTGCTCGATCGGCCCGGCGGCGAAAAACAGCCAGCGGAAATAGTCGGCGCACTCATCGGCGGAGGGGAGGAGACCGGCGGTGGGCTCCGCTTCGGCAAGGTAGGCGCAGATCGCGGCGCATTCGGTCACTACCCGGTCGCCGTTCTCGGTATGGTGGACCAGCGTCGGAACCTTGCCCATCGCGTTGGCCTCGAGCAGCGCGGCGGGCTTGCTCGCCCAGTCGACCAGCACCTGTTGATACTCCGCCCCCGCCTCATGCAGCGCCCAGCGCGCAATCTGCCCGCGCGACATCGGGTTGGTGTAGAACGTGTAGGCGGGCATCGCGGGTACTCCTTAAAAAATAAGAACATAACTGGAACAAATTGTCTGTGTCAATCGTGCGGGCGTCTCAGCGCCCCACTTTCATCGCCATCCAGTCGCGTAGGATCTTGCCGAGGAAGCGGAGCGGATATTTGGCGAAGGCGGGGGCATCGCCGGGCAGCGGGAGGGAACTGGCCCGGTATTTGGCCATCACACGGAAATCGACCGGCGGCGGGTCGGCGGCGAGGCGATTGGAGAGCACCGAAACCCAATGTGGCCCTTGTCGAACGAGAGGAACATCGCCGAATTACAGCAGCTCGCGACCATGCGGTTGGTTGCGCTGCCCGATCGCAATTTGTGCGCCACCAGGTGCTGTTCACCCTGTGTTACGGCAAATCGGCCTGCCCGGAACAGGACCAGGCCGGTGCCCCCGTCGGGGTCGGTCACTGGCGGCGCTTCGGGGAGGGCTTGAAGTATGCCGGCCGCCTGCTGGCAATCGTCGCAATAGCAGACCGCCACGGCGATCGGCGCGCCGTTTCCGGCGCATTCCACCGCACCGCAGGCGCAGCGCACCAGATGCGTCGATGCGAACATCCTATTTCCCGCCTACCAGCGCGAACATCGCGCCCTGCGGGTCGATTCCCTGGATCATCCAGTCGCCGCCGGGGACCTCCATCGGCCCGTTGATGACCTGGCCGCCGCCGGCTTCGATCGCAGCTTTGGCAGCCTCGATCCCCGGCACCCAGAAATAGTGGTTCCACATCGGCGCGGGCACCTGCGGCATGGCTTGCATAATCGCGCCGTGGGTGACGTCGTCGTGGGCGACGAACTGGTATTTGCCCATCGCACCCATGTCCATCGGCTCGGGCAGGGACCAGCCGAACAGCCCGGTGTAGAAGCCGGTCTCGCGCCCGGCATCGCCCGCCATCAGCTCGTTCCAGCCGCAGTGGCCGGGGTTCTTGCCGGCCGAAAACGACGTACTCTCGCCGCCGCCCGAGGGCGGGGCGGGGGTCATCAGGTAAAACGCCGCGCCGCCCGGGTCGGCGGCCATCGCGAAGCGTCCGGTGCCGGGCAGGTCGCGCGCGGGCATCAGCGCCTTGCCGCCCGCCCCGGCAATTCCGGCGAGGGTGGCATCGACGTCGTCGACCCCGATGTAACCCAGCCAGCACGGCCGCGCGCCATGACCGGTCATCTCGCCAGTGAGCCGCAGCAACCCGCCGACCATCGCGCCGTCGGGCGCGGTGACGAAGCCGTAGTCGGTGGTTTCGCCGTGGCCGGTGGTCATGCTCCAGCCGAGCACCGGCTCATAGAAGGTGCGGGCGCCCTCGGGATCGGGGGTCATCAGTTCGTACCAAATCCAGCTGCCGTGGAGGGCGCCCATTGCGATTCTCCCTACTTGCCGAGTTCGACCACCGGCTTGAAGCCGCCCCAGAACATCCGCTTGCCGTCGAACGGCATCTCGTCGGGCCGCATCGAATCGTCGGCCATCATCTTGGCCCAGCCGGCGTCGCGGGTCGCCTTGTCGGGCCATTCGACCCACGAGAACACCACCGCCTCGTCGCCCTCGGCCTTCACCGAGCGGGGGAAATCGGTGACCTTGCCCTCGGGCACGTCGTCGCCCCAGTTCTCGCTCGAGCGCAACGCGCCGTATTCGATGAATTTGCCCGCCGCCTTCTGCGCCATTGCCACATAGGCATCGCGCTTGCCCGGCGAAACCGGCGCGACGAAACCGTCGATATAGCCCAGCGTCCCGCCTTCGCGTTGATCCACGATCGGTGAGAAGCCGCCGAAAATCATCCGCTTGCCGTCGAATGGCATCGGCTCGGCCATCATTGCCTCGTTCGATTCCATCGCCGCCATCGCGGTGTCGCGGGTGGGTTTGTCGGGCCATTCGATCCAGCTGAACGCGACGCTTTCCTCTCCGCTGGCCTGAACCGCGCGGTTGAAGTCGGTGATCTTGCCTTCGGGCACGTCGTCGGCCCAGCCTTCGACCACCCGGGTCGCGCCGTAGTCGAGAAAATGCTTGTCGATGCGGGTTGCGTGATCGGTGAACCGGGACTTGTCGGTATTTGCGACCGGAATGATGAATCCGTCGATATAAGCCATGATCAGTCTCCTTGGCGTGAGGGGAAGTGCGCGCGCAGCGCGGGCAGGCGGCACCACAGCGCCGCCCAGACGATGATCCCGAGATAGACCCCGAACAGGGTATGCGAAAGCAGCGGAGAGCCGATCCGTGCATGGGCCGCGACCGCTCCGCCGAGGAACCCGGTGAGCAGCACTGCCCCGAGCAGCGCGGTGCGCGGCCACAGGTAGAGCGCAAGGCTGCCAGCGAGGATCGCGCCGAGCATGCGGTGGAAGCCTTCGTCCGCGGGCAGCCCGAGCGGCGGGCTGTTGGCGATCATCATGGCGGGCGCGAACAGCTTGCCGCCCGCATCCATCGCCAGGAACAGGCCGACCAGCACGGTCAAACCGATCCCGATGCGGCGTAGCGCGAGCGGGCTCACGCCTCGGCGCTTGCGTGGGCGTCGGCCCCGGCCATCGCCGGATCCATCCAGAACGGCTCCCACACGTGGCCGTCGGGATCGGCGATGGTGCGCTGGTACATGAACCCATGGTCCTGCGGCGGGTTGACGTCCGCTGTCCCGCCATGGGCAGCGCCGGCGAGGACCAGCCGGTCGACTTCGCCGCGATCGTCGAACGAGAGCGCAAGCGACACCTCGCTCGATCCGGGCGGGCAAATCGGCCGCTCGGTGAAGCTGCGCCATTTGTCATGGCTGAGTATCATCACATATATCGTTTCGCTGAGGACCATGCAGGCGGCGGTCTCGTCCGAAAACTGCGGGTTCTCGGTGAAGCCCAGCGCCTCGTAGAACGACTTGGCGCGGGCCAGGTCGGCGACCGGGAGGTTTACGAAAATCATGCGGGACACGGGTTTTCTCCTTTTCCGAACAGCATGGTGACATATCGCTTGAGGTGCGCGACGGTTTCGCGCGCATAGGCCGGATCGCCCTTGGCCTTGGCCAGGACGAAAGCGCCCTGGAGCACGGCCTGGACATGGTAGGCGAGGCCGAGCGCGGTCACCCCCGGGGCGGCGCCGTGCCGTGCGATGGCGGCCTCGATATCGTTGGCCAGCTCCTCGCCGTAAGCGGTGATGCTGGCGTCGGCGGCGCGGCGCAGCGGCTCGCTGGTCGCCCAGGCTTCCTGAACCGTGGTGCCGACGAAGCAGGTGAAATCCTCCATCCCCCCGATCAGCATCGCTAGCCGCAGGTCGATATGCCCCATGAGCCGATCGAGCGGATCGCCGCGCCGGTTGAATTCGGGCTCGGTGAAAATCCCTTGGCGCGCTCGTTCGGTCCAGGCCTCGGTCGCAGCGACGCCGAGCGCCTCCTTCGAGGGAAAGTGGTGGAAGAATGCGCCCTTGGTGACCCCCGCAGCGGCGCAGAGCTGATCGACGCTGGTCGCCGACCAGCCCTGGCGGCGGACCAGGTCGTGCGCCGCGCCGATCAATTTGGCGCGGGCGTTGGGACGAGGGGTCGGGGCGAGGCGAGTCGTCATTGCGAATCGCTACATACCAACTAGTCGGTATGTTTGGCAACTCGTTTCGTCGTTAACCGGATATTGGGCCGCGCGCGTTATCGCGAGCGCTTATGTCCGGGGGGTTTTTCACAGCATTTCTGCGCTGGTGTGCGCTGCTGATCGCGCTGGCTTGTGCCGCGCCGGCCTTTGCCGGAGTCCGGCCGAGCCTATGCGTTGCGCCCCGGGCAGCCGCCTCGGTCGACACCGCCGCGCCCATCGCGCCGGCTACACGCTTCGATTGCACCACGCCGCAGACCGCCTTCGGCCCCGGCGACTACCTTGTCGATCTGCGCTTTCCGCCCCAGGCCGATAGCCTCGGCGACCCGCTGGTGCTGCGCAGCACGGTGGTGTGGCAGGACGGTGCGACGCTCCATTTCCGCTATGCCGACGGCGCAGTCGAGCGGCTCAGCTTCCGGTCGACCGACGTCTCGCGGTTCATTTCGCTCGGTGCGGTGTTCGAATTCCCCATCCCGGCGCGCGCCGCGCCGCTGACCGGGATCACCATCGCCACCGACAACACCGGAAACATGCGCGGTATCTGGCTCGGCGCCGAGCTGATGAAGCGAAGCGAAAGCTATGCGGCCAAAGCCTCGCACATCGCGCTCTACGCCGGGTTCGCCGGGCTGGCGCTGGCGCTGGTGGTCTACAACTTCGGGCTGTGGGTCGCTCTGCGCCACCGCTTCCAGCTGGTCTACTGCGCGATGGTCACCTCGCTGGCCGCCTACACCTTCACCTCGTCGGGGGCGGTCATGCTGGTCTTCCCGGGGATCGCCAACAACGACCGGCTGCGGCTCAATTACGTCCTGCTGTTCGTCGCCGCTACGATCGCGCTGACCTTCGTGCGCGAGTTTTTCGGGTCCGAGCTGGTCGGCCGCCGCTTCAACCGCTTCGTCACCGCGGTGATGGGGACGGGTTTGGCGGCGGCGCTGGCCTTCGCGCTGTTTGCGCCCTGGCAGATCGGCCTGCTCGATCGGCTCTACTTCCTCGCCGGCGCAGCGGTGCTGTCGCTCGTTATCCCGTTCCTGTGGCAGGCGTGGCGCACCCGCAACCGATACCTAGCTCTGTTCCTGTTTGCCTGGAGCGCGCCGATTTTGACGACCGCGGCGCGGATTTTGCACGGCTTCGGGCTGGTCCCGTTCAGCTTCTGGCTCGACAACAGCAACCTCGTCGCACTGGGGATCGAATCGTTGCTTTCGACCTCGCTGGTGATCGCCCGCCTGCGCGAGTTGAGCGAAGACCGCGACAGCGCGCGGATGGGCGAAGTCTCGGCGCTGCGCCTCGCGAATTCGGATCCGCTGACCGGCCTGCTCAACCGCCGCGCCTTCCTCGAGCTCACCGCCGGCCGGGGCGAGCGCTACCGGCTGATGCTGTTCGACATCGACCATTTCAAGGACGTCAACGACCGCGTCGGGCACGAGATCGGCGACGAGGTGCTGCGACGGATCGCCAAGGCAATCCAGTCGGTACGTCCCGCGGAGAGCCTGGCGGTGCGGCTCGGCGGCGAGGAGTTCGGGCTGCTGGTGCCCGAAACCCGCGCCTTCCTTTGCCCGCCCGAGCTGATGCTCGAGGCGATCCGCTGCCAGCCGATGCCGCTCGAGCTTCATGTCACCGTCAGCCTCGGTTATGCCGAGGGGCTGGTCGGGACCGACGCCGACTGGAAGCGGCTCTACCGGTTCGCCGACGGCGCCCTATACCGCGCCAAGGCCGACGGTCGCGACCGCGCCTGCCGGGCCACCGACTTCAAGGAGCTGAAGCCGGCTAAGCGGGTTGCGTGATCCGCGCGAGCACCGCGTCCTCGCGCACCGCGACCGCCTGCCACGCAGGGCGCGCCTTGACCCGCTCGTACCACGCCGCGGTCTTGGGCCTTACGGCGGCATCGGGCGCGATCCCCACATAGGCGAGGGTGCGGAAGGTCGAGGCGATGGCGATGTCGCCGATGCTGAACTCTCCCCCGGTGACCCAGCCGTCGGTGCCGATCGCGGCTTCCAAATAGTCGAAGATCGGCAACAGCTCGCGCTCGCCCTCGGCCGCGGTCTCCTCGTTGCCGGGCATCCCCAGCAGCTTGGGGCCGACGAAGCGGTTGAACACTACCTTGCCCCCCGCCGCGACCATGATCGTATCGGCGAACTCTTCGAACCAGATCGCCCTGGCCTTCGCCTTGGCGTCGCCGGGGAGCATCGCCGGCTCGGGATGCAGCGCGTCGATGTAGGTTGCGATCGCGGTCGAATCGGCGAGGGTAAAGTCGCCGTCCTGGAGCGCCGGGATCTTGCGGAACGGGCTGGCCGCGAGAAACTCGGGCGAGGGGCTGGCGGGGTTGCCGAGGACCATCTCGACCTCGACCCCCTTTTCGGCGGCGACAAGGTGGACCTTGCGCACGAACGGCGACAGCGGAAACCCGAAAATCTTCATTTGGCTTCTCCCAATTCGAGTCGTTGATATGCAACCTAATCCTTATTGCAGGGCAAGGCCCGCACGTATAGGCGGAACCCCGCCATGACCGACATTCCCAACATCCAGCCCGACAGCCGCGCCACCACGATCCTCGAGGCCCCCGACCGCGAGATCGACGTGCGCGAGGTCTTCGGGATCGATGTCGACATGAAGGTTCCGGCCTTCTCCGAGGCCGACGAGCGCGTTCCCGACCACGACGCCAGCTACGTCTTCGATCCCGACACCACGCTGGCGATCCTCGCGGGCTTCGCACACAACCGCCGGGTGATGGTCCAGGGCTATCACGGCACCGGCAAGTCGACCCACATCGAACAGGTCTCCGCGCGGCTCAACTGGCCGTGCATCCGCATCAACCTCGATGCGCACATCAGCCGGATCGACCTGATCGGGCGCGATGCGATCGTGCTGCGCGACGGGCTGCAGGTCACCGAGTTCCGCGAAGGCCTGCTGCCCTGGGCGCTCCAGCGGCCGGTCGCGCTGGTGTTCGACGAATACGACGCGGGCCGGCCCGACGTGATGTTCGTGATCCAGCGGGTGCTCGAGACCGACGGCAAGCTCACCCTGCTCGACCAGAACCGGGTGATCCGCCCGAACCCGTGGTTCCGCCTGTTCTCCACCGCCAACACCGTCGGCCTCGGCGACACCAGCGGGCTCTATCACGGCACCCAGGCGATCAATCAGGGCCAGATGGACCGCTGGTCCATCGTCGTCGGGCTCAACTACCTTCCCGCTGCGGTCGAGAGCCAGATCGTGCTGAGCAAGGCCACCGGGACCAGCGACAAGATCGTCGCCGACATGGTCAAGGTCGCCGAACTGACCCGCCAGGGCTTCATGAACGGCGATATCAGCACCGTGATGAGCCCGCGCACAGTAATCACCTGGGCCCAGAATACAGCGATCTTCAAAGACCCCGGCTTCGCCTTCCGCCTGTCGTTCTTGAACAAGTGCGACGAGACCGAGCGGATGCTGGTGGCCGAGTATTACCAGCGGGTGTTCGGGACCGACTTGCCCGAGAGCGTGGTGGGGAAGGCCTAACCCGCGCGGCGCAGCGCCGGAACGCAAACTTTGGCGATCTCGGCAACGTGACGGTGGTCGGTGCCGCAGCACCCGCCCAGCACACACAGGTTGGGGAGCGCGGCTAGCAGATCGCGATAGTCGCCCGCGAGTTCCTGCGGATCGCCGTCGTCCAGCTCTTCCGCCTCATCGAGTTGGGCGTGGCTCATGCGCGAGGCATTGGCGCGGACGCCGCCAAGCCGCGCGCGCAACAGATCGTCGTCCAGCGCATCGGCGAAGTGAGACGGGTGCGCGCAGTTGACCATGTAATAGGCGACCGAATCGCCGTGGCGGTCCTCGATGCGGGCGACGGCTTCGCTCAGCGCCATGCCGGTCGGGAGGCGCCCGTCGGTTTCGACGGTGAAGGACACCGCAACGGGAATCCCGACATCGCGGGCAGCAGCGGTTATCCCGTCGGCTTCGGGAAGGTTGGTCATTGTCAGCGCGGTGGCCATGTCGGCGCCCGCCTCGGCCACTGCGGCAAGCTGCCAGCGATGATAGTCGCGCGCCTCCCCGGCGCTCATCAGCTTGCCAGGATCGTAGCCGTCGCCGCGCGGCCCGATCGCGGCGTTGACGACGATCGGACCACCGCCGCCCCGCTCGGCGCGAAGCTCCGCGAGCAGCCCGATCGCCCGGCGATTCGCCTCGCCGAGCCGCGCTGCGTCATAACCGAGCGCTGCGCCCCAGTCCGGACTCGCCCGCCAGGTCGGAGACTCGAGCACGAAACCCGTGCCATGCGCTGCGGCGATGTCGAGAAACCCTCGATAGTAGGCCTTGAGCGCTTCGGTCCCCGCCGGATCGTCGAGCAGGACGAACGAGGCGAAACTCGGCAGCTCGAGCCCGTCGCGAAAGATCAGGCAGGTCTCGAGTCCGCCGTCGATCAGGAACGGCACTCCGCCGGGTTGGGGCAAGGCACGCGGAGCCATTTCAGCTTCCCCCGTCGTGTCCGTGCCCTTCGGCGTGACCGCCCGAGCTGCTGCCGCTGCCGGCCACGCCGTTCTCCCACCAGTAGGCCGGGCGTTTGCGGGTGCCGGTCACTTCCTCGTTGAGCGTCGCCGCGTCGTAAAGCCGCCCGTTGATCATCACCTTGGCGACCTTGTCCGAATTGCGGATGTCCTGTGTCGGGTCGGCGTCGAGCACTACCAGGTCGGCGAGCTTGCCCGCTTCGAGCGAACCGATGTCGGCGTCATAGCCCAATGAGCGGGCGCTCTCGATTGTGCCCGCGCGGAGCGCTTCGACCGGGGTCATCCCGCCGTGGACGAAGGACCACAGCTCCCAGTGCGCCGCGATGCCGGGTTCCTGCCCGTGCGCGCCGATCGCCACCGGCACCCCGAGCCGGGCGAGCTTGGCCGCCTCGCGGGCGCTTTCGTCGTCGACATAGTCCTCTTCGGGGGCAAGCTCGCGCCGCGCGCTGCCCGCGGTGAGCACCGCGTCGGGTTCGTGCGCCTTGAGCAGCGGGTGCTTCCACACCTCGGTCCGCGCGCGCCAATAAGGATCGGC
Organism: Novosphingobium sp.; assembly: GCA_050725835.1. Taxonomy (GTDB): domain Bacteria; phylum Pseudomonadota; class Alphaproteobacteria; order Sphingomonadales; family Sphingomonadaceae; genus Novosphingobium. The sequence goes on from JBOHIC010000140.1 coordinate 14,401, forward strand.
CGCGGGGCCGCCGTAAGTCACCACCAGCGTCGGGGTGTAGCCGGTCTTCGAGCCGGAAAAGAACTGGAGGACGTCGTCGTAGAACACGCTGAGCGGCAGGTTGTGCTCGATCGTGGTGTTGCCGTCGGCGATCAGGGTCATGTCGAAACCGAACAGCGAGCCGCCCTCGGCGACCGAGCGCAGCCCTTCCTGGAGCGCGGCGGAGGTGACCTGCTGGCGCTGGTCGCGGCGCGGCTGGTTGTAGTTCTTGAGGCTGTGCGCGCCCTGTGCCTTCAGCCGCCGGACGTGGCTCAACGCATCGTCGAGGCTGTCGATCTGGGCATAGACTCCGGGAGATTTGGCGCCGTAGACGATCTCGGCGGTAGAGAAGCTGCGCGGGCCGATGAGCTTGCCCGCACGGATCATTTCCAGCGCGGGGAACACCGTCGCCGCGCTGCTCGAGGGATCGTGGCGCGTGGTCACGCCCAGCGCGAGGTTGACCATTTCCGCCCAGTTGGCCTGCGGGGTCATCTCGTCGACCCCGTATGGTCCGTGGGCGTGGGCATCGACCAGTCCGGGGATGATCGTCTTGCCGGTGACGTCGACCACCGGCGTTCCCGCCGGGATCGTCACCTCGCCGCGGCGGCCGACCGCTTTGATCCGGTTGCCTTCGATCAGGACAACCCCGTCGTCGATCGCGCCGCCGTCGGGCCGGGCCATTGTCACCACCCGCGCCCCGGTAAAGGCGACGCTGCCGCGCGGCTTGTCGGCCTGGACGGTCATCGAGAGCGAGACGCCGGTTTTGGGCGGCTCGAACTTGACCGGTTTGCCGTCCGCGGGCGGCGGGGCATCGGCGAATAGCGCGCTGCGCTCGGCGCTGAGCAGAGTGGGGCCGAGCGACCAGTGCAGGCGCGCACCGCCCGCGCTCCAGTGGATCCAGTCGGCCCCGCTGGCGCTGACCCGCGTCACCGGCAGCGGCCCGCCGCCGGGCGCGGCGGTGACCTGCTGGGTGCCGGGCAGCAGCGGCATCACGAAGGCTTCGTAGTTCTGGCGGAATGCGAAGAACTGGCCGTCGGGCGAAACCGCATAGTCGTTGACCAGCTCGCCCTCGGCGTGGACGCGCTTGGCCTCGCCCGAGAGATCGATGCTGACCAGCCGCGCCTTGCCGGCTTCGGTCTGGACCAGGAAAATGCGGTCGCTGGCCATGCCGAACTGCGGGTGCGCGCCGTCCTTGGTGACGCGCGCAATGGCTCCACCGGCGGCTGGCACGCGGTAGATTCCCGGCTCGCCCCCACCGCGCGGGCTGACGAGGAACCCGCCGCCCTGCTTTTCGAAGACGATGGTCTTGCCGTCGGGCGACCAGGCGGGCCGCGAATAGTGCCCAGCCTGCCGGGTAACGGTGGTCGTGCCGCCGCCGCTCGCGCCAACCGTGCGGATTTCGCCGAGCCCGGCGTCGGTCCAGCGCACGAAAGCGATGCGTTTGCCGTCGGGCGACCACGCCGGATAGGCCTCCATCG
>JBOHIC010000141.1:0-3383 GCA_050725835.1 Novosphingobium sp.
GCCCGCCTGAATTGGTCAAGCTCAACAAGATCTACACCCGCACCGGCGACGACGGGACCACCGGGCTGGTCGACGGGTCGCGCCGGGGCAAGTACGATGCCCGCTTCGAAGCGATCGGCGCGGTCGATGAGGCCAATTCGGCGCTCGGGCTGGCGGCGGCGGCGCTGATGGCAACCCCGCACGCCGCGGCGCTCGCGCGGATCCAAAACGACCTGTTCGATCTCGGCGCCGACCTCGCCACCACCCTTGGAGATATTGGGGGCGAGAACTTCGCACCGTCGGAGATGGTGCTGCGGATCGTCGCGGGCCAGCCAAGCTGGCTCGAAGCGCAGATCGACGCGCTCAACGAACATTTGGCGCCCCTGACCAGCTTCATCCTCCCCGGCGGGAGCGAGGCGGCGGCGCGGGTCCACGTCGCGCGGGCATCTGTGCGCCGGGCCGAACGGACGATGACCGCGCTCGCCGCGGCCGAGCCGGTCAATCCTGCGGCGCTGGCCTATGCCAACCGGCTCTCGGACTACCTGTTCGTGCTGGCCCGCGCAGTCAACGCCGCGGGGAGCGGCGACGTGCTGTGGGTTCCGGGCCAAAACCGCTAGCCAGCCCGCTTCGGCGCGGCTAACCACCCGCCTTTGCTGCAGTTGCGAAGGGTGGGGAATGCGGACTATCGCGGTGATCGGGGCGGGGCAGATGGGCGCGGGGATCGCGCAGACCGTCGCCCAGCACGGGCTCAAGGTGCTGCTCTCCGACCTCGACCTCGCCCATGCCGAGGCGGGCAAGGGCAGGATCGACCAGGCGCTGAGCAAGGCGGTGGGCCGAGGCAAGCTCACTCCTGACGAGGCCGAGGCCGCGCTTGCCCGGATCACCCCGGTCGCCGATTACGCCCCAATGGCCGCAGCCGAGCTGATCATCGAAGCCGCGACCGAGCGCGAGGAGATCAAGCGCGCGATCTTCGCCGAAGCCGGCAAGGTTCTCGCGCCCGACGCCATTCTCGCCTCGAACACCAGTTCGATCCCGATCACCCGGATGGCGACCGCTTCGTCCGATCCGGCGCGGTTCATCGGGCTGCACTTCTTCAACCCGGTCCCGGTGATGGGGCTGATCGAGGTGATCCCCGGGCTCGCCACCAGCGCCGAGACCGTCGCGCGGACCCGCGCCTTCGCCGAGAGCCTCGGCAAGCAGGTGGTCCAGGCCGAGGATGAGCCCGGCTTCGTGGTCAATCGCATCCTCCTCCCTATGATCAACGAGGCGGTGTTCGTGCTCGGACAGGGCACCGCCAACGTCGCCGACATCGACCAGGGCTGCCGGCTCGGGCTCAACCACCCGATGGGACCGCTCGAGCTGGCCGACTTCGTCGGGCTCGACACCTGCCTCGACATCGTCCGGGTGCTCTACACCACCACCGGCGACAGCAAGTACCGCCCCGCCCCGCTGCTGATGAAATACGTCGAAGCCGGCTGGCTCGGGCGCAAGACCGGGCGCGGGTTTTACGACTACTCGGGCGAGGTTCCGGTGCCGACGCGCTGAGCGGACAACGCGTGAACTAGGCCTTCGCGCCGGCGGCGCGGGCGATCTCGGCCAGCTCCTGCCCGAGCAACAGCTCGGCGCTCTGGCTGTTGCTCAGCAGCGCACGGTGGAGATCGGCGAGCCGCACCACCAGCCGCTCGAGCCGCCGTCCGCGCCACTTGCGCAGCTGCGCGCCGAGATCGCGCTTGTCCTTCCAGAACACACGCTTGGCCGCGCTTTCGGCCTCGATCAGCGCGGTGACGTCGCCGCCTCCGCGTCCCTGGCCGGGCCCGAGCTTGGCGGCGAGCTGGGCGAGCTGCGCGGCGCGGCGCTCGAAGGCGAGCAGGACCCCGACCGGGTTGAGCGAAAGCTCGCGCATCCGCCGCAGCTCGCCCGCGAGCCGCCCGGTCTCGCCGCCCAGCACCGCATTGACCAGCGCGGCGAAACCGTCGTCCTCGGTCCGCGCGCCGATCGCCTCGAGCGCGGCGGCGTCGGCCTTGCGCGGCGCCTGCGGGCTGGCGTCGAGATAGAGCGCGAGCTTGGTCACCTCGGACTGGGCGAGCCGGGTATCGAGCCCCGCCTCGCGCGCGATCCGGTCGGCGAGGTCGCCCCCCAGCGATACGCCCGCTGCATCGCCCATGCGGCGCACCGCGTCGGTCACGGCGCGCAGGTCGGGCGGGTAGAACATCGCCACCAGCGCGTCGGGTCGCGCGGCGAGAAGCTTGGCGGTGCGCGATTTGTCGGTGGCGCCGGCGGAGACGATCAGCACCGGGCAGGCCTCGGCCTCGCCGCTCAGCAGGATCTCGACCGCGTCGTGCGCCTCGTCGCCCTGGGCGCGGACCCAGATGTGACGCTTGTCGCCGAACAGCGAGGTCGAGCGCGCTTCGTCGCCGAGCCGGACCGGATCGCGCTTGAGGTCGGCCCCGGAGAGCTCGACGCGCTCGCCCGGATCGTCGAGCAGGCCGGCGATGCGGTGCGCGGCGTCGTGCGCGCCGGCTTCGTCGGGGCCGCAGAAGAAAAACACCCGCGCTGCCTGCGCCGCCTTCGGCGCTATGCCCGCGAAATCCTTTTGCGTCGCCTTCACTGCGCCGCGGAAGCGCCGTCGCGCAGCGCCAGCGCGAGCCGGGTAACGATCCGGTCGGCGACGTCCTTAGCGAGGTTTTCGAGCGCGGTCTGCTCGGCGGCGATCGTCGCGTATTCGGATGAGACCACATCGATCCCCGCGTCCGATCCGGCGGTGGCGTCGACCACGATCGCCCCGCTGGCTACATCGACCAGCTGGTAGCGCGCGCGCAGCGTCCGCCGCTCGCGGCCGATGGTGTCGTCCGAGAGCAGGCCGAGCCCTTCGAGCTTGTCGTCGAGCCGCACGTCGAGCCGGTAGCGCGCCGAGGCCTTGGCCCCGCCCGCACCGAAGCGGTCGACCAGCGCATTGCGCACCAGCCACCCGGCCTTGCCCTCGATCGGGGGGACGTCGATTGTGCTGAGCCCCTGCGCCACCGCGCCGCTGCCGCCGCCGGCATACATCGGCTTGAGCCCGCAGGCCGCGAGCATCACCGGCACGAAGAGGACGAGAAGCTTGTTCACGCGACCAGATTCACCAGACGGTCGGGGACGACGATGACCTTTTTCACCGCCTTGCCGTCGAGCGCACGCTGCACCTTGGCGCTGGCGAGGGCAAGCGCCTCGAGCTCCTCGCGCGGCGTGCCTTTGGCGACGGTCAGGGTATCGCGCAGCTTGCCGAGCACCTGGACCGCGACGGTAACCTCGTCTTCGACCAGCAGCGCCGGATCGACCAGCGGCCACGCTGCGTCCGCGATCAAGCCGGACTGCCCCATCGCCGCCCAGGCCTCTTCGGCGAGGTGCGGCATCATCGGCGCGAC
>JBOHIC010000142.1:0-3117 GCA_050725835.1 Novosphingobium sp.
GGGCGAGGGTAATGCGGTGCTGCCGGAGCGCCCTGCGGTGCGGTTTGCCGAAGGCAATCTCAGCGGGACCAAGCCGGCGGTGCCCGGCGGACTAAAGGCCGATGTCGCGGTGGTCTGGGCCGAGGCCTCGGGCGCACCGGCGCTGGTCCTCGCCCAGCTGAGCAATGGTGTAAGGATCGCGGTCGATAGCTTTGACAACACCCGGCTTTATGCCGATCTGATCTTCGCCGATACTCCCGCGACCCTGCTCGCCTCGGGCGACGAGGCGCGCCGGATTGCGGTCGACGTATTGGCCCGGATGGCGGTGGTCACCGCGCACGAGCAGGTCGGCGGGGCCGAGGCGCTGCTCCATATCGCCCGCGATTACGCGGTCACGCGCAAGGCGTTCGGCCAGCCGATCGGCGCGTTCCAGTCGATCAAGCACCGCATCGCCGAGCTCTACGGGCTGGTCGAGATCGCGCGGGCCAACTGCATCCACGCCGCGAGCCGGGAGGGGCAAAGCGATTTCTTGATTGCCGCCGCCGACGCGCGGATTTCCGCGACCGAGGCTTACGACACCGCGGCGCGCGACTGCATCCAGATCCACGGCGGGATCGGTGTAACCTGGGAGCAGGGGCTGCACCTCCACATGCGCCGCGCGCGGAGCCTGGCGATCGAGCAGGGGGCGCTGCCGTTCTGGGAGGACCTGCTGGTCGATCAACTGACGGGAGCGGCGGCATGAGCGAGCTGGAAACCTATGCCGCCAAGGCCCGCGCCTGGCTCGAAACGCAAGCGGCGAAGTATGGCCGCGCCGCGCGCGCCGGCAACGACGTCGAGCAGGACCTCGCACTCGGCCGCGACTACATGGCGGCGAAGTTCGACGCCGGATACGCCGGGATCAACTGGCCCGCCGACGTCGGCGGGCAGGGGCTGTCGAACCTCCACAAGGTCGCCTTCGACGCCGAGGAAGCCCGGTTCGGCATGCCGGTGCAGTTCTTCGGCATTTCGCTGGGCATGCCGGTGCCGATCCTGATGCACTACGGCCAGGACCGCGACTTCGTGAAGGAGCGGGTGCGACGCGCGCTGCGCGGCGAGGAAATCTGGTGCCAGCTGTTTTCCGAACCCTCGGGCGGCTCGGACCTCGCGGCGCTCAGAACCAAGGTCGTCGAAGACGGCAACGGCTGGAAGATGACCGGGCAGAAGGTCTGGACCAGCTGGGCGCAGTATTGCGACTTCGGGGTGATCGTCGCCCGCTCCGATCCCACCGTCGCCAAGCACAAGGGCCTGACATATTTCTGGGTGGACATGAAAGCGCCCGGGGTCGAGGTCCGCCCGATCAAGCTCGCCGGGGGCGACAGCCACGTCAACGAGGTGTTTTTCGACGATGTCCGGCTCGAGGACGAACAGCGGCTCGGCGCGGTCGGCGGCGGCTTCGGCGTGGCGCTGCACACGCTGATGATCGAGCGCTACATCGCCACCGACAGCGCCGGGTTCGGCCCGCCGCTCGCCGAATTCGTCAAGCTCGCGGGCGAAGTCGAACTGAACGGCCGGCCCGCGCTGTCCGACGGCCGGGTCCGCTCGGCGATCGCGCGTAACCACGCGATGCGCGCCGGGCTCGACAGCATCACCAGGCGCGCCTTCGCGATGATGCAGGCGGGGATGCAGCCGGGGCCGGAAGGGTCCTTGCAGAAGCTGGTCGCGGTGCGCAGCCGGCAGAAGCTCTCCGAACTGGCGATGGACCTGATGGGTCCCGCCGCCTTCGCCTTCGACGCCCACGCCTCGACCCGCGAGGACTGGGGGACGAGCTGGCTCAACGCCCCGACCGGGCGGATCGCGGGTGGTTCGGACGAAGTGCTGCTCAACACCATCGCCGAAAAGGTGCTCGGTCTCCCGCAAGACCACCGCCCCGACAAAGGCGTGCCGTTCAACCAGATCCCGGCGTGAGCGGACACGAGGACATCCGCGGCGCGGTTCGCGCGCTCTGCGCCGAGTTTCCCGGCGACTACTGGCGCGACAAGGACCGCGAGCGGGCCTATCCCGGCGAGTTCGTCGATGCGCTGACCCGGGCGGGCTTCCTCGCCGCGCTGATCCCCGAAGAGTTCGGCGGCTCGGGGCTCAAGCTCGATGCCGCCGCTGCAATCATGGAGGAAATCCAGGCGAGCGGCTGCAACGGCGCCAGCGCGCACGCGCAGATGTACATCATGAACACGCTGCTGCGCTATGGCTCGGCGGAGCAGAAGGCCGCTTACCTGCCCGGTATCGCCAGCGGCGAATTGCGGCTCCAGGCCTTCGGGGTGTCCGAACCGACCAGCGGGACCGACACACTGAGCCTGCGCACCGTCGCTGTGAAGGACGGCGATCACTATGTCGTCAACGGCCAGAAAATCTGGACCAGCCGCGCCGAGCATTCGGACCTGATGCTGCTCCTCGCGCGCACCACCCCGCGCGAGGAGGTGGCCAAGAAATCCGAAGGCCTCTCGATCTTCCTCGTCGACATGCGCGAAGCGCTGGGCAAGGGCATGACGATCAAGCCGATCCGCACGATGATGAACCACTCGACCACCGAGGTGTTCTTCGACGATCTGCGTGTGCCCGCCACCAGCCTGATCGGCGAGGAAGGGAAGGGCTTCCGCTACATCCTCAGCGGGATGAACGCCGAGCGCATCCTGATCGCCGCCGAATGCGTCGGCGACGCCAAGTGGTTCATCGACAAGGCGAGCGAATACGCCAAGGAACGCAAGGTCTTCGCCCGCCCGATCGGCCAGAACCAGGGCGTCCAGTTCCCGATCGCGCGGTGCTATGCGCAGATGCGCGCGGCCGAGCTGATGGTCCACCACGCCGCCTCGGTATACGACGCGGGCGGCAACCCCGGGGCCGAAGCGAACATGGCCAAGCTCCTCGCCAGCGAGGCGAGCTGGGCGGCGGCGGACATGTGCGTCCAGACCTTCGGCGGGTTCGGCTTTGCCGAGGAATACGACGTCGAGCGCAAGTTCCGCGAGGCGCGGCTCTACACCGTCGCGCCGATCAGCACAAACCTGATCCTGAGCTACCTCGCCGAGCACGTGCTCGGCCTGCCGCGCAGTTATTGATGGCGCGGTCGGTCAAAACGCAAATCTCCCCTCCCCGGCGGGGAGGGGT
>JBOHIC010000143.1:0-1274 GCA_050725835.1 Novosphingobium sp.
CGCGGGGTGCAGCTGTTCGAGAAGATCGAAGGCAGCCACTTCACCGTGCTCGGCATGCCGCTGCTCCCGGTGCTCGGTGCACTGCGCGAGCGCGGCGAGTTGACCGCGTGAGTAGGCCTTATGCCGAGGTCATTGGCGATCCGATCGCCCAATCGAAGTCGCCGACGATCCACAATTTCTGGCTGGCGAAGCTGGGGATCGATGCCGAGTACCGGGCCTGCCACGTGCGGGCGGAGGAGCTTGAGGACTACTTCGCGCGGAGACGCGGAGACGCGGAGTGGCGCGGGTGCAACGTCACCATGCCGCACAAACAAGCCGCGATGGACCAGGCCGACCTTGCCTCGGAGGGCGCGCGAGCGATCGCGGCGGTCAATTGTGTATACCGCCACGGCGATCAACTGGTCGGTGACAACACCGACGGCGAGGGGTTCCTCGATTCACTACCGAGCCACGTTGGACATAAGGGGCTGGCGATCATCGTCGGTGCCGGCGGCGCAGCGCGCGCAGTGGCGGCGGCGCTGTGGACCCATGGCTTTCAGCTGGCGATTGCCAACCGAACGCGGGACAACGCGCGGGTGGTCGCGGATGCAGTCGCCGGAGAGCGTTCGGTCGAAATCGGCACGCCGTCGCTCGAGCAGCTGCGAGACATCTACCTGGGACCGCGCAGCCAGCAGCCGCAAAATCTCACTCTTCTGGTGAACACCAGCCTGCTCGGCATGAGCGGCAAGGGTTCGATAGATATCGATCTTGCCGAGGTGCCCAAATCGGTCCTGATTTGCGATATCGTCTATTCGCCGCTGGAAACGCCGTTGCTGGCGCAGGCGAGGCGACATGGACTGGAAACCGTTGACGGGTTGGGCATGCTAATCGGCCAAGCGGCGATCGCGTTCGAGAAGTTCTTCGGCCAGCCCGCCCCGCGCGAGCACGATGCCGAACTGCGTGCACTGCTCACCGTATGAGCAAACCGTTCATCCTCGGCCTGACCGGTTCGATCGGGATGGGCAAGTCGGCGGTGGCGGCGATGTTCGAGGGGCTGGGGGTGCCGGTGTTCGATGCCGACGCCGCGGTGCACGAGTTGCAGGGGCCGGGCGGGGCGCTGGTCGGGAACATCGAAGCGGCGTTTCCGGGGACAACCGGGGTGGGTGGAGTCGACCGTGCGAAGCTGGCTGCCGCGGTGTTCGGAGACCGGGCCGTGCTCGCCCGGCTCGAATCGATCGTGCACCCGGTCGTGGGTGCGATGCGGCGCGCTTTCCTCGATCTGCACCGGTCTGCTC
>JBOHIC010000144.1:0-2189 GCA_050725835.1 Novosphingobium sp.
AGGACCCGAGCGACGACACCGGCACTTGGACTTCGGTCAAGCTCAAGCCGGTGAAGAAGCTCAAGCGGCCGGTAAGCCTGAAGGAAATCAAGACCGATCCGGCGCTCGCCGAGATGGAACTGCTGACCAAGTTTCGCCTGTCGGTGTCTAAGGTGAGCGCCGGCGAGTGGGCGAACATTCTCCATTTGGCTGAGATGGCGGAATCACCGTAAGTTCCGAGGTGCCGTTCGATTGTGGTTGGGCGGAAGCGGAGGTGTCCATGACTATGAGTAGGGGTATGCGGCGACTAATGGTTGCCCTTGGGTTGCCATATTTCGCGTTTTGGCTTCTATTTTTTGTGTATTGGATGAAAGAGCGTAAGAATAGCAGTGATATGTGGATTGATGCATACGGAAGTGGTGAGGTAGAAAACCGCGCATATTTTCTGCAAAGGACTATCAAAGCTACTCACATGTTGGATTTGTCCGTATTGTGGGGTGTGATCATTCCAATTTCGGCGGTTATCATTTTCTTCGTTGGCCGATGGGTGGCCCGCGGGTTTGGACCCGAGGATCCAGCGGGCAATATTGAAGCAGATGCGTCACGCACCAAGGGCGGCGATACCTTGCCATAATCATGCAACACTTTTGGCCTTGGCCTTGGCCTTTGCCCGCAGGCCGCTCACGCTGGCCCCGCCGGCGCTGAGCTGTTCGACGTCGATCATCAGGTGGAGCAGGCGAATCCCGCTGCGGCCTTTGGCCTCGCTCAGCGCGGCGGTGAACTGCTCGGTGGTCTCGACCCGCTCGGCCCAGCCGCCGTAGGCGCGGGCGAGCGCGGCGAAATCGGGGTTGGCGAGCTCGGTGCCGGAAACGCGCGCGGGAAACTCGCGCTCCTGGTGCATGCGGATGGTGCCGTATGCGCCGTTATCGACGAGGACCACCAACAGGTTGCAGCCGTATTGCGCGGCGGTCGCCATTTCCTGCCCGTTCATAAGGAAATCGCCGTCGCCGGCGAGCGCGATCACCGTCCGTTCGGGATGGCGGAGCGCCGCGGCGACCGCCGCCGGAACCCCGTAGCCCATTGCCCCCGCGGTCGGGGCGAGCTGGGTGGGGAAGCCCTCGTAGCGCCAGAAGCGGTGCCACCAGCCCGAGAAATTGCCCGCACCGTTGCAGATGATGCTGTCCGCCGGCAGCGCCTCGCGCATTGCCGCGACGCACAGCCCCATGTCGAGCGCGTGGCCGTTGGGCTTTGGCGTCGACCAGTCGAGCCATTCGCAGTGCGCCTCGTCGCCGGCGTCGAACGGCGTCACGTCGTCGTCCCACAGCGCGGCCTGCTCGGCGAATTCGGCCATGTCGGCGCAGATCGCGAGGTCGGGGCGATAGACCCGGCCGAGTTCGTTCGGGTCGGGGTGGACGTGGATCAGCAGCTGCCCGGGGTGATCGGGGGTGAGCAAGGTGTAGCCGTCGGTGGTCGCCTCGCCCAGCCGTGCGCCGACCGCGAGGACCAGATCGGCCTGCTTGACACGCTCGACCAGCTTGGGGCTCGGCCCGTAGCCGAGGTTGCCCGCCCAGACCTTGCTCGAATTGGCCACTGCATCCTGCCGCCGAAACGCGCCCGCCACCGGCAGCCCGATCCGCTCGGCAAAGACGGTGAAATGCTCGCGCGCCTTGCGGTGCCAGCCCGCCCCGCCGACGATCGCCACCGGCGCGGCGGCATCCTCGAGCATTTTCATCATTGTGCCCATCGCGTCGGGGCAGGGTGACTGTGCCGGGCGCGTTATCGCCGGGCGGGGAGCGCCATCGGCGACCTCCTCGAGCAGCATGTCCTCGGGCAGCGCGATCACGACCGGGCCGGGCCGCCCCGAAACCGCGGTCGCCCAGGCGCGGGCGACGTATTCGGGAATGCGATTGGGATCGTCGATCCGCAGCACCAGCTTCGCCAACGGCGCGAACATCGCGCCGAAATCGACCTCCTGAAAGCCTTCGCGGTCCTTCATTCCGCGATCGACGTCGCCGATGAACAGCAGCATCGGCTGCGAATCCTGCATCGCGACGTGGACCCCGATGCTGGCGTTGGTCGCGCCCGGTCCGCGGGTGACGAAGCACACCCCGGGCTTGCCGGTCATGGTCCCGTCGGCGCAAGCCATGAACGCCGCGCCGCCTTCCTGCCGGCAGACCACGGTCTCGATTGCCGGTGTGTCGTGGAGCGCA
>JBOHIC010000145.1:0-1612 GCA_050725835.1 Novosphingobium sp.
ACCCCGCGGCGCGCCGGTTCTGCCCGAGCGCACCGAGCGCGTCGGCGTCCGCCAGCAGCCGCAACGCCCGCGCCGGCAGCCCGGCGCGGCGGGCGAGGTCTTCCATGCTGACGATCGGCGCAGCCGCGCGCGCCGCGACCAGCGCCTCGGCCCAGGCTTCGCGAAACCCGCCGATCTGGCGCAGGCCGAGCCGCAGCACCCGCTCGCTCTCCAGCGTACTGTCCCATCCGCTCGCCCCGACGTCGATCGGGCGCACGCTCACCCCGTGTTCCTGCGCATCGCGGACCAGTTGCGCCGGGGCGTAGAAGCCCATCGGCTGGCTGTTGAGCAGCGCTGCGGTGAAGGCCGCAGGGTAGTGGCGCTTGAGCCAGGAGGAGACGTAGGCGAGCCAGCCGAAAGCCTGGGCGTGGCTTTCGGGAAAGCCGTATTCGCCGAAACCCTTGATCTGCTCGAAGCAACGCTCGGCGAAATCGCGCGGATAGCCGCGGCCGACCATCCCCTCGATCAGCCGTTCCTGGTAGTGGTGCATCGTCCCGTTGTGACGGAAGGTCGCCATCGCCCGGCGCAGCCCGTCGGCCTGGGCGGGGGTGAAGCGCGCGGCGACAATCGCCAGCTTCATCGCCTGCTCCTGGAACAGCGGCACCCCCAGGGTCTTTTCGAGCACGCTGCGGATTTCCCCCGGCGGACCGGGATATTCGACCGCTTCCTCGCCCGCGCGGCGGCGCAGGTAGGGGTGGACCATCCCGCCCTGGATCGGCCCGGGCCGCACGATCGCGACCTGGATGACCAGATCGTAGAGGCACTTCGGCTTCATCCGCGGCAGCATCGCGATCTGGGCGCGGCTTTCGACCTGGAAGGTGCCGATGCTGTCGCCCTTCTGGAGCATCGCATAGGTCGCCGGGTCCTCGCGCGGGACGCTCGCCAGTTCGAAATCGCCGAAGCCGTGCTGGCGCAACAGGTCGAAGCATTTGCGGATCGCGGTGAGCATGCCCAATGCGAGCACATCGACCTTCATCAGCCCGAGCGTCTCGAGGTCGTCCTTGTCCCATTCGATGAAAGTCCGCTCGGGCATCGCCCCGTTGTGGATCGGGACCAGCTCGTCGAGCGGGCTTTCGCTGAGCACGAAGCCGCCGACGTGCTGCGAGAGGTGGCGCGGATATTCGAGCAATTGCTCGACCATGTCGCGCAGCCGGGCGAGCTCGGGGTTGGCGGGATCGAACCCGGCCTGGGCCAGCCGCGTCTCAGGCAGTTCCGCCCCGCTCCAGCTGCCCCAGATCGTCCCGGCGAGCCGCGCGGTGACGTCTTCGGTCAGCCCCAGCGCCTTGCCGACCTCGCGGATCGCGCTGCGCTGGCGGTAGTGGATCACCGTCGCGGCGATCCCGGCGCGGTCGCGACCGTAGCGACGGTAGATATACTGGATCACCTCCTCGCGCCGCTCGTGCTCGAAATCGACGTCGATGTCGGGCGGCTCGTCGCGCTCTTCCGACAGGAACCGCGAGAACAGCAGCTTCTCCTGCACCGGATCGATCGGGGTGACCCCGAGGAAATAGCAGACCAGCGAATTGGCCGCCGAGCCGCGCCCCTGGCACAGGATCGGCGGCGAGAGGCTGCG
>JBOHIC010000146.1:0-5067 GCA_050725835.1 Novosphingobium sp.
GAGGGCTAGAGCCTGTCCTTTTTAGCTCGAAACGTGAAGCCCTTCCCCGGAGGGGAAGGGTTGGGATGGGGGTTCCACGCCAGCGTTCAGCCCCCACCCCCGGCCGCTCCCCACCGGGGAGGGGAGACCAGCGCTCCAACGCAATGTCATCCGACTCTAAATCGCCCCCTCGGCCAGGGTCGCAAAATCGGCCGCCGAATGGCGTTCGCGCAGGGTGGTGTTGTCCTCGCTCCCGCGGTTGACCACGCGGCCGCGGCGCACCGCGGGGCGGGCGCTCAGCTCGTCGACCCAGCGGCCGACATGCTCGTATTCGTCGAGCCCGAGGAACACCTTGGAATCGTTATAGGCATGCCCGCGCTGGAGCACCCCGAGCCAGCCATAGGTGGCCATGTCGGCGATGGTGTAGTCGTCGCCTGCGAGGTAGCGCGCTTCGCCCAGCCGGCGGTTGGCGACGTCGAAGATGCGCTTGGTCTCCATCGCATAGCGGTCGATCGCATATTCGATCTTGGTCGGGGCATAGGCGTAGAAATGCCCGAACCCGCCGCCGATGAACGGGGCCGTGCCCATCTGCCACATCAGCCAGGATAGGCACTCGGCGCGCGCCGGCCCGCTCGCGGGGAGGAAGCGGCCGAACTTCTCGGCGAGGTGGAGCACGATCGCCCCGCTCTCGAACACCCGGAACGGCTCGGGGCCCGAACGGTCGAGCAGCGCCGGAATCTTCGAATTGGGATTGAGCGCGACGAAGCCCGAGCCGAACTGCTCGCCCTCGCCGATGTTGACCAGCCAGGCGTCGTATTCCGCGCCGCTCTCGCCCGCCTCGAGCAGCTCCTCGAACAGGATCGTCACCTTCTGCCCGTTGGGGGTGCCGAGCGAATAGAGCTGGAACGGGTGCTCGCCCACCGGTAGTGCCAGCTCGCGCTGCGCGCCTGCGGTGGGGCGGTTGATCCCGGCAAAACGCCCGCCATTCTCCTTGTCCCAGGTCCATACCGGGGGCGGGGTATATTCGGCGTCGGCCATAGGCTGGGTCTCTCTCTTCGTTGGGGGTTATCCACCATTTGCTCTATAACACAGAGAGGCGGGCAAAGTTCGCGATCCGGCCGGACTCCGCATGCTCACCCCGGCAAATGCACCCACGGCCCGCTGATCGCCAGCGTCTTCGCCGGGCTGTAGAGGTTGACGAACAGCACCCGCCCGTCGGGCGAGAAGCATGCGCCGGCGGGCTCGGTCTGGATGCGCACGCGGGCGAGGGGGTAGGCGCGGCCGTCGCGGGTGATGCCGCGCAGGTGGTTGTCGACCGTCGCCGAATAGGCGTCCTCGCAGACCACCAGCTGGCCGTCGGGGGCGACCAGCAGGTTGTCGCCGTAGTTGAACTGGCCGATGTCGGTCGATTCGTAGAACAGCTGGAGGCGGTCGGTGCGGCCGGGGCGCAAGCGGAAAATCTGGCCGAGCCTGGCAGCGCCGCCCGAGGTGCAGGCGAAATAGAGCTCGCCGGCTCCCATCCAGATGCCTTCGCCGCGCGCGAACAGCGTCGCGCCCAGCGCCGCGCCGCGTTTGCGCAGATCGTCGGCGGGGCTTTCGGGCCGGTCGAGGTCGACCCAGCGTCCTCCCGTCCACGCGCCCGAGGCGAGCGCCGCGCCGGACCAGTTGCGGCTGTCGGGCAGACCGTCGCAGGCCCAGGCTTGGAGCTTCCCGCCCGCCGCCAGCCGCCCCGGTTGCGCGGGGAGGAAGCGGTAGAGCAGGCTGTCTTCGCGGTCCTCGGTCAGATAGACGATCCCGCTCGCCGGATCGACGCAGGCGGCTTCGTGGTTGAAGCGGCCCATCGCGGTGAGCGGGACCGGATCGACCGGGCCGGTGGCGGCGGCGGGGACTTCGAACACCCAGCCGTGATCGCGCCCGACGCTGGCGCCGGCGCGGGTGGTGTCTTCCTCGCAGGTCAGCCAGGAGCCCCACGGGGTGATCCCGCCGGCGCAATTGCGGATCGTACCGGAGAGCGTGCGGAACTGGCGCTCGAGGGTGAGTGTCCGCGCGTCGAGCACCAGCGTGGTGGTCCCGCCGGGGAGGATCGCCCCGGCGGCGCTGGAATCGTAAGCCAAGCCTGTGGCCTCGCCGCTGTCCTTGCCCACGCGCAGCTCGTGGTTGCGGACCAGCGCGAGCTTGCCCCCGGGCAGCGCGAAGCAACCCATTCCGTCGGCCGCGTCGGGCACTCGCCCGCCATCGCTCATCGCCTCACCGAGCGAGGACAGCACCCGGTAGGCGAAGCCCACGGGCAGATCGAGCAGCGCGGCGGGATCGGGAACCAGCGGGCCGTAGCCGGCGGGGGCGGCGGATGTCGGCGGGCGGGTCATGCAGCCCGAACCGGCGAGCGCAACGAACCCGGCGCTGGTGGCGGAAAGGAAGCGGCGGCGATCGAAGCTGGTCATCGCCGCACTGTGCCGCAGAATTGTTACCGAGGGTAGCCTCAGTCGAGCCGCATCACCCAGCCGTGCGGATCGGGTGCCTGGCAACGCTGGATCGAGACCAGCCGCTCGCGGAGCTTGCCGGTGAGCTGGCCGGGGCCGCCCGAGCCGATCGTGAATTCGCCCGAATGGTCGGTGACCTTGCCCACGGGCGTGACCACCGCGGCGGTGCCGCAGGCGAAGACTTCGACCAGCTCGCCGCTCGCCGCGTCTTCGCGCCACTGGTCGAGGCTATAGCGCTCCTCGCGCACCTCGAGCCCCTCGTCGCGGGCCAGCCGGATCAGGCTGTCGCGGGTGATTCCGGGGAGGATCGTCCCGGTCAGCGGCGGGGTCAGCAGGGTGCCGTCGGCGAAGGAGAAGAACAGGTTCATGCCGCCCAGTTCCTCGACCCATTTGCGTTCGGCGGCGTCGAGGAACAGCACCTGGTCGTGCCCGCGGGCGAAGGCCTCGCCGGTGGGGACGAGGCTGGCGGCATAGTTGCCGCCGCACTTGGCCGCCCCGGTCCCGCCCGGCGCGGCGCGGGTGTAGTCGCTCACCCACAGCGAGACCGCGGGCGCGCCCGAGCGGAAATAGTTGCCCGCCGGGCTGGCGATCACCAGGAACTTGTATTCCTTGGCCGGGCGCACCCCGAGGAAGGCCTCGGTCGCGAAGACGAACGGGCGCAGGTAGAGCGAGCCGCCCTCGACCGTGGGGAACCAGTCGCGGTCGGCCAGAACCTGCTGGCGCACCGCTTCGATGAACAGTTCTTCGGGCACCGCCGGAATCGCCAGGCGTTCTCCAGAAGCATTGAAGCGCGCCGCATTGGCCTGCGGGCGGAACAGCGCGGTGCCCCCGTCGGCGAGGCGGTAGGCCTTCATCCCCTCGAAGATTTCCTGGGCGTAGTGGAGCACCGCCGCCGCCGGATCGAGGCTGATCGGCCCGCGCGGGCCGACGGTGGCGTTGTGCCAACCCTTCGCCTCGCTGTAGTCGATCGAGACCATGTGATCGGAGAAGGCCTTGCCGAAGCCGGGATCGGCGAGGATCGCGGCGCGCTGTCCCTCGGGCAGCGGCGCGGGGTGGGGCAGGCGGGTGAAAGGGAGAGCGGAGGTCATCTCCGGCGCTTCGGCGAGCGTCGCCATGAGGTCAATCCTGCTTCGGACGGGAAAGCGCGCTGTTGTCCGATTGTTTCGCAGAAATCAAGTCCGCTGTAATATCCTTTCGCACCCACCCCGAAATGAGAAGGGCGGCCCCGGTATCCCGAGAACCGCCCTTCGCATGGTCAGCGGTCGAAAGGACCGCTCACGAAGCCTCTATCGCGTGTCTGCTCAGCGATAATGCTCCATGGCGCGGTGTTCCGACCTCCCTGCTGAACCATGAGACATCGGTCACCTCCTTTCACGCTGTTGAAGCCACAGGTGCTCCCTCGGGGGGAGCTCGGCCGCCGGGTAGCTGCCCGCCGTCCTTGCCCCGATGTGTGAATCAATCGGGGCGACACAACAAGTCTTGCAAAGTTTTTTTTCGCCGTCAGAATCAAGCCTTCGCGCCGGTTGTCCGCAACGGCGGGCGCGGCCTCCTTCAGCGGCAGTCTTCGATCACTCGGCTGAGCTCGGGCCAGCTCGGCAGGTAGAGCGACGCGGTTCCCGGCAGTTCGACCGCGAACCGCCCGCGGCTGAAGGCGATCGCGTCGAGGATCGGATCGCGCGCGGACAGAGCGGCTTCGGCCCCGTCGACGACACCGGTGGCGTTGAAGCTGCGGTTGCCGCTGGTGGTGTAGAGCGCCATCGGCGCGGGTGCGGCGCCCGCGCGGGTCAGGACGACACTGGCGCGCGCCCGGTCGCAAACCAGCGAAAATTCCGGCGCCTGCCCGACCAGCCCATAGCGCGCGGTCGAGCGTCCCCCGACCAGCGTCCAGCTCCACTCGCCCGGCGACTGCGGCGCGTCGCGCCAGTCGCGCGGCGGGGGCGGGGTGGGCTGCGGCGCGGGGCGGATCACGACCGGCGGCGCGGGGGCCGGGACAGGCCTGGGCGCGGGCTTGGGCGCGCAGGCGGCGAGCGCCACCAAACCTGCCAAAGCTGCGAGCCGGTTTGCCTTCATCCCCCCCGTATGGAATCAGGGGCTTGTCCCGACAAGCCCGGAAACCGCGTGACCGCCCCAGCCAAGCCCCGCCCTGCCGCCAAAACCCGCGCCGACCAGCTGCTGGTGACGCGCGGCCTCGCCGAAAGCCGGGCCCGGGCGCAGGCGCTGGTGCTCGCAGGCCTTGTGTTCAGCGGCGAGACCAAGCTGGCCAAATCGGGACAGACGCTTCCCGCCGACGCCCCGCTCGAAGTGCGCGGGCGCGATCATCCGTGGGTTTCACGCGGCGGGATCAAGCTCGCCCATGTGCTGGGTCACTTCGCGCTCGACCCTACCGGGGCGACCGCGATGGACATCGGCAGTTCGACCGGCGGCTTCACCGACGTCCTGCTCAGCCGCGGCGCGGAACGGGTCTTCGCGGTCGATTCGGGGACCAACCAGCTCGCCTGGAAGCTGCGCCAGGACCCGCGCGTCACCGTGCTCGAGCAGACCAGCGCGCGGCTGCTCACCCCGGCGCTGATCGACGCACCCTGCGACTGGGTGGTGTGCGACGCCAGCT
>JBOHIC010000147.1:0-1236 GCA_050725835.1 Novosphingobium sp.
CCACCCAGAGCGGGGTGCTCGCCGCGCCGATGACCTACGCCATCGATGGCGAGCAATATGTCGCGCTGCTGGTCGGGTGGGGCGGGGTGATGGACGTGTCGGGGGGCAAGCTGGTCGGCGAAATGACTCCGAATATCAGCCGGCTGATGGTGTTCAAGCTGGGCGGAACCGCCAAGCTTCCGCCGCTTGCGCCGAGCGCCGAGCGGGTGCTCGATCCGCCCCCGCCTTCGGGCTCATCGATGCAGCTGACGGCGGGCGAGAAGGCCTACACCAATTCGTGTTCGGTGTGCCACGGCGCGGGCGCGGTGGCGGGTGCGCTCAACCCGGACCTGCGGCATTCGGCAGTGCTCGGCGACGCCAAGGCCTGGCGCAGCATCGTCCACGACGGCGTGCTCGCCGCGAACGGGATGGTCGGATGGAAGGGCCAGTTCAGCCCCGAGCAGGTCGAGGCGATCCGGATGTACGTGATCCAGCGCGCCAACGAGGACAAGGCGCTCGAAAAGCGATGAGCGATCCCGCCGACATCCCCGGCTGGCAGCGACTGGGACCTAGCGTGACGACCTCGGGCCGGTTGCGGGCCGAGGACGTCGACCGGCTCGCGGGAATCGGCGTGGGCCACGTCATCAACCTGGCGCTCGACGATCATCCCGAGGCGCTGGCGGACGAGGCGGGCAAGCTGGCCGCGGCGGGGATCGGCTACACCCACGTGCCCGTCCCGTTCGAGGCGCCGGAAGACGCGCACTTCGCAGCGTTCGAGGCGGCGGTGGATGCGGCCGACGGCCCGGTCCACGTCCACTGCATCATGAACTGGCGGGTCGCGGCGTTCTTCTACCGCCGCCACATCGCGCAGGGCATGCCCGAGGAAGAAGCGCGCGCGCTGATGCGCCAGCAGTGGGATCCGCTGGCGAGCGAAGATCCCCGCGCGAAGGTCTGGGCGGAGTTCCTCGCGAGGGACTAGCTGCGAAACACCACCGTTCGCGCACCGTTGAGCAAAACGCGGTCCTCGAGGTGCAGCCGCACCGCTTCGGCGAGCACCCGGCGTTCGATGTCGCGGCCCTTGCGGATCAGCTCTTCGGGCCGATCGGCGTGACTCACCGCCTCGACATCCTGGTGGACGATCGGGCCCTCGTCGAGCGCGGCGGTGACATAGTGCGCGGTCGCGCCGATCATCTTGACCCCGCGGGCGTGGGCCTGGTGATAGGGCTTCGCGCCCTTGAACCCGGGCAGGAACGAGTG
>JBOHIC010000148.1:0-1373 GCA_050725835.1 Novosphingobium sp.
ACCAGTTCCAGGACTTCGTGCGCAAGACCACCGAGGCGGCGCTCGGCCAGCCGGGCGATGACGTCGAGGCGCTCAAGGCCGCGGCTTATCCGGGCGGCGGCACCGTGTCCGACAAGCTGACCAACAACGTCGCGACGATCGGCGAGAACCAGCAGGTCCGCCGGATGAAGACCGTCTCGGTAGGCTCGGGCGTGGTCGTGCCTTACGTTCACAACGCCGCCGCCCCCGGGCTCGGCAAGATCGGCGTGCTCGTCGCGCTCGAGAGCGAGGCGGGGGCCGAGGTGCTCGAGCCGCTCGGCAAGCAGATCGCCATGCACATCGCCGCGGCCTTCCCGCTGGCGCTGTCGGCCGACGCGCTCGACGCCGAGATGATCGCCCGCGAACGGAAGATCGCGGCCGAGAAAGCGGCCGAGAGCGGCAAGCCCGCCGAGGTCCAGGCCAAGATGGTCGACGGCGCGGTGGCCAAGTTCGCCAAGGACAACGCGCTGCTTTCGCAGCTGTTCGTGATGGACAACAAGACCCCGGTCGCCCAGGTGGTCGAGCAGGCGGGCAAGGCCGCCGGCGCGAAAATCGCGCTCAAGGACTACGTCCGCTTCCAGCTCGGCGAAGGCATCGAGAAGGTCGAGAGCGATTTCGCCGCCGAAGTCGCCGCGGCGGCCGGGCTGGCCTGACGCCGGGAAGACCTCTCCGGGCTCGCTCGGGGAGGAATTCCTTTGTCCGCGCCTTGGCAGTCACCGGCTTGCCGGTATAAGAGCGCGCACCCGTTCCCGAGAGACCGCGCCCCATGCCATCCCCCCGCTACAAGCGCATTCTCCTCAAGCTCTCTGGCGAAGTGCTGATGGGCAACCAGCAGTTCGGCATCGATCCCGAATTCGTCGCCGAGCTGGCAGGTGAGATCAAGGCGGCGAAGGACTCGGGGATGCAAATCTGCCTGGTGATCGGCGGGGGCAACATCTTCCGCGGCATGGCCGGGGCCGCCACAGGCAGGGACCGCGCCCAGGCCGACTACATGGGCATGCTCGCCTCGGTGATGAACGCGCTGGCGATGCAGAACGCGCTCGAGCAGCTCGGCGTGCCCACCCGCGTCCAGTCGGCGATCGAGATGGACAAGGTCTGCGAGCCGGTGATCCGCCGCCGCGCCGAGCGTCACCTCGAGAAGGGCCGCGTGGTGATCTTCGCCGCTGGGGTCGGCGCGCCCTATTTCACCACCGATTCGGGCGCTGCGCTGCGCGCCGCCGAGATGAAATGCGACGCGCTGCTCAAGGGCACCAGCGTCGACGGGGTCTATGACAGCGATCCCAAGCGCAACAAGGCAGCGAAGCGTTATGACACAGTCGATTACGACACGGTCCTCGCGCGTAACCTCAAGGTGA
>JBOHIC010000149.1:0-1369 GCA_050725835.1 Novosphingobium sp.
ACCAGTTCCAGGACTTCGTGCGCAAGACCACCGAGGCGGCGCTCGGCCAGCCGGGCGATGACGTCGAGGCGCTCAAGGCCGCGGCTTATCCGGGCGGCGGCACCGTGTCCGACAAGCTGACCAACAATGTCGCGACGATCGGCGAGAACCAGCAGGTCCGCCGGATGAAGACCGTCTCGGTCGGCAGCGGCGTCGTCGTGCCTTACGTTCACAACGCCGCCGCGCCGGGGCTCGGCAAGATCGGCGTGCTCGTCGCGCTCGAGAGCGAGGCCGGCGCCGAAGTGCTCGAGCCGCTTGGCAAGCAGATCGCGATGCACATCGCCGCGGCCTTCCCGCTGGCGCTGTCGGCCGACGCGCTCGACCCCGAGATGATCGCCCGCGAGCGCAAGATCGCGGCCGAAAAGGCGGCCGACAGCGGCAAGCCCGCCGAGGTCCAGGCCAAGATGGTAGATGGCGCGGTCGCCAAGTTCGCCAAGGACAACGCGCTGCTTTCGCAGCTGTTCGTGATGGACAACAAGACCCCGGTCGCCCAGGTCGTCGAAGCCGCTGGCAAGGCCGCGGGCAAGCCGATCAAGCTGACCGACTACGTCCGCTTCCAGCTCGGCGAAGGCATCGAAAAGGTCGCGAGCGACTTCGCTGCGGAGGTTGCAGCGGCGGTCGCCGGCTGATCAATTCAATCCTCCCTGGGCCAGGTCCGGGGAGGATCGTTCCGCCGCGCCCTTGGCAGGCCATGCCGCACCGGTATAAGGCGCGCACAAGCTGCAAAGGCGCTCTGCTTCCATGACCACGCCCCGCTACAAGCGCATCCTGCTCAAGCTCTCGGGCGAGGTGCTGATGGGCAGCCAGCAGTTCGGGATCGACCCCGAATTCGTCGCCGAGCTCGCCGCCGAGGTGAAGGCGGCGCAGGCGAGCGGGCTGGAAATCTGCCTGGTCATTGGCGGGGGCAACATCTTCCGCGGGATGGCCGGGGCGGCCAAGGGCATGGACCGCGCCCAGGCCGACTACATGGGCATGCTCGCCACGGTGATGAACGCGCTGGCGATGCAGAACGCGCTCGAGCAGCTCGGGGTGCCCACCCGGGTCCAGTCGGCGATCGAGATGGACAAGGTGTGCGAGCCGGTGATCCGCCGACGCGCCGAACGGCACCTCGAAAAAGGGCGCGTGGTGATCTTCGCCGCTGGGGTCGGCGCGCCCTATTTCACCACCGATTCGGGCGCTGCGCTGCGCGCCGCCGAGATGAAGTGCGACGCGCTGCTCAAGGGCACCAGCGTCGACGGGGTCTATGACAGCGATCCCAAGCGCAACAAGGCAGCGAAGCGTTATGACACAGTCGATTACGACACGGTCCTCGCGCGTAACCTCAAGGTGA
>JBOHIC010000150.1:0-42337 GCA_050725835.1 Novosphingobium sp.
TCACCGCCGACGGTGCGCCGCGCGGGGTCAGCGACAAGGCGATCGACAACGGGATCGAACCCGACGTCGCGGTGCGGCAAATGCTTGACGGGATGCTGGCGGGCGAGCGCGAGATCATCGTCGCCGAAGGGGCCGAGCTGGCGATGGGTGAGGCGCGCCGCACTCCGGAGGCGCTGCTCGACCAGCTCGGCGCCTTCATGGCAGCGGGCTATGCCGAGCGGATGAAGGCGGACGCCTACACCGAAGATCGGTGAAGCCGTACAAAGAGCCGCTCCCCGTTGGGGAGGGGTTGGGGTGGGGGTTGGGCGCTGGCGTCGGGCCCCCACACCCAGCTACGCTAGCCCTAGCGAGGCAAGCTGCACTACCTCTCCCCGCCGGGGAGAGGGGATAGGTGAAGGGAGGACTATGATGGACCAGCAGCGCGTCGAACTCGGCAACGGGATCGAACTCGATGTTGTCGATGTCGGCCCGCGCGATGGGCCGGCGCTGATCTTCCTCCACGGCTTCCCCGAAAGCCACCGCACCTGGCGCCACCAGATCGCGCACCTCTCGGGCCGGTTCCGTTGCATCGCTCCCGACCAGCGCGGCTATCGCGGCTCGTCCAAGCCGCAGGATGTCCAGAGCTACACCCCCGACAAACTGATCGGCGACGTGTTCCTGCTCGCCGCCGAGCTCGGGGTGGATAAATTCACCGTCGTCGGCCACGACTGGGGCGGCGCGATCGCCTGGGGAGTGGCGCTGATGGGCCAGGGGATGGGCCGGGTGACCCGCGCGATCGTCGCCAACGCCCCGCACCCGGCGATCTTCCAGAAGCTGCTGCTGACCAACAAGGTACAACGTGAGGCGAGCCAGTACATGCGCGCCTTCCGCGATCCCGAAAACGATGCGCTAGTCCGCGAGCACGGCCTCGGCGGGCTGCTGATGAAGGCGATCCGGTGGGACAAGGAATCGCCGATGGAGCCGGAGGAACGCGAAGCCCTGCTGGCCGACTGGCAAGACCGCGAGGCTGCTTTCGGGATGCTCAACTGGTACCGCGCGACCCCGCTCGACATCCCCTCGGCGGATGCGCCCTATGGCCTGCCCGAAGGCTGGGCGCCGCCGCCGGTGCCCAAGCTGACCATCCCGACGCTGGTGATCTGGGCGATGGACGACCTCGCCCTGCCGCCCGAGAATCTCGACGGGCTCGAGGATGTCATCGACGACCTGACCGTGGTCCGTGTCCCCGATTGCGGCCATTTCGTGCCGTGGGAAGCGCCAGGCGCGGTCAACGCGGCGATCGATGCCTTCCTTGCCCGCACCGGCGATGGCTGAAGCTACGCCGCGCCCCGGGATCGGCGCGGCGGTCGCCGCGGCGAACGAGCGCGCGCGCAAGTCGCTCCTGCGTAACCACGGCGGCGGCCACGCCCCGGTGAGCAACCTCGAGCTGTTCTTCGACCTGGTTTACGTCTTCGCGATCACCCAGGTCTCGCACTTCATCCACCACCACCTCGGGCTGCTCGGTCTGTTCGAAGGCCTGCTGCTGTTCCTCGCGGTGTGGTGGGCGTGGATCTACACCACCTGGGTCGCCAACTGGGCCAATCCCGACCGCATGCCGATCCGGCTGCTGCTGCTGGGCGTGATGCTGCTCAGCCTGGCGATGGCGGTGGCGTTGCCCAAGGCCTTCGAGGGCAAGGCGCTGGCCTTCGCTGCAAGCTACGTCGTGCTCCAGCTCGGGCGCAGCGCGCTGACCGCGCTGGCGTTCAAGCTCGAGGGCGCACCGAACGCGCGCAACATGGCGCGGATCGCGATCTGGTTCGTGTTCTCGGCGCCGTTCTGGTTCGGCGGCGCGCTACTCGGCGGGGCTGCGCAACTGGCGCTGTGGAGCCTGGCGCTGGCGATCGAGTTCGCCGGGCCGTTCGCGCTGTTCCGCGTCCCCGGGCTCGGCCACTCGCGGCTCAGCGACTGGGACATCTCGGGCAGCCATATGGCCGAGCGTTGCGCGCTGTTCATCATCATCGCGCTCGGCGAAGGGATCATCGTCACCGGCTCGGCCTTCGCCTCGCTCGCCATGGAGCCGGGGCTGATTGCGGCCTTCGTCATCGCCTTCCTCGGCTCGGTGCTGATGTGGTGGCTCTATTTCGACATCGGCATGGTCCGCGGGGCGCGGATGATCGCCGGCCACGCCCAGGTCGGGCGGCTCGCGCGCAACGCCTATACCTACCTGCACATGCCGATCGTGCTCGGGATCATCGTGGTCGCGGTGGGCGATGCGCTGCTGCTCGAGCAATGGGGCGGACCGGTGAGCACGGCCTTCGTCGCGGCGCAGGTCGGCGGGGCACTGCTGTTCATTTTCGGGGTCGGGATGTTCAAACGCTTCGCCAGCGCCTTCGGCAATTTCCCCTTTTCGCACCTGATCGCGGCGGTGCAATTCGCGCTGCTCGGGCTGTGGGGACTGGCGTTGCGGCCGCAGAGCACGACTTTTGCGCTGATGCTGGTGGTGGTGCTGTTCGTCACCTCGTTGTGGGAATGGGTTTCGTACCACGGCGGCTGGGTCGAACGGATGGAGGCGCGGGGATGGCGGCTGGGGATCTGGCTGCAGGCGCGCACCGAGCAGCGGCGCGCCGCGCGGCTGGCGCGCGAATCAGGCCAGCCAGTCGATTGACGCACCGTGCGGATGCGCGCGGGCGAGGAGTTGCGGCTCGGCGCCGCTCGGCCAGTAGCGCACCACCAGTTCGTGGAGGTGGAGCACCCGATTGGCTTCGAGTGCGATCCACGCCAGTGGGCGCTCGGGCGTGGCGCGCGCTCCCGCCGCCTCCATCGCTGCGGCAACCCGCGCCTGCTGGTCGGCAGGGACATATTGCCAGACGATCGAGTGCATCAGCACGCGGGTGACACCTGACGACTGCGGTTTGGTCAGTTCTGCTTCGATGAAATCGGCGGCGTTCATCCTGACCAGGTCGGGCGGCGAGCGGGTCGCTTCGGCGATGGCGGCGTCCATCCGCTCGAACCGCACGGTGTGCTCGGGCCAGATGTAGGCCTTTAGCCGCAACGCCTGCGCCGGATCGGTGAGATCGACCGGCGCGACGTCGCAGCCCCTGGTCGAAGCGATTTCGATGGCGCGCTGCGGCGGCGGATTTCCTTTCCATTTGGGCTCGAAGCGCATCGCCCCCGGCTCCGGGCCGACTTGGGCCCCCGCGAGATCGTAGTGGTAGCGGTCGAGCATCAGATTGATCCCCGCGCTCGACCCGATTTCGAGGCATTCGAAGCGCGGCGGCAGACCCTGCTCGGCGAGCCACAGCATAGCCGCAATGAAATTGGCTGAGCGCCCCGCTTCGTTGGTCTGCGGCGGGCCGTCGAGCCATGGCAGCAGTTCAGCCTCGTGGCTACGGATCGCGGCGGCGACGATTGCGGCATCGTCGATCCCCTGCTCGTCGGCGTAGATGCGCGCCAGCTCCGGTTCCGCTCGCTTCAAATGGAGCGAGTGAATCCCGCCCGCTACCCTCAGCGGCAGCGCATCGCCGAGTGGTGCGCCTTCCCACCCACGGACCGTGTCGAGCAGCGCCCCCGGCTCGCCTCGCGCCAGCAGGTTACGCAGCGCCGCGACGACCCGCGCCGTCACGGTCGCCCCCGCCGCGGTGCAATAGGCCACCTGGTTGTCGAACGCCGTCACGACAATCCCCGGCCCCTTGGCTCCGATGTCGATGAACTGGTACGCTTCGGCCATCCAAGTTGCCCTTTCGCCGCGCTCCGCCTAAGGCGCGCCCGCTATGGCCGCGCCGCTGACTTTCGCCGTTCCCAAGGGCCGCATCCTCGACGAGGCGCTGCCGCTGATGGCACGCGCCGGGGTGGTGCCCGAAGGCGCGTTCCACGACAAGGCCGACCGCGCGTTGAGCTTCGCCTGCGAAGACCCCGCGATGCGCCTCATCCGCGTACGGGCCTTCGATGTCGCGACCTTCGTCGCCCACGGCGCGGCGCAGGCCGGGATCGTCGGCTCGGACGTGGTCGAGGAGTTCGCCTACCCCGATCTCTACGCACCGGTGGACTTGAACATTGGCCATTGCCGCCTGTCGGTCGCCGAGCCGGTGGGAGCGCGGACCGAGGCGGGGAGCCACCTGCGCGTCGCCAGCAAGTATCCCAGCCTCACCCGCCGCCACTACGAGCGCCAGGGCGTGCAGGCCGAGGTGGTCAAACTCAACGGCGCGATGGAGCTGGCGCCGGGGCTTGGGCTCGCTACCCGGATCGTGGACCTGGTTTCGACCGGGCGCACGCTCAAGGACAACGGGCTGGTCGAAACCGCGACCATCCTCGAGGTGTCGGCCCGGCTCATCGTCAACCGCGCCGCGCTCAAGACCGATCCGCGGGTCGCCGCGCTGGTCGAGCGGTTCCGCGCCGCCTGCGCCGCGCCGAAGGCCGCCTAGGTGCTGCGACTGCGCACCTCCGACGCTGGGTTCGAGGCCGCGTTCAAGCGCCTCGTCCGCGACCGCCGCGAGAGTGGTGAGGATGTGTCGCGCGACGTCCAGGTGATCCTCAGCGACGTTCGAAATCGCGGCGATGCAGCCCTGGTCGAGATGACCGCTCGGTGGGACGGGCACGCTTTGCCCGGCGACGGCGACTGGCGCATCCCGCTCGAAGTCTGCCGCGCCGTCTTCGACGATCTCCAGCCCGATCTGCGCGCCGCGCTCGAACTCGCGGCAAAACGCATCCGTGTATTCCACGAGGCGCAGAAGCCCGCCGACCGCGACACCGCCGATCACCACGGCGTCCGCACCGGCGCGCGCTGGCTCCCGGTCGATGCCGCGGGGCTCTATGTACCCGGCGGGCGCGCGGCCTATCCCTCGTCGCTGCTGATGAATGCGATTCCGGCAAAGGTCGCCGGGGTCGAGCGACTGGTGGTGGTCACCCCCACGCCCAAGGGCCAGGCCAACCCGCTGGTCCTCGCCGCCGCGCACCTCGCGGGGGTGGACGAGGTCTGGCCGATCGGCGGGGCGCAGGCAGTGGCCGCGCTGGCCTACGGCACCAAGCGGATCGCGCCGGTCGACGTGATCGTCGGCCCCGGCAACGTCTGGGTCGCCGAGGCCAAACGCCAGCTGTTTGGCGTGGTCGGGATCGACATGGTCGCCGGGCCGAGCGAGATCCTGCTCATCGCCGACGGCAAGAACGATCCCGACTGGGCCGCCGCCGATCTGCTCAGCCAGGCCGAACACGATCCCGCCGCGCAGGCGATCCTGATCACCGACGATGCGGTCTTCGCCGACAGCGTCGCCGACCGCATCGGGGTCGAGCTGGCGATGCTGCCGACCGCGCGGGTCGCCTCGGAAAGCTGGAACAGTCACGGCACGATCATCGAAGTCGCCAGCCTCGCCGAAGCCCCCGCGCTCGCCAATGCGCTCGCCGCCGAGCACGTCCAGATCGCCACCGACGATCCCGAAGCGATGTTCGCGCAAATCCGCCACGCCGGTTCGGTGTTCCTCGGGCGGATGACGCCCGAAGCGGTCGGCGATTATGTCGCCGGCCCCAACCACGTGCTCCCAACCGGGCGGAGGGCGCGTTTCGCTTCAGGGCTTTCGGTGCTGGACTTCATGAAACGGACGAGCTTCCTGCAACTCGATCTCGGCGCGCTCGAAGCGATCGGTCCCGCCGCTATCGTGCTGGCCGAAGCCGAGGGCCTGCCTGCACACGCACGCTCGATCGAACTGAGGCTGGGAATATGACCAAAGCCCGCTCCGCCGCCCGCCTCGCCGCGGTCCAGGCGCTTTACCAGCACGCGATGGAGGGCACCGCGCAGGCCAGGCTGCTCGACGAGTTCCACCAGCACCGCCTCGGCGCGGAAATCGACGAGGACCGGTACGCCGCGGCCGAAACCGAGTTCTTCGACGACATTGTCTGCGGTGTCCTCGCCCGCCGCGACGAGATCGACGCGCTGCTCGCAGGCAAACTCGCCCAGGGTTGGTCGCTAGCCCGGCTCGACAAGACCATGCTCCAGATCCTCCGCGCCGGCGCCTACGAGCTGATCGCCCGCGCCGACGTCCCCACCGGCAGCGTCATCGGCGAATACCTCGACATCGCCCACGCCTTCTTCGAGGAGCGCGAGGCCAAGTTCGCCAATGGCGTGCTCGACGCCGTGGCCAAGAGTGTGCGCTGACCGGCGAGCGCGCCCTGATCGACGCCTTGCGCGGCCTCGCCACGCATCCCGCGGCGCGCAACCTGGATGACGATGCGGCGGTGATCGAGTTTGCCGGCGAGGCGCTGGTGCTCACCCATGACACCCTGGTCGAGGGGGTGCATTACCTTTCCGGGCAGGATGCGGCCGACATCGCGTGGAAGCTCGTCGCCACCAACCTTTCCGACCTTGCCGCCAAGGGCGCCGAGCCGATCGGAGTTTTGCTCGGCTACATGCTCGGCGCAGACGACGCACGGTTCCTCGACGGGCTGGGCGAGGCGCTCGAGCATTACCGGGTCCCCTTGCTCGGCGGCGATACCGTGCGCGGGGGCGGGCCGCAGGTGCTCGGGCTTACCGCGCTCGGCCGGGCGACGCACCGCCCGGTCCCGGCGCGCAGCGGCGCGCAGGCTGGCGACTGCCTCTACCTCACCGGCCCGGTCGGCGCGGCGATGCTCGGGCTCGACGCTCTGCAGGCAGGCTCCGGCGACAGCAGCGCGTATCGCCGCCCGGTCGCCTTGCTCGCCGCGGGCCAGGCGCTCGCCCCGCACGTATCGGCGATGATGGACGTGTCCGACGGGCTGCTGCTCGATGCGTCGCGGATGGCCGCGGCCTCCGCCGTGACCTTCGCAATCCACCGCGCCGCGGTGCCCATCGCCACCCCCGAAGCCCGGCGCGACGAGGCGCTGCGCTGGGGCGACGACTACCAGCTGCTGTTCACCGTCCCGCGCGATGCCGTGCTGCCGATCCCCGCACACCGGATCGGCGAGGCAGTGGCGCAAGGCGGCTCGCCGCTGCTGATCGACGGCGCTGCGCCCGCGCCGGGGGACAAGCTCGGCTACCAACACTGAGGACTTGCGCGGGGCAGTCCTTGGCTCTAGCGACGCCGCACCCGGCCCCGCGCGAGCGGGGCTGTCGCCATGAGGAATCGGGGGAACTAAGCGTGGATCTCGTCACAATCGCAATCGGCCTGGGGCTGCTCGCCATCGTCTATGGCTTCGTCACCAGCCGCCAGGTGCTCGGCGCGCCGGCCGGCAACGAAAAGATGCAGGAGATCGCCGGCGCGATCCAGGAAGGCGCTCAGGCCTACCTCAAGCGCCAGTACACCACCATCGGCGCGGTCGGCGTTGTCGTCGCGGTGCTCGTCTGGGTGTTCCTCGATCGAATGGGAACCCCGATTTCGGCTGTGGGCTTCACCATCGGCTCGATCCTTTCGGGGCTCGCGGGCTTCATCGGGATGAACATCTCGGTGCGCTCGAACGTGCGCACCGCGGCGGCGGCGCAGACCGGACTGCAGCAGGGGCTGACCCTGGCGTTCCGCGCCGGCGCGATCACCGGCATGCTGGTCGCGGGGCTCGCCTTGCTCGGCATTTCGGTGTTCTACTGGTACCTGACCGGCCCGGCCGGCTACACCGTCGGGGGCGAGGACCGCACCGTGGTCCAGGCGCTCACCGCGCTGGCCTTCGGCGCCTCGCTGATCTCGATCTTCGCGCGGCTCGGCGGCGGCATCTTCACCAAGGCCGCCGACGTCGGCGCCGACCTCGTCGGCAAGGTCGAAGCCGGAATTCCCGAGGACGACCCCCGCAACCCCGCGGTGATCGCCGACAACGTCGGCGACAACGTCGGCGATTGCGCGGGCATGGCCGCCGACCTGTTCGAAACCTACGTCGTCACCGTCGGCGCGACGATGGTGCTGACCGCGCTGCTGCTCAAGGCGTCGCCGCTGCTCGAAGGGCTGATGGCGCTGCCGCTGTTGATCGGGGGCGTGTGCATCGTCACCTCGATCGTCGGCACCTATTTCGTCAAGCTCGGCAAGAGCAACAACGTGATGGGCGCAATGTACAAGGGCTTCGGAGTCACCGCGCTGCTCTCGATCCCGGCGATCTGGTGGGCGATGCGGACCGCTCTTGGCGGCGATCTCAATGCTGTGATCGCCA
The DNA here is from genome assembly GCA_050725835.1 of Novosphingobium sp. Taxonomy (GTDB): domain Bacteria; phylum Pseudomonadota; class Alphaproteobacteria; order Sphingomonadales; family Sphingomonadaceae; genus Novosphingobium. The sequence continues at coordinate 8,074 of JBOHIC010000150.1, forward strand.
CGCTCGCCGGCGGCGACAGCTACACCGGGATGGACCTGTTCTGGTCGGCGATGCTCGGCCTCGCGATCACCGGGCTTATCATCTGGATTACCGAATACTACACCGGGACCAATTACCGCCCGGTGCGTTCGATCGCCAAGGCCTCGGAAACCGGCCACGGCACCAACGTGATCCAGGGCCTCGCGGTCAGCCTCGAATCGACCGCGCTGCCGACGCTGGTGATCGTCACCGGGATCATCGTCGCGTTCCAGCTCGCCGGCCTCATGGGCATCGCCTATGCCGCCACCGCGATGCTCGCGCTGGCGGGCGTGGTGGTCGCGCTCGACGCTTACGGGCCGGTCACCGACAACGCCGGCGGCATCGCCGAAATGGCGGGGCTCGACGACAGCGTGCGCGAGAAGACCGACCTGCTCGACGCGGTGGGCAACACCACCAAGGCGGTGACCAAGGGCTATGCGATCGGATCGGCGGGCCTCGGCGCGCTGGTCCTGTTCGCCGCCTTCACCACCGACCTGCGCGAGTTCTTCCCCGGCCTGAAGGTCGACTTCAGCCTCGAGAATCCCTACGTGATCGTCGGGCTGCTGCTCGGCGCGCTGCTCCCTTACCTGTTCGGGGCGATGGGAATGACCGCGGTCGGCCGCGCCGCGGGCGACGTGGTGATCGATGTGCGCGAGCAGTTCAAGAACGATCCGGGCATCATGGCCGGGACCAGCCGTCCGAACTATGCGCGCACGGTCGATCTCGTCACCAAGGCGGCGATCAAGGAGATGGTCATCCCCTCGATGCTGCCGGTGCTCGCGCCGATCGTGGTCTACTACGTAATCAGCGCGGTCGCGGGCCAGGCCAACGGCTTCGCTGCTTTGGGCGCGCTGCTCCTCGGGGTGATCGTCGGCGGGCTGTTCGTCGCGATCTCGATGACCGCGGGCGGCGGGGCGTGGGACAACGCCAAGAAGTACATCGAGGACGGCCACCACGGCGGCAAGGGTAGCGAAGCCCACAAGGCCGCGGTGACCGGCGACACCGTGGGCGATCCCTATAAGGACACCGCTGGCCCGGCGGTCAACCCGATGATCAAGATCACCAATATCGTCGCGCTGCTGCTGCTCGCGGCGCTGGCGCACGGCGCGGCGTAAGCTGCTCCGCCAGCCGGGTGAACCAAGCCCCGTCCGGAGCGATCCGGGCGGGGTTTTTCGTTGCGCCGGGTTCAGCGATCTGCCGCTAGGGCGTTGAATCCGCGCGCCGCGCCGCTAAGGTCGCGGCATGCCGCCCGCTGGGTCGGGCAACAGGAGTTTTTGCACGTGACGCTGTTCCATCGCTTTCTTGGCGCGAGCGCCCTGGCGCTCGCCGCCGCCGGTACCGCCGCCTCCATCCCTGCCGTTGCGTCAGACATCGTCGTGACCGCGGCAAATGGCCGTATTCCGGTCGCCGAGTTCGTCAAGAAGGCCAACATGCGCACGCCGCGCATCTCGCCCAACGGCCGCTATCTCGCCTACCTCGCCAACAACGGCGGGAAGGAAATCCTGGTCGTGCTCGATCTGGCGACGCCCGGTTCGGCGCCCAAGCCGATCCTCGCCGCCGAGGAGGCGCGCGAGGCGGGCGACCGGTCGATGGCGGGGTTCCGCTGGATCGGCAACGATCACGTGGTGATGACGACGCTTTCGCGCGAGGACTACGGCTCCGGCCCGGGCGACTACCGCCGCCTGGTTGCCTACAGCGTCTCGACCGGCAAGCTGGTCCAGCAAGCCTGGCGCGGAGCCGGCTCGGACGCGGCGACGATCCTCTACATCGATTCCGACAAAGGCGAATACCTGCTCCAGCGCGACACCGTCGGAATGAACACCGAGAAGTACGGGCTGCCCGAGGTGGTGCGGGTCAATGTCGCGACCGGCGACTACAAGATCGTGCAGCCCACCAATCCGGTCGTATTCGGCTGGGCGGCGGACGGCGATGGGATTATCCGCGCAGGGTTCAACCGCGATCGCGACAATGGCAAGATTCGGATGATGTATCGCTCGAACGGCAGCGAGCAGTTCAGGACCGTTTACAACGAGGCCGACAAGACCTTCACCGAGTCGGTGCCTGCCCCGCAGATGTTCATCCCCGGAACCGACACGGCCTACACCGTCTCGCGCACCGACGGCTTCACCAAGGTCTACAAGATCGACATGAAGACGATGAAGATGGACAAGCCGGAATTCGAGACGACCGGGTTCGACATCCAGGGGATCATCACCGATTTCGACGACAAGCGGTTGGTCGGGTACCAAATTTTCAACGGCGAGATGCGCAGCATCTACGTCGATCCCGATCTCAATGCGATCAAGGGCTTCCTGAACCAGACGTTCGGCCAGAATGAAGCCAGGATCGAGGACTATGATCGTGAGATGCGCAACGTGATCGTGTACGCTGGGGGGAAATCCAAGGGCGGCGCCTACTACCTATACGATACTCAGGCCGGCAAAATGAACCTGCTCAACTGGACCCGCAACGGGATCAAGGACGCCCCGCTCAATCCGGTCAAGGCCGAGTGGTACACGGCCAGCGACGGCACCCGCATCCAGGCAATCGTCACCTATCCGCGGCATCGCGATCCGAAGAACCTGCCAGTGGTGGTGATGCCGCACGGCGGGCCGTTCGGCGCGCTTTCGGCGACCAACCAGCTCGAGCCATGGAACCAGCCGCTGGCCGAGGCCGGCTACGTCGTGATCCAGCCGAACTATCGCGGCTCGGGCGGTTACGGCAAAGCCTTCGAGAAGTTGGGCCGCGAACCCGGCGGCTACGGCAAGCGGATGCAGGACGATCTCAACGACGTGGTCAAGGCCTATGCCGACAAGGGCGTCGTCGACCCCAGCCGCGCCTGCATCATGGGCTGGTCTTACGGCGGCTATGCGGCGGCGCGCGGTGCGCAGCGCGACGCGAGCGTTTGGAAGTGCGCGATCGCCGGGGCCGGAGTTTACGACATGCCGTTGATGAACACCTGGGACACCACCCATCTCGGCAAGTTCAGCAGCGGGTTCCAGGCAACCTCGAACGATCCCGAGGAAATCTCCTCGGCGCGCAATACCGGCGGCAAGTGGGCGCCGATCCTGATCGTCGCGGGGGTGCGCGACCAGCGCATCCCGCTCGAACAGTCGCGTACCCTGGTCTCGCGGCTGAAGTCGTCGGGCAAGAAGGAAGGCGTCGACTTCAAATACATCGAGCAGCCGCAGGGCACTCACAACCTGCCCTACGACGACGTTCACATCCAGTGGATCGAGGAAGCCGAACAATGGCTGGCGAGGTTCAACCCGGCCTATATCGCCTCGGACAGCGACCGCCCGCCGCCGCTGCTTGCAAAGCACTGACCGCGCGTTAGCAATTCCTTGGTTTCCCGCTGATAATGCGGTTCCCCGGCGCGCAAGCCATGCGCGCGGCAACGGGGAACCGTCTTGGCGACCAGCGCGGTGCGGGCATTGCCGGAGCAGGTGCGGCCAATAGCCGAACGCGATTCTGCGCCCGCGATACGGGTGCGCGCAGCGGAGTGGGGCCGGCTCGACCGCTCCGATTTTCGCGAACGCTGGGAGGCGCTCTCGTCGCGCGCGGCCGAGCCCAACCCGTTTTTCGACAGTTGGCACCTCATGCCCGCGCTGCGCCGGCTCGACCCTGACGGGGCATGCCGCCTGCTCTGCGGCGAGGCCGATGGCGCGCTGCTGTGGCTGCTGCCGGTGGTCCGCCAGCGCCGCTACTATCGCTGGCCGCTGCACAACCTAGCGAGCTGGCTCCACGCCAACGCCTTCCTCGGCGCTCCGCTGGTCGCCAAGGGATACGAAGCAGCGTTCTGGCGGGCGCTTTTCGCATGGGCCGACGCCAATGCGCGCGCCGCGTTGTTCGTCCACCTCACCCAGCTCCCTCTCGGCGGGCCGCTCGATGCCGCGCTGCATGCGGTCTGCGCCGAGCAGGGCCGCAAGTTCGCGCTGGTCCACCGCGAGGAGCGCGCGATGCTCGCCTCCGACCATTCGCCCGCGGCCTATTTCGAGGCGGCGCTCTCGGGCAAGAAGCGCAAGGAGCTGCGCCGCCAGTTCGCGCGTCTGTCAGAGCTGGGCACGGTTGCGGTCGAGCGGCAAACCGACGCCGAGGGACTCGAGTCATGGACCGACGCCTTCCTCGCGCTCGAGCGTTCGGGCTGGAAGGGCGCCGCAGGCTCAGCGATGGGCTCGCATCTGGCGACCTCGGACCTGTTCCGCGAGGCGCTGACCGGGGCCGCCGAGCGCAACAAGCTCGAGCGGCTGACGCTGCGGCTCGACGGTGCGCCGATCGCGATGCTCGCGACGTTATTGGCTCCCCCAGGCGCCTTCGCCTACAAGACCGCGTTCGACGAGCGCTTCGCCCGCTTTTCTCCCGGGGTGTTGCTCCAGCGCGAGAACCTGGCGGTATTGGCGAACCCGGCGATCGCCTGGAGCGATTCGTGCGCCTCCGCCGACCATCCGATGATCGACCATGTCTGGCGCGAGCGCCGGGCGATCGGGCGTTATTCGGTCGCGATCGGCGGGCCGGTGCGGCGAGGCCTGTTTGCCGCGATCGCCCATGCCGAGACACGCCGCAATCGTGCGGAGTGCGTGGCTTGAGCGTGTTTCCGCCCGAAGCCCGCGCGACCTTCGCCGCGCACTATCCCGAGACGCCGCATAAGCTGGGGCACCGGCTCGGCGACCATCCATTGCTCGAACTCGACGCCCTCGCCGAACTGGCTGAGGCGCTGCCCGCGGCCTCGGTCGAATACAACAAGGCCGACATGCCGCTCGGAATCGACGGCAAACCCGACCCCACCGGGGCGCCGATCGGCGAAACCATCCGCCGCATCGCCGCGAGCGGGAGCTGGGCGGTGCTCAAGAACGCCGAGCAAGCCCCCGCCTATGCCGCGCTGCTGGGCGAGCTGCTGGGCGAGCTGCGCGGCGAGATCGAGGGACGCACCGGGCGGATGCTCGCGACCCAGGCCTATGTCTTCATCTCCTCGCCCAATGCGGTGACACCCTACCATTTCGACCCCGAGCACAACATCCTGCTCCAGATTCGCGGCTCAAAGGTGATGACTCAGTTCCCTGCGGGCAACCCGCGCTTCGCTCCCGACGAGGTTCACGAGGGCTATCACACCGGCGGCGCGCGCGAGCTGGTCTGGCGCGACGAGCTGATGAGCGGCGGCAAGGACTTCGCGCTTGGCCCCGGCGAGGCGCTATTCGTGCCGGTGATGGCCCCGCACTTCGTCCGCAACGGGCCGGATCCGTCGGTCTCGCTGTCGATCACCTGGCGCAGCGAATGGTCCTTCGCCGAGGCCGACGCCCGCGCTTTCAACGCGGTGCTGCGCCGCATCGGCCTGCGCCCGCGCGCCCCGTCGCGCTGGCCGGGGCGCAACCGGCTCAAGGCGGCCGGGTGGCGGGTGCTGCGGAAGCTCCATGCCGGCTAATTGACGTTGACGTAAACGGCAGGCGTCTCCACAATCGACGGCGATGGAAGGCGCCGCACCCTCCCCCGAACGCCTCGTCGGCGGCCTCGTCCGCCTGCTCTCGGTTGAGCCCGCTGGCGAAGACGTCTTCACCGGCCGCCGCCGCAAGGGCGGGGTCGGCCGGGTGTTCGGCGGCGAGGTGATCGCCCAGGCGCTGCAGGCCGCGCAGGCCACGGTGGAGGGCCGCCCGGCGCATTCGCTCCACGCCTATTTCCTCCGCGGCGGGAGCGAGGAGCATCCCAGCGAGTGCCGCGTCCACCGCGATTTCGACGGCGGCAGTTTCGCCAACCGCCGCGTCGTGGTGAGCCAGCAGGATCGCCCGATTCTCACCCTCACCGCCTCGTTCCAGAAGCCCGAGAGCGGCCTCAGCCATCGCGACGCGCCGATGCCCGAAATGCCCGGACCCGACGAGCTCGAGCCCGAGATCGAAGTCCGCCGCCGCTTCGCCGAGACCGCCCGGCCCGAAGTGCGCCACATGTTCCTCCAGCCGCGCCCGGTCGAGCTTCGCGCGATTGACGGGCGCCACTGGCTCAACCCCGGCAAGGCCCCGCCGCGCGCGCACTCGTGGTTCCGCACGGTCGCCCCGCTGCCCGACGATCCGGCGATCCACCGCGCGGTGCTCGCCTATGCCAGCGATATGAGCCTGCTCGGCACCTGCATCCTCCCCCACGGCCTGTCGTGGGCGCGCGGCGAGGTGGTCAGCGCCAGTCTCGACCACGCGGTGTGGTTCCACGACGATTTCCGCGCCGACGAATGGCTGCTCTACGCCACCGACAGCCCGTGGAGCGACAACGGCCGCGGCTTCAATCGCGGACGGGTGTTCACACAGGACGGCCGGCTGGTGGCGAGCATCGCACAGGAGGGGATGATCCGGCGGCGGACGCCCAAGGACTAGGCGCACGCCGCACAAACAACGGTGCGACAATCTCCAGCGCCATGATAGGTCCGGTGAAGCAACCAACCACGCGAGGGATTTGAAATGAGGCGATTGGCAGTCCTTGGAGCCCTCGCCCTCGCCGCCTGCGGCTCTTCTCCGCCCGATTCCGCCCCGAGCGAGACCGGTCAGGTTGCCGGCGGGGCTGCCGCCGCGACCGCCCAAAGCCAAGTGCCCGACTATCCCGGCTCGACCCAGGTCGAGATCGCCAACTTCGGCGTCGCCGGCAAGGACAGCCGCTCGGGCAACAACATCGCGATGGAAACCGAAGCGACCCCCACTCAGGTCGCCGAGTTCTACCGCAAATGGTTCGCCGACAACGGCATCCCGATCCGCGCCGACACCCTGACCGAAACCGGCGGGCTGCTGACCGGCGCCCGCGACGGCGAGAAGGGCGCGATGCTGACCGTGAGCACGATCGGCGGCAAGACCCGGATCGCCATCGTCAGAGCGCGTGACGGGCTATAGACCCGGTTGCCGACGGGGGAGGGCGAAATGCGCAAAAGGATGATCGCTTTGGGCGCGCTCGGCGCGCTGGCGCTGGCCGGGACCGGATGGTTCCTGAGCCTCGACAAGGAAACCCGCGGGCTGCTCGCGGCGATGCCGACGAACTCGGATGTGCTCGGCTGGTCGCAGGACCAGCGCGACGCCGCGTTCCGCGCGATGGACCGCATCCCGGTGCTGGCCGAGGCCAACGAAATCGCCCCGTCCGCCACCCCGCTGCCGCTCCCCGCGGGCAAACCGCTCGCGATCCCCGGGATCGACCAATACCTCGCCCGCCAGCGCACCGCCGGGATCGTCATCGTCCATGACGGCAAGGTCCGGTTCGAGCGCTACGGCCTCGATTTCGACGCCAAGGGCCGCTGGACCAGCTTCTCGGTGGCCAAGTCGTTCACCTCGACGCTGGTCGGCGCGGCGATCCGGGACGGGGCGATCAGAAGCCTCGAGGACAAGATCAGTACCTACATCCCAGGCCTGCGCGGCTCGGCCTACGACGACGTCACCGTGCGCCAATTGCTGACGATGAGCTCCGGGGTGAAGTGGAACGAGGACTACGAGGACCCCAAGGCCGACGTCGCGCAATTCAACAAGGCCAAGCCCGAGCCGGGGATGGACGCGGTGGTCGGCTATATGCGCAAACTCCCCCGCGCGCACCCGCCCGGCAAAGTGTGGCACTATAACACCGGCGAGACCAACCTGATCGGGGTGCTGGTCGCCTCGGCGGTCAGGAAGCCGCTCGCGCAGTACCTCGAGGAGAAGGTCTGGCAGCCCGCCGGGATGGAGGCCAAGGCGACCTGGCTGCTCGGCCCCACCGGGCGCGAGATCGCCGGCTGCTGCATCCAGGCCGCGACCCGCGACTACGCCCGCTTCGGGCTGTTCGTGCTGGCGAACGGCAAGGCCCGCGACGGCAAGCAGGTCGTCCCGCCCGACTGGTTCGCCCAGGCCACCACCAAGCAGCAGGACATCGGCCGCCCCGGCAAAGGCTACGGCTTCCAGTGGTGGACCTACGACGACGGCTCGGTCGCCGCGCAGGGCATCTTCGGCCAGGGCATCCTGATCGACCCCAAGCGGCACTTGGTCATCGCCAGCAACGCGGATTGGACGAGGGCGACGAAGGGGCCGGAGGGCGAGGCGCGCGACGCGTTCTATGCGCAGGTCAAGGCGCTGATCGACGCGGGTAGGTGATCCGGCGACGGGCGGTGGCTGAGCAACGCTCGGTCGAAGCCCAATCGGCCGCCATCGCCCGGAACCTTGTTCGGTTGATCGACGTTGACCGGCTATGGGAGGTTGCAGCTCGAGGATACGACCATGAGCGCCTTTGCCTTCAACCGAACCGGATTCGAAGCCCACACGCGTAACGGAAACGGCAGGCCCGAAGCGGCGACTGAAAAGCCGGTGCTGCTTCCAGCCGCCGACAGCAACGACCCGGCGCTTCACGCCTGGGCAGACGCCCGATTCGCCATCGACATCATGATGGAACACGCGCTGTTCTTCACGCTGCTGATGCCTCCCGAAACAGCCGAGGCCGAGCATCGGCAAGCGCGAGATTTCCACCAGACCTTCACAAGGTTGCTCGAGAATATCGAAGCTCGCGGGCCGCCGGATTCGAGTGGCCTCAAGGCGTTTACGAGCGAATTCGTCGAGGCGATGAAGCCGTTCATCGAATTCAAGGCGGTTCAGGGCGATGCTCAGACCGCGGGCAAGTTGCATAGCCTGGTGTGGCCGCTGTTCTTCGATCACACCCGCCACGAGGCCGAACGCTGGTCGCGCAGGCTTGCGCAACTCGGCGGCGGGGAATCGGAATTCGATCGCGGTGAAGTCGCGAAGTTCTGGAACAACATCATGGATGAGCATGCCCGGTTCGTCGCGCATTTGCTCGATCCCGAGGAATACGAACTGATCGACACCTGCAACAAGACCAGCCGGGTATTCCGGGATCTCAACGGTGGTGGCATAGCGGCCGCAATAACTGCGACCCTCGACGAACCGGGAACGGTCGTCGACTTGCTGGTGCGAAACCCCGAGACCAGCGCGGTCCTATCCGCAGCGGAAACCATCCTGGACTTCAAGACCAAGGCCGCACGAGATATCGAAGCGGGCCGGATCAAGAGCATCATCGACCCGCGCCTGGCCGATCACGTCCGGAGAGAAGCGCTGAAGTTCGTCGATGAACTAAAGCGGGCGGTCTAAGCAACCAAGGCTAGCCGCCACCCGGATGGTAGAAATCATACACCGCCTGCGCCACCGCCGCCGACACCCCCGGCGCGCGTTGCAGGTCCTCCAGCGCCGCCGCCCGCACCTTGCTTGCGGTGCCGAAGTGCAGGAGCAGCGCCCGCTTCCTGGCCGGGCCGATCCCCGGAATCTCATCCAGCGGTGAGGCGGTGATCGCGCGGCTGCGTTTGTCGCGGTGGGCGCCGATGGCGAAGCGGTGGACTTCGTCGCGGAGGCGCTGGAGGTGGAACAGCAGCGGGGAGTTTTCGGGGAGCATCTTCTCGCGCCCGTCGGGGAAGTGGAACACCTCGCGCCCCTCGCGGCCATGGCCGGGGCCCTTGGCGATGGCGATCAAGGCGAGGTCCTCGATCCCGAGCTCCTCGACCACTTCCTTGACCGCCGACATCTGCCCCTTGCCCCCGTCGATCAGCACGAGGTCGGGCCAGGTTCCGGCATCGCGGTCGGGGTCCTCGGCGACCGCGCGGCCGAAGCGGCGGGCCATGACCTCGCGCATCATCGCGAAGTCGTCGTCGGTGGCGGCCTGCTTGATGTTGAACTTGCGGTATTGGCCTTTCTGGAAGCCCTCGGGCCCGGCGACGATCATCGCCCCGAGCGCGTTGGCGCCCGAGATATGGCTGTTGTCGTAAACCTCGATCCGCTGCGGCGGTTCGGGCAGTTCGAAGAACTCGGCGAGCTCGCGGTTGAGCCGCGCCTTGGTCCCGCTCTCGGCGGCGCGGCGTTCGAGCGCCTCGACCGCGTTGCGCCGCGCCTGCTCGATCAGCCGCCGCCGGTCGCCGCGCTGGGGGACCGAGATCTCGACCTTGCCCCCCGCCCCGGCGCGGAACGCCTCGGCGAGCAGCTCGGCCTCGGGCAGCGCACGGTCGACCAGGATGCAGCGCGGCGGCGGGACTTCCTCGTAGAACTGGGCGAGGAAGGCGGTCAGCACTTCCTCCGCCGCCAGTCCCTCGGTGTGCGCGGGGAAGAACGCGCGGTGGCCCCAGTTCTGCCCGCCGCGGATGAAGAAGGCCTGGACGGCGACGTGCCCGCCCTTCTCCGCCAGCGCGAAGATATCGGCATTGCCCAGCCCCTCGGCGTTGATCGCCTGGCTGCCCTGGATGAAGGTCGCCGCGCGCAGCCGATCGCGCAGGATCGCGGCGGTTTCGAAGTCCATCGCCGCAGCCGCGCCCTGCATCTGGGCGTTGAGCTTGGCCTGCACCGCGCCCGACTTGCCGCCGAGGAAGTCCTTGGCCTCGGCCACCAGCTCGGCATAGCCGCCCGCGTCGATGCGCCCGACGCACGGCGCCGAGCAGCGCTTGATCTGGTAAAGCAGGCACGGGCGGTCGCGCCGGGCAAAGTAGCTGTCGCTGCAGCTGCGCAGCAGGAACAGCTTCTGCAGCGCGTTGATCGTGGTGTTGACCGACCCAGCGCTCGCGAAGGGCCCGTAATAGTTGCCTTTGGCCTTGCGCGCGCCGCGGTGCTTGGTGATCCGGGGGAACTCGTGATCGGCGCGCAGGAGGATGAAGGGGAAGCTTTTGTCGTCGCGCAGCAGCACGTTGTAGGGCGGGCGGAAGCGCTTGATCAGCTGCGCTTCGAGCAGCAGCGCCTCGGCCTCCGAATTGGTGGTGACGATGGTCAGGCCGCGGGTCTGGCTGACCATGCGCTTCAAGCGCAGCGGCAGGCGCTCGACCTGGGTGTAATTCGCCACGCGATTTCGAAGGACGCGCGCCTTGCCGACGTAAAGCACGTCGCCGCGCGCATCGAGCATCCGGTAAACCCCCGGCTTGGGCCGCAGCGTTTGCATCACCTCGCGGATCGCCGCGACCCCGGCGGCGAGATCGGGCTGGTCCGTGCCCTTGACCGTATAGGTCGCGCGCTCTTCGTTGAAGCGTTCGCCCGCGTTGGGCTGATCGGGGCGGCCGGCGCGGGTCATCGGATCAATAGTGATAGCGGCACTGGGCGATCTCTAATGCCTGTTCGTCGCCGCTGCCGCGCACGCGATAAACCAGTCGGTGCCCACGATCGATCCGCCGCGACCACCAACCGCGCATATTGTCCTTGAGCGGTTCGGGCTTGCCGGTGCCCCGGAAAGGATCGCGCTGACATTCTCGAATGAGCCCATTCAGCCGCTCGAGCAGGCGTCGATCGCCCGCTTGATATTCGACATATTCATCCCAGGCGCGGGTCGAGAAGATTACGATCAAGGATCGATCAGTTCACGAACCTGTCCGCGACCGGCGTCGAGCTCGGCAATCGACTCGGCAAGCATCGCGGCATTCTTGGGCGAGGACAGCAAATACAGCGTCTCTTCCATCGACTCCCAATCGCTCTCCGAGATCATCACCACGCCTTCCCCCCGCTGGCGCGTGATTTTTAACGGCGCGCGATTGGCCACCACTCGATCCATCACCGCCTTGAGGTTGTTGCGAGCGTTCGAGAAGGTTTCAACGAGCATGGCTTCGGATATGTGCAATGTTCTGTGCAATGTCAAGCGAGTTGACGGACCTTGCCCACCTGTTACGCTGCACCTGCACAGACCTGCGTCAGCAGGCGGCGAAACGGGAGAGCAAGCGCTTGCGGCAACTCCAGGGCATGGATGCGTCCTTCGTCGCGCTGGAAACGCGCAATTCGCCGATGCACATCGGCTCGATCCTGATTTACAATCCGGAAACCGCACCCGGCGGCTTCGTCCGCTACAAGGACATCCTGCAGTTCTTCGAAAGCCGTCTGCAGCTGTCCAAGACCGTGCGGCAGAAGCTGGTGCGCGTGCCGTTCGACCTCGATTACCCCTACTGGGTCGAGGACAAGGACTTCGATCTCGAATACCACGTCCGCCACGTCGCGCTGCCCAAGCCGGGCGACTGGCGCCAGCTGTGCATCCAGGCGGCACGGATCTTCGCCCGTCCGCTCGACCTCAGCCGCCCGCCGTGGGAATTCACGGTGATCGAAGGGCTCGACAACATCCCCGGGGTGGTCCCCGGCAGCTACGCGATGGTCAGCAAGGTCCACCACGCGGCGATCGACGGGATGAGCGGCATCGACCTGATGGAGGCGCTCCACACGCTCGAGCCGAACACTCCCCCGCCCAACCAGCCCGACACCTGGCAGGGCGAGGACGTGCCCAATTTCGCCACGCTGCTCGCCAAATCGTGGCTCAACGGGATCGCCAACCCGGCGCGCCAGCTCGATGTCGCGGCCAAGGCGATGCCTGGGGTCGCCCGCGCTATCGCCGGCTTGGCCAAGCGCGATTTCAAGCTCCACGGCGAAATGCTCGCGCCGCGCACCCGCTTCAACGCGGTGATCAGCCCCAATCGCGTGGTCGAAGGCCGCTCGGTCCCGCTCAAGGACATCAAGGCGATCCGCGCCGCCGCACCCGGCAGCAAAGTCAACGATGTGTTCCTGACCATCGTCGGCGGGGCGATGCGCCGGTATCTCGATGCGCACGGCGAACTGCCCGACAAGACCCTCACCGCGATGGCCCCGATCTCGGTCCGCGGCAAGGACGAGAAGGGCGACATGGGCAACCAGGTCGCGGCGATGATCGCGCCGCTCGGCACCCACCTCGCCGATCCGGTCGAGCGACTTGCCTACGTCCATTCGCAGACCACCAATTCGAAGGCGATGACCGACGCGATCGGCGCGCGTAACATGACCGAGATCAGCAAGGTCAGCCCGGCGCTGTTCATGGCGCTCGGCGCGCAGCTCTATACCCGGCTCGGGCTCGCCGACCGGGTCGGACCGCCGTTTTCAACCGTGGTGACCAACGTCCCCGGGCCACCGGTGCCGATCTATTCGGCCGGGGCGCGGCTCGAGAGCATGATGGGGCTGGTTTGCCTGACCGACGGGATGGGCCTGGCGCACGTGGTGCAGAGCTATGTCGACGAGGCGACGATTTCCTTCACCGCCTGCCGGAAACTTATGCCCGATCCCGAGTTTTACGCGCAGTGCATCGAAGACAGCTTCAACGAGCTGCGCGACGCGGCGAAGGCCGCGGCGGCAGCGCCGCCCAAGGCCGAAATCGCCAAACCCGACAAGAAAACCCGAAAGGTCGCCAAGACATGACTGCAACAACGATGACCACGCCAGGCGCTCAACCAGGGCGTGCGCCGAGCCGGCTGATGCTGCTGGCGGAAGGGCGCGCGCTGTTCGAACTCGCGGCATTCTACGCGCTGCGCCCGCTGCTCGGAACGCTGCCCAAGGGCGATGGTCACCCGGTGCTGGTGCTCCCCGGCTTCCTCGCCTCGGACAGCTCGACCGCGCCGCTGCGCCGGCTGCTGGGCGATCTCGGTTACGAGAGCCACGGCTGGGAACTCGGCCGCAACGTTCGGGTCGACAGCCAGCGGGTGCGCGAGATGGAAGCGCTGCTGCTGCGAATTCACAAGGACAGCGGCAAGAAGGTTTCGATCGTCGGCTGGAGCCTGGGCGGGGTGTTCGCGCGCGAGCTCGCCAAGATGCACCCCAAGGCGGTGCGCCAGGTGATCTCGCTCGGCAGCCCGATCACCGACGACCGCGGTCATACCAATGCGCGGCGACTGTTCGAATACCTCAACGGCGAGGAGCCCCAGCCGCTGCGCGAAGGCCGCTTCAAAGGGCTGGGCGAGGCGCCGCCGGTGCCGACCACCTCGATCCTGACCCGCAGCGACGGGATCGTCCACTGGCGCGGCTCGGTCCAGCATCCCGACGCCGGCCACGCGCGGACCGAGAACATCGAGGTGATCGCCAGCCACGTCGGTCTGGGGGTGAATCCCAGCGTGATGGTCGCGATCGCCGACCGCCTGCGCCAGCCAGAGGGCGAGTGGGCGCCGTTCGTCCCCGCGCTCGTCCACCGCTGGATGTTCCCGCAGCGCAAGTTGCAATGATCAGAACGCCTTGCGGAATTCCAGCTCGATGTAGCGCCCGCGCGGGTCGAGGTAGTCGGGCTGGTAGCTGAGCGGCACCGTGCCGCTGCCATCGGTCACGCGCTGCCTGGCATCGAGCACGTTCTCGACCGCGAGCGACAGCCGCGCACCCTTGAAGAACGGCGAGAGCTTGGTCAGCGCTTTCTGCTGGCCGAGGTCGGCGAAGAGCCTGAGGTCGATCCGCGTCAGTGCGCCGAAGCGCAGGTCGCTGGTCCCCGGAGCGCCGCTGGCGCGCAGCATGGTCGGTGCGGTCCAGCGGCCATTCAAGCGCACCCCGAAGCCCTTGTGGAATGCCCCGCCCTCGAATTCGAGCCCGTGGCGCGGGGTCCCCCCGCCGCTCAGCGCATCGCCATCGAGCAGGTCGAGCACCGGGCCCCCGGGGGCGATCGCCACCAGGTCCTCGAATCGGACGGTGTGGTAGAGCGAGAGGTTCCAGCGCCCCTGCCCGCCGCCACCGCCGAGCATCGCCATCATCCCCGGACCGCCGCCCATCGGCGGCCCGCCCGCACCCGGCCCGCGCCCGCCACCGGGAGGCGGTCCACCCGGATTCCGGCCACCCGGTCCACCGGGTCGGCCCGCCGGAGCCTTGCCGATCGTCCCACCGACATTGATCCCATAGCGCAACCGCGCCCCGGACTGCTCGCTCAGCGTCACCGGGCGCTGGTCGAGCGCGATCAGCCGGCCGCCTACATCGCGCGTCGCGCGGCCCGGGAAGGCCGCCTCGATTGCCGGCGTGAGCACCGGGAACGACGAAGAAACATCGTTCGAATTGTTGCGGAAGTATTCGGCGATGAAGTTGGAACTGCTCAGGAACGGGAGCTGCCAGGTCAGCCCGAACTTGAGATCGCGTTGGGTCTCGCGGCGCAGGCCCGGATTGCCGCCGGTGGTGACCGCGACCAGCGCAGTTTCGCCGCGGGCGAAATCGTAGATCGGCACGTTGAAGGTCACCACCCGCGGGCTGCCGAGCTGCGCCAGGCTGGGCGCGGCTTCGTTGACCAGGTAGCTCGCCTGGAACCCGAGCTTTTCGGTCGGCGACCAGCTCAGCCCCGCGCTCCAGTCGGTCAGCGTTCCGAAGTCCGACAATCGGTTGATTCCCGTGCTCAGGTTGAGCGTCAGTTCGCCGAGCGCGGCAAGCGCGTTCTCACGGCGACTGGCGAGCGGGATGCCGAGGTTGAGTCCGGCGGAGAGGTCGCCGCGGGTAAGGCTTACCGGCCCGCCGCCGCGGGTGTCGCTGCTGTCGATCCCGGTATAGGCGAAGCCGGCCTTGAGCGTCGCCGCGACCTCGCCCGCGGGCAGGCGCAGCGGGCGGCCGATCAGCGTGCTCAGCGCGGTCGCCGAAGTGCCTTCGGTCTCGGCGCGGTCGATCCCGCCGGGCGGGAGCGGCGGCAGCGGCCCGGCGATCGGCTGCGTCCCCGCAGCTGCCGCGGCGACCAGTGCGGCGGTGTCGCGGCGGCGATCGGTGCGGCTCTCGGTCCTGGAAATCCCGCCGTCGAGCGTGGTCGAGAGCTGCCAGCCGCCGAGCGGGAGGTTGAGGCCTGCCCCGCCTTGAACCGACACGGTGCGACTGGTCCGCTCGAGCGGATCGGCGAAAGTGCGCAGCGCCTGCGCCCCGCCCGGCGCGGTCAGCACCACGCTGTCGAGCCCTGAAAGCCCTCGGCTGTCGCTGCGGGTGATCGTGCCGTCGAGGCTGAGCTGGCCGCTGTTCGGGTTCTTGCTCAGCCCGGTGGTGAACGTGCCGTTGAGGCTGATCTGGCGGCTGTCGGAAATGAGCGTGCGGTTGTCCGCGGGCAGCGAATCGCCCGCGACCGGCGGCGCCAGCGGCGTCTGTTGGATCACCCCGCGTTCGCCCTCGGTCAGCGGGCTGGTGTCCTCGACGCTGAGGTTGAGGTTGAACCGGCGCGGCCCGGCGATGGTGAGCCAGTTGGTCTCGATCTCGCTCGCCGACCATCCGCCGCGGGTGCCCCCGCCGTATTCGGCCTCGACCAGCCGGCTGGTGAAGTTCTCTTTGAGGATCAGGTTGACCACCCGCTGGTTGGCGGGAAAACCGAAACGGAGCGCGACCTCTTCGGGCAACACCTCGACCCGGCGGATCGCCTCGGGCGGGAAGTTGCGCATCTCGCGGAAGCTGCCGATCCGCTGGCCGTTGACCAGCAGCACCGGAAAACCTCCGCCGCGTCCGCGGCCCGAGCCAGTCTGCGGAGCGAGCGCAGCGATCAGATCGGCGACCGAACCCGCGCCGTAAGCCGCGATTTCCTCTTCGTTGAGGGTGATCACCGGGAGCTGCGGCGCTTCGACCTGCCCCGGCAGGCGCGGCGCGGTGACGACGATCTCGGGACGCTCGGGGGCTGCCCCTTCCGCCACGTCTCCTTCGCCCGCGGCCTCGGCCGATAGCGTCGCGACTTCCTGCGCCTGCCCCGGGCTGGCCAGGGCGACGGCGAGGGCAATGGAGGAAGCGAAGGTCAGGCGGGAAAGGCGCATAAATCTGAAAATCCGGGCAATTGATAGCGTTGTCCTTCCCATCGGTCGAATGGCCGAGCAGTTCTATGCTGACAAGCCGAGGCGAGGTAACAAATTGTCGCTCCACAGTTACGCGGCGATGAACGCGAATTCGGCCCAAGGCTTCCCTTTTGCGCGGGGCACGGCTATGCGCGCGGCCATGCAAACTCAGATACTTGGAAACTGACCGCCGATGGCGAAGGAAGAACTCCTCGAGATGCGCGGCCAGGTGGTCGAGCTGCTCCCCAACGCGATGTTCCGCGTCCGCCTCGAAAACGATCACGAGATCCTCGGCCATACCGCGGGCAAGATGCGCAAGAACCGCATCCGCGTGCTGGTGGGCGACGAGGTGCTGGTCGAACTGACCCCCTACGACCTGACCAAGGGGCGGATCACCTATCGCTTCATGCCGGGCCGCGGCGGCCCCGGCCAGTTCGGCTGATTTGCCCGCGCTGATCCTCGCTTCGGCCAGTCCGCGCCGGCGCGAACTGCTGGCCCGGCTCGGCATCGAACCCGAGCGTATCGTCCACGCCGACCTCGATGAAACCCCGCTCAGGGGCGAATTGCCGCGCGCGCATGCCGTGCGGCTGGCGCGAGAGAAGGCGCGGGCGGTCGCCGGCGAGGGAGCGTGGGTGCTGGCCGGGGACACGGTCGTCGCCCTGGGACGCCGCATCCTGCCCAAGGCAGAGGACGAAGCAACCGCGCGCGCCTGCCTCAAGCTGCTCTCGGGCCGCCGTCACCGGGTGTTTTCGGCGGTTGCGCTTCTTGCGCCCGACGGCGCGCTGCGCGAACGGCTGAGCGAGACCATCGTCCGCTTCAAACCGCTCTCGTCGGCCGAGATCGATAGCTACATCGCCAACGGGGAATGGCGCGGCAAGGCTGGCGGCTATGCCATCCAGGGCGGTGCCGAAGGGCTGATCGCGTGGATTTCGGGAAGCCATTCGGGGGTGGTCGGGCTGCCGCTGTTCGAAACCCGGGCGTTGCTCAAGGCTGCAGGGTTTTCCGTTGGCTGAGTGGCTGGTCGAGGAAGGGATCGGCGAGCACCGCGCGGTGCTGGTCGAGGGCGGGCGGATCGTCGCGGCGCGGCTCGATTGGCCGGGACCGCTCGCGGCGGGCCTGGTCGAGGACGCGGTGCTGGTGTCGCGCAGCGCCGGAAGCGCACGCGGAACCGCGCGCTTTGCGAGCGGCGAGCAGGCGCTGGTCGACCGCTTGCCGCGCGAGGCAAGCGAGGGCGCGCCGCTGCGGCTGGCGGTCACCCGGGCGGCCATGCCTGAGCGTTCGCGCGTCAAGCTGGCCCAGGCTCGCCCTACGACCGATCCGCCTCGCCCCGCCCCCACCCTGGCCGAGCAGCTCGGCGCGCGGGTGGTGCGCGAACTCGAGGGCTGGGAGGAGCTGTGGGCCGAAGCGCTCTGCGGCAGCGTCGAGTTTTCCGGCGGGACACTTGAATTCACGCCAACCGCGGCGCTCACCGCGGTCGATATAGACGGCGCCTTGTCTGCGCGTGAACTGGCGCTCGCCGCCGTGCCCGCGCTAGCGCAAGCGATCCGCCGCTTCGATCTGGCCGGATCGATCGTGATCGATTTCCCGACCCTTCCCGCCAAGGCCGACCGGCAAGCGGTCGATGCGGCGCTGGCCGAAGCGCTGGCGGGCTGGCCGCACGAAGCCACGGCGATGAACGGGTTCGGGCTGGTTCAACTCGTTGCGCGGCGCGAGCGGGCCTCGCTGCTCGACCTTCTCACCCGGCTGCCCGACGCCGCCGCACGGATGCTCCTGCGCCGGGCCGAGCGGGTGACAGAGTCCGGCGCGTTGCAACTGTCGGCCAATTCACGTGTGCGGTCGGCATTTTCCCCCGCCTGGGAAGGCGAACTCGCCCGCCGCGCGGGCCGCGACGTCGTTTGGCGGATCGACGACGACCTTGCCTGTGCGGCCAGCTTCGCCCAAGCCGTGCCGCGATGACTTCACCCCGCAAATGTCCGATCTGCCGCAAGCCGCGCAGCGCCGAGCACGATCCATTCTGCTCGGCGCGGTGCAAGGACCGCGACCTCGTCAAATGGCTCGCCGACGGCTACGCGCTGCCCGGCCCGGTGGCCGATCCCGACCTGCCTGGCGAAGCCTAATCGCCCCTTGCCAAGCCGCGCGGGCTTCGCCATAGGCGCGCTTCCAACCGCTCGCCGGCCTTCAAAAGGCCGTCGCCGCAGCGCTGCCCGGGTAGCTCAGTTGGTAGAGCACATGACTGAAAATCATGGTGTCGGTGGTTCGATCCCGCCCCCGGGCACCATTGTCTTGCGTCGCCGCCGGTCCGCGGCGAAACTGCGGTGGTGACGCGCTCCGCCATCTCCGCTCACCCGCTCTACGCCGCGATGGGCACCACGGTGTTCGAGCGGATGTCGGCGCTGGCGCGCGCGCACGGCGCGATCAACCTCGGCCAGGGGTTCCCCGACGACGACGGTCCGCCGAGCTTGCGCGAGGCGGCGGCGCGAGCGCTGCGCGAGCGCTCGAACCAATACCCGCCCTCGCCCGGCCTGCCCGAGCTGCGCGATGCGGTCGCGCGGTTCTACGCCGAACGGCAGGGCCTCGCGCTGGGCCGCGATCACGTCATCGTCACCTCTGGCGCGACCGAGGGGCTCGCCGCGGCGTTCTTCGCGCTGATCCGCCCGGGCGACGAGGCCATCCTGTTCACCCCCGCCTACGACGCCTACGCCCCGTTGATCCGCCGCGCCGGCGGGACGCCGGTGGCCGTGCCGCTGCGTCCCCCGCACTGGCGCTACGAGCGCGCGGCAATAGAGGCGGCGATCACCCCGCGAACGCGGCTGATGGTGGTCAACGATCCGCTCAATCCCGCGGGCAGCGTCGCTTCGGCGGACAACCTGGCGATGCTCGCCGAGCTGTGCGTCGCCCGCGATCTCTTCGCGGTGTGCGACGAGGTGTGGGAGACGGTGCGGTTCGACGGCGCGGCCCACCGTTCACTCATGACCTTCCCTGGGATGCCCGAACGCGCGGTCAAGCTCGGCTCGGCGGGCAAGGTGTTCGGGCTGACCGGGTGGAAGGTCGGCTGGATGATCGCCGCGCCCGAACTCGCCGCGGTGCTCGGCAAAGCGCACCAGTTCCTCACCTTCACCACCCCGCCCGCGCTGCAATGGGCGGTGGCCGATGGGCTGGCGCACGACGCGGTGATTGACGGGCTGGTGGATGGCTGGGCTGCAACCCGCGCGATGCTCGCCGAAGCTATCGCCGACGCGGGCTATGTCGCGCTGCCCAATGCGGCGACGTGGTTTACTTGCATCGATCTTGCCGCCTCGGGCATCGCGCTGGGCGACGTGGAATTCTGCGACCGCGCGGTGGCCGAAGCCGGGGTCGCAACGATCCCGCTCTCGGCCTTCGGCGAAAGCGGCCAACCATCGCACCTTGTCCGGCTGTGCCACTGCAAGCCCGCCGCGCTGCTGCACGAGGCGGCAGCGCGGCTTGGGGCGTTTCGCGCGAAGCTGCTCGCGGAAACCTAGAACTTGAACTCGGCCGCGACGGTGAACGAACGCCCGCGCGGATCGGCGACCCGCGGCTCCCACGAGCTGCCCGCGCCGGTGTTGCCGTCGTAGGTGATCGCAAATGGCGGGTCGGTGTCGAAGATGTTTTTGACCCCCAGGGTCAGCTTGAACCCCGGCCGCAAGCCGAGGTAGCTCACCGAGAAGTGGTAGATCGCATAGGGATCGACCCGCGGATTGAAGTCCGGCCGCACCACCGTCCCCGCGGCGATGCCGGGGAGCTTCTGGTTATCGTAGCTGCCGCGGAAAATTTGGGTCAGCGTCGCCGACCATTTCTCGTTGGCGTAGGTGATGAAGGCGTTGTGCTTCCACTTGAGGCCGAGATCGCCGGCATAGCTGAACACCCCAAGCAGGTTCGAGACCGGCGCCGCCGGCAGAACCTGCTCGCGCTTGCGCAGCAGCAGGGTGCCGTCCGCCCCGAGGCTGATCGTCGCCGCGCCCGGCAGGTCGAACCCGCCGCGCAGCGAGAATTCGATGCCGCGGGTCTCGCGGGTGCCGGCGTTGGCCCAGCGCTGGTCGATCAGCGTCACGTCGCCCGCTCCGTTGCGGATAAACCGCTCGGGGAAGAAGCTCGCGTTGTCGATCAGCTGGCGGAGCGAGGGCAGGAAGATCGTGTTCTCAACATCGATCACCCAGTAGTCGGCCGACAGGGTCCACCGCGGCGCGGGCCGCAGCACCACGCCGAAACTGTACTGCTCAGCGCTTTCCGGCCCCAGGTCGGCGTTGCCGCCGCTTGCGATGTCCGGACGGATCTGCGCGCAGGGCAGGCCCGAGCCGAAGGCGCTGGTCGGTACCCCGCCGGGGCACTTGGTCGGGTCGGCGAGATCGCTGCCCGAATAGGGCGAAACCGTCACCCCGTTGAAGATCTGGTTGAACGAGGGAACGCGGAAGCTGGTGTTATAACTACCACGGAACATCAGCCAGTCCCACGGCTGGAATTTGGCGGTGACCTTGGGATTGGTAGTGGTCCCGAAGCCGGTGTAATCGTCGATCCGCACCGCGCCCGAAATCTCGAACTCGGGAATGATCGGCACGAGGATTTCGGCATAGGCCGCCTTGATCGTCCGGTTCTTGGGGGTCAGCGCGTTGACGTTGTCGAAGGCGGCGTTGAAGATCACCGGCGCGGTCGCCGCGGCGGCGGCCGAGCCGTTGAACTCGTAAGTCTCGCGCCGATAATCGACCCCGACAGCCATCTGCACGTCGCCGCCAGGCAGCGCGAACAGCGGCCCCGAAGCCGAGCCATCGATCTGCACGACCTTGTAGCGCCCGCCGTAGAGGACGGCCCCTTCGGCAGAAATAGCCTTGAGCCCGGCCAGCGCGGCGTCACTCTGGGTCAGGCTAAAGGGGTTGATCAGCCCGCTGTTGATCAAGCCAACCAACCCGGGGAACAGCGCCGTGGTGCCATTCTGCAGCGTAACGTTCGCCCCGGGTGCGGCGGGGGCCGTCGGATCGGGTGCCCCGCTCGCCAACGTGCCACGGTAGTAATATCCGGTGCCGAGCACCGACGAGCTTTCGCTGCGCGCGAACGAGCCGCCGACGCGGTAATCCCAGTTGGCGAAGGGCAGAGGACCTTCGACGCCGCCGGCAAGGCGCAAGGTCTTGGTGTTGGTGACATACTCGCGCCGTTCGCACGGGATGCAGCGCCAGCGGAAGCCGATCGGTGCGCCGTAACGCGCGTCGAGCGCCGCGACCTGTGCGGCGTTGCCGCTGAACGCGCCGCGAATCGCGTTGAAAATGCTGTTGTATGTCGCGGTGGTCATGCTGTTGAGCGGATAGGAAATAGGCAGGTTGCCGGTACCGGACGAGAGCTGGTTGTTCGAGAAGCTCTTGCTCGAATCCGCATCCGACCCGGTGATCTCGACAAAGGCCTCGCTCGCGCCGAGCCGGACGACGCCGCGCCCGTAATAAGTCAGCGTCTCGAGTGGCTGTTGCAGGTTGGCCGCCCGGCCGGTGTCCCAGGCGCAAGCGTAAACGTTGTTGGGTGAGTTCCACAGCAGCTCGTCGTAGGCCATGCCCCCATCCATCGAGGCGCAGCCGGCCCCGCCGGGCAGGTCGAGCACGTTGATCCCTCCCGCGGCGGCATTGCCGCCATTTGGCGCGGTAAGCGTCAGCCCGTTGGTCAGCGTGCCGAGCAGCGCCGGATTGATCGGGTTGCGCGGGGTGGCGTTGGCGTTGTTCCCGATGTTGAACACGGTGGCGATCGGAGTGCCGCGGGTGTCGATCGAGAGCCCGCGCAGGGGCTGGTCACCGTTGACGAAAGCGCGGTCCGAGCCCTTCAGCACCTGGTTCCAGCTATAGGATACCGCACCCATGATGTTGAAGCCCTGGTCGGCCAGATCGCCGTAACCGGCGATGCCCGAGAGGCGGTAGATGTTGCCGTCCCCGGCTTCGGTGACGTCGGTGAAACCCTGGACGCCGAGTCCCTGGTAGTCTTTGCGGGTGATGAAGTTGATCACCCCGCCGACCGCGTCGGTGCCGTAGATCGCCGAGGCGCCGTCCTTGAGCACTTCGATCCGGTCGATCGCGGCGAAGGGGATCTGGTTGACGTCGACCGACTGACCCGAAAGCCCGTGCGCGGCGACGCGGCGGCCGTTGAGCAGGACCAGCGTCGCGGCGCTGCCCTGCCCGCGCAGGTTAGCCGAGGACAGCCCGTTGGTGCCGCGCTGCGCGCCGGTGGTGACATCGGAGTTCGAAGCGAGGTTGTCTGCGCCCGAGCCGTTGGTCGGCAGGTAGGCGATCAGCTGTTCGGGGCTCGAGATGCCGTTGCGCTCGACCTCTTCGTTGCCGATGATCGTCAGCGGCAGCGCGCTCTTGGTCGGATCCTGCTTGATCCGCGAACCGGTGACGGTAATCAGCGCGTCGCTGGTCTCGACGTTCTTGAGGTCTTCGGCAGTCACAACGGACACCGGCGTCGGGGTGTCCTGTGCCAGCGCCGGTGTCGCCAGCGCGCCCAGCGCCACGCTCGAAACCAGACCCAACCGCGCGAATTTCATGACAGCCATGACCATACCCCCCTAGGCGGCCCAACCCCTCGGACCGCGCGGACAAGACTATCAAAGCCCTGACGCGGCGCGACTCTTTTTTGAAGGAATTGCGACAAAAGGTCCGGACAAGTCCGCGACGTCAGTTCGCCGCGGCGATCGCCACCAGCGCCGTATCCATTGCCGCCAGCGCCGAGCCGCCTTCGGGCACGTCGTTGGCGAAGAACGAGAAGGTCAGCTCACGCCCGCTGGCGGCGACGAGGTAGCCCGAGAGCGCGTTGGTGGCATTGAGCGTGCCGGTCTTGGCGAAGAGCTTGCCCTGTAGCGCGGTGCCGGCGAAGCGGCGGCGCAGCGTCCCGTCGGTTCCGCCAACCGGGAACGAGGCCCGCCAGGCCTTACCCCACGGTTGCGCCGCCCCCCACCGCAACAGCGCGACAGCGGCGCGCGGGCTGACCCGGTTGTAAGTCGACATCCCCGATCCGTCGGAGAAATCGAACCCGGCGCGCGGCACCTCGGCCGCGACCAGCATCGCCTCCACTGCGGCGATGCCGTCGGCGAGCGAGCCGGTCCCCGCGATCCGCCCGATCCGCCGCAGCAGCAGCTCGGCGTGGAGGTTCTGGCTGACCTTGTTGACGATGGTCACGTCCTCGCCGAGCGGGGGCGCGGTGTGCCCGCCGGACAGCGCCGCACGCGGCAGCACGGGACGAACCTCGCGCCCCTCGCGTGTATCGGGATCGTCGACCAGCCCGACCGGGCGGTGGCGCGAGGCGATCGTCCCCTCGACCCCCACCCCGCGCTCGCGAAGCAGCTGTGCGAGCCGCCAGGCAGCGTAGTGCGCGGGATCATCGATCCCGAGCTTCTCGGTGAACGGCGCCGCGCCCGCAGCGATTTCGCCATAGACGCGCAGTTCTCGGTCGCTGACGCTGCGCTCGAAAGCCAGCGTGGTCGCGCCGCTGGCGACCGTCTGCGCCTCGTTGCGCACGGTGAAATAGGGCGAGACGGTCACCGTCGGGGAAACACCGGGGGCGGCCGCCGCCACGCTCACCGGCAGTTCGTTGTCGTCGAGCGACAGCGCCGAGATCGCGGTGCCCGAATCGGTGCCGATGTTGTTCCAGCTCATCCCCGGGCTCCAGCGCTGGTCGGGGAACCAGGTGTCGTCGCCGACGATGTCGTGGACCGTCCGCGCCTGCCTGGCGACGATATCGGCGAGTTCCGCGAGGCAATCGACCTTGCAATCGGGCGTGCTCGACATCCGCGCGTCGCCGCGGCCGAACAGCACGACATCGGGCGTCCCGCCGTCACGCATCGTCAAGCCGACGAATGCGCCGGGCGCGAACTTCGCGAAGTCCCCGGTCCCGAGCTTGGCCCCGGCCTCCCTGGGCGCGAGCAGCGCCAGCGCCGCGGCGGTGGTGAACAGCTTGGTGTTCGAGGCCGGGATGAAGCGCTTGTCGGGATCGATCGCCACTACCTCGCGGCCCTCGGGATCGGTCACCAGCAGCCCGAACCGGGTTCCCGCGGGCGCGGCGGCGAGGATCGTCTCGACCTGCGCCGCGAGCGGCGTGGCGGAGGTCTCGGCATGGGCCGGAACGACCAGCGCGAACACGAGCAGCGGAGCAAGGCAGGTGCGCAGCATCATGCGGCACAGTGGCGCGCATCGCGCGGCTCCGCAAGCCGCCGCCCGGGCGGTACCGGCGGTTGGTCGATGCTGGGCTTGCCTCGCCCGGATCGCGCGGTCACACTGCCGCCATCGCGCATTCCAGGGGAAGTCTCCGACCATGAACAAGTTGCTGCTCGCGTTCACCGCGCTCACCCTTCCTATCGCCGCCGCCGCGCAAGAGCCGGCCGCGCCCAAGCCCGCCGCGATCGAGGCCGACGGCCTCCCGCCGGTTCCGCTGTCGCTGGTCGAAGTGTCGCGGCCCTATATGGAATTTCGCACCGCGACCTTTGTCGACTGGAACCCGCTCGATCGCTCGATGCTGATCTCGACCCGCTTCGGCAATGTCGCGCAGCTCCACAAGGTCGCCGGGCCGGGGATGGACCGCCGCCAGATCAGCTTCGAAGCCGAGCCGCTGGGTGCGGCCTATGCGCCCAACGACGGCACGCTGGTGGTGAGCAAGGACAAGGGCGGCGATGAGTTCTGGCAGCTTTACACGCTCAAGGACGGGCGGCTGAGCCTGCTTACCGATGGCAAGAGCCGCAATTCGCTCGGCGTGTTCAGCGCCGACGGCAAGTGGCTGTCCTACACCTCGACCCGCCGCAACGGCACCGACAGCGACATCTACATGGTCGATCCTCGCGACCCGGCGACCACGAAAATGGTGGCGCAGGTCAGCGGCGGCGGCTGGGGCCTGGTCGACTTCGCCCCCGGGAACGCCGCGGCGGTGGTCGCCAATTACATCTCTATCGAGAAGACCGACCTTTATTGGCTCGATCTCGCCAGCGGCAAGATGACCCCGATCGGCGATCACAAGAAGGCGATCTCGTTCGGCGGCGGCAAGTTCGCGCCCGACGGATCGCTGTGGGTGACCAGCGATCTCGGCTCGGACTTCCAGCGGCTCGGCACGCTCGATCCCAAGACCGGCAAGTTCACCTCGCGCTCGCCCGACGCGAAATGGGACGTCGAAGGTTTCGACATCTCCGCCGATGGCAAGTTCATCGCCTACACCGTGAACCAAGCCGGCGTTTCCATGCTGCGCCTGCTCGATCCGGCAAGCGGTACCGTGCGCGACGTCACCGGTCTGCCCAAGGGTGCGATCGGCGGGGTCGATATCGCGCCGTGGGGGACGATTGGGGTGACGGTCAGCTCGGCACGGGTGCCGACCGACGCGTTCGCGGTCGATCCTACGACCTTGGCGGTAACCCGCTGGACCGAAAGCGAAACCGGCGGGCTCGATCCGGCGCGCAACGCCGAGCCCGAATTCGTCGAGGTCAAGAGCTTCGACGGCGAAATCGTCTCCGGCTTCCTCTACCGCCCCGATCCGGCGAAGTTCCCCGGCAAGCGCCCGCTGATCATAAACATCCACGGCGGGCCGGAAGGGCAGACCGTGCCCTCGTTCCGCGGTCGCACCAACTACCTGATCAATGAGCTCGGCGTCTCGGTGTTCTATCCCAACGTCCGCGGCTCGACCGGGTTCGGCAAGCGCTTCGTCGCGCTCGACAGCGGGCCCTTCAAGCGCGAGGATTCGGTCAAGGACATCGGCGCCTTCCTCGACCGGCTCCAGGCCGATCCGGGGATCGACGCGGGGCGCATGGCGGTGGCCGGCGGCTCCTATGGCGGCTACATGTGCTACGCTAGCGCGATCCGTTACGGCGACCGTCTCAAGGCAGCCGATTGCATCGTCGCGATCAGCAACTTCGTCACCTTCCTCGAGAACACCCAGTCCTATCGCCGCGACCTGCGCCGGGTCGAATACGGCGACGAGCGCGATCCCAAGCAGCGCGCCAAGCTGCTCGAAATCTCGCCGCTGACCAGCGTCGACAAGCTGGCGATCCCACTGATGGTGGTGACCGGCGGCAACGATCCGCGAGTGCCCAAGAGCGAGGCCGACCAGATGGTCGCGGCAGTTCGCGCCAAGGGCCGCACCGCCTGGCACCTGGTCGGGCTCAACGAAGGCCACGGCTTCGCCAAGAAGGAGAACCAGGACTACCAGTTCTGGAGCGAGGTCCAGTTCTGGAAGGCCAACCTGCTCAAATAGGATCAAAGCAAGACGCCCGACCGTTGCCGGCCGGGCGTTGCATTTCCCCTGGCTTGCCGCTTTAGAAGCGGAAGCGGCCGGTGACCCCGTAGGTCCGCGGTTCGGCAAGGAACATCGAGAAGATCTGCCGCCCGCCGGGATAGACCGGATCGACGAACGGCGCCGCGCCTGTGCCCGCCTGGAACGGCGTGTTGAACGCGACCTGGGCATAGTCCTGATTAAACAGGTTCTGCCCCCAGACCTCGAGCGACCACTTTTCGTCCGGCCCGCGGATGCCGATGCGGGCGTTGACCAGGCCGAAGCCGTCCTGTTCCTTCTGCGGGAACAGGTCGGACCCGGTGTTGTAGTCGCTGCTCACGCGGGTATCGACGTAGAACAGCAAGCTCATGCCGCTGTTGCCGATCTCGGGCGTGTAGGCGACGCTGGCTGTGACCACGAACTCGGGCGCGTTCGAGAGGTTGTCGCCCGGCAGCTTGCGCAGCGCCGGATCGAGCGGGGCGCCGAAGCGGTTGCCGACGATATCGTCGCGATACTTGGTCTTCGAGTAGGTCAGACCCGCGGTTACCCGGAAATCGCGCGAGGGATTGAGCGCGGTTTCGAGTTCGAACCCTTCGGCGCGAACGCCCCAGCCCACGTCGCTCGCGGCGCAGGCGCCGGTCAAGGAGCTGGCATCGGTGTCCGAAGCCGGACCGCCGACCAGGTCGCCCGCGCAGCCGTTGACCGTCTGGACCAGGAACACCGTCCCGTTGAAGGTGTTGAGCTGGAAGTTCTTGAAATCCGAGCGGAAGAAGGTCAACCCGGCGCTGAAGGGCCCAGTCGCATACTTCGCGCCGATCTCATAGGCGTCGACCAGTTCGGGATCGAACTTGAGGTTGTTGACCAGGCTCTGCGCCCCGCCCGCAGCGGCGAAGCTCGTGGTCGGCACCCCGCCGACGGTGAAGATCGGCGGCTTGAGCGCCGAACGGTCGAGGTTGAAACCGCCCGCCTTGTAGCCGCGCGAATAGCTCGCGTAGAGCAGCAGGTCGTCGGTCGCCTTGAACGAGAGGATACCGGTGCCGGTCCACTCGTCCTCGCCGCGATTGCTGTTGATCGAGACACCATTGAGTTCGGCGGTCGAGTTGCCCTGGCAGCCGAGGCCGATCAGCGCCCCGGCCAGCGCGCGCGCGGTGGCGTTGGGGCTGGTCAGATCGTCGGTCAAGAGACCCTGGATCTGCGTGCAGCGGGTGTTGTCGTTGCCGAAGGTGGCCTCGAAGTCCTTCTTGTCGTTGGTGTAACGGATGCCCAGCGTCAGGTCGAGGCGATCGGTGATGTGCACGATATTGTGCGTGAACAACGCCCAGTTGCGATCGCGCTGGTAATAGCGATCGTTGGTCGAGCCGAGGTTGCCGAGACTGTCGAGCGCGGTGAAGCCGGCTACGATGTCCGGACCCGAAGCGCCGGTTGCGCCCGCCAGCGTCGCCGGACCGACTCCGGGGACAACGCAAGACGGGTTGGTGGGCGAATAAAGCCCGGCGAGCCCGCCGCCCGAGATGATCCGGCAGGTCGCGAAACGCCCGTACTGGCTGCCGAACCGCAGGTTGTCGCGCGCGGTCAGCCGCTCGTCCGCGTAGAAGCCGCCGACAAGCCAGTCGAGCGTGCCGCCGAAGGCTTCGCCGCGCAGGCGCAGCTCCTGGGTGAAAGTGTGGAACTGGCGATAAACATCGTCGTTCGGCGTACGGTAGAGGATGTCGACCGTGCCGTAGTCGGTGTCCGACGCCTGCGCCGAGCGGTATTCACGGTAAGCGGTAATCGAGGTTAGTTCGGCCCCGCCCAGATCCCAGTTGATCTCGCCCGAAACGCCGTAGTCCTTGGTCCGACCGGCAAAGGTCCGCCCAGGGGTGACCGAGATCGTCCGCTCGTAACCACGGCTGAACGCGGCCAGGTTCTGGCCGAGGTCGCGCAGCACGTTGATGATGTTGTTGCCGTTGGTCTGGAGCGGGGTGAGCGGGGTCGATGGGTTGTTGAGGTCGCCGATATATTCGTTGACCGAACGATCGACATAGACCGCGGCGCAGCACTTCTCAGCGCGGTAGGTGTAATCGCCGATCAGGCGGACCGAAACGTCGTCGTTCGGCTCCCACAGCAGCTGCCCGCGCAGGAAATAGCGGTCGCGGTCGTTGACGTCGGTGCTGTTGGCGGGATCGGTGTAAAACCCGTCGCGCTTGACATAGACCCCGTCGAGCCGAGCGGCGAGCTGGTCGCTGATCGGGCCGGTGATGCTGCCGGCGACGCGGAAATAGTCGTAATTGCCGTAAGTCAGCTCGCCGTTGCCGCCGAATTCGAACTGCGGCTTCTTGGAATAGATGCTGATCAGGCCCGCCGACGAGTTGCGCCCGCCGAGCGTGCCCTGCGGCCCGCGCTGGACCTCGACCCGGTCGATCTCGCCGAGCTCGTTGAGGCCGATGCCCGAGCGGCTGCGATAGACGCCGTCGATGAATACCGGGACCGAGCTTTCGAGGCCGGGGTTGTCGCCGACCGTGCCGATGCCGCGGATCCGCGCCGAACCGTTGGCTTCCGAGCCGGTCGAGGAGACCAGCAGCGAGGGCGCGACCTGGTTGAGCTGGCGGATGTCGTTGGCACCCGAATTCTGCAGCGCTTCGGCGTTGACCGCCGAGATTGCCACCGGCACGTCCGACAGCAGCTGCGCGCGGCCCTGCGCGGTGACGACGATCTCGGGCTCGTCGCCGTTTTCGTCGGCGGGCGGAACGTCTTGCGCGAATGCGGGAGCGGCGAACGAGGCCATGGCAAGCGCGGCAAACGACGCCGCTGTGCGCAGAGTGAATCGGGTCATCGGGAACTCCTCACTGAAGCGTAGCGCAATCTTTCGCGCGCTATCGGAAATGACAGTGCCAACCGGCGCAGGTGCGGTCAACGGTGGATGGCAATTTGCAACTGGCAGTTGCTTTCGCGTCACACCATGCGCCAGATTGCGCGGCGCGGCGTTTTG
Source organism: Novosphingobium sp. (assembly GCA_050725835.1). Lineage (GTDB taxonomy): Bacteria > Pseudomonadota > Alphaproteobacteria > Sphingomonadales > Sphingomonadaceae > Novosphingobium. The sequence continues at coordinate 37,788 of JBOHIC010000150.1, forward strand.
GCCTAAGGCCCGGGCGTCCGCCCCGGCCCGCGCGGTTGCTTCGGCAACCCGTTCGCGCCGGGGCGCGCTGTTTTGCCGAAGCCCCGAGGAAGCTCCAGAATGTCCCGTCGCCGCCAGATCTACGAAGGCAAGGCCAAGATCCTTTACGAAGGTCCCGAGCCGGGCACGATCATCCAGTATTTCAAGGACGACGCCACCGCCTTCAATGCGCAGAAGCGCGGGACGATCAACGGCAAGGGCGTGATCAACAACCGGATCAGCGAATACGTCTTCACCCGGCTCAACCACATCGGCATCCCGACCCACTTCATCAAGCGGCTCAACATGCGCGAGCAGCTGGTCCGCCAGGTCGAGATCGTCCCGATCGAGGTGGTGGTGCGCAATGTCGCGGCCGGGTCGATCAGCCAGCGGCTCGGCATTCCCGAGGGCGAGCCGCTGCCGCACACCCTGATCGAATACTACTACAAGGACGATGCGCTGGGCGATCCGATGATCGCCGAAGAGCACATCGCCTGCTTCGGCTGGGCCAACAACGACGAGATGCAGGACATCTCGTCGATGGCGATCCGGGTCAACGATTTCATGAGCGGAATGTTCGCCGCGATCAACATCCGCCTGGTCGATTTCAAGCTCGAGTTCGGGCGGGTGTGGGACGGCGATTACAGCCGGATCATCCTCGCCGACGAGATCAGCCCCGACGGCTGCCGGCTATGGGACATGGCCACCGGCGAAAAGCTCGACAAGGACCGCTTCCGCCGCGACCTCGGCGGCGAGGAGGAAGCCTACCAGGAAGTCGCCCGCCGCCTCGGCCTGCTCGAAGCGGATAACGGCCCGAGCGAAGTGTTCGACCTTTCGGCGCACCGCAAGCTGCGGGGCAAGTGACGAGAGGCAGGTCTGCAAAGCAGCTTGCATTCGCATTGTAATCAATCAGGATATCCCGACACTGTTCGGAGTATTTCAATGCGCGCTCTGGCTGCCTTTGCGGTATTTTTCGTGATCATTCCCGGTGCGATGGCCAAGGAAGACAGTGTAAATGTGGGCCCGCTTCCCAATTGGGCGATCGTTTCGGAGCCGTTGTCGGTTCCCGACGATGTGCGCGGCCCCTTGTTCATTCGCCGCCAAAACACCCAGGCTCACCTCAGCAAGACCGGACAACGGACATTCATTGCCAGCCTCATCCGTATTTTGGACACCAATGCGTTGGCTTTGGGGAACCTGTCGTTGTCGTGGAATCCGGCCGCCGGAACCCCCGTCATTCATGCGGTCCGAGTACATCGCGACGGCACGGCTCGAGATGTCCTTGCCGATGTGAAGTTCGAAGTTTTGCGACGTGAGGATCAGTTGGAAGCCGCTACGCTCGACGGCATACTGACTGCGACCTTGCGGATTCCGGACCTTCGTGTCGGCGACGACCTCGAAGTCGCATATACCTTGCCGTCCCAGGATCCGACGCTTGGTAGCGACGATTCCGGATTACTGTTTCTTGTCCCGGCACCTCCGCCGGGCCGTTTCGACCTCCGCTTGACATGGGACAGTGGCCACGAACCGCAACTTCGCCATACCGCCGACCTCGCCGCGATGCTCAAGCGCGACGAGCGGGGGGTCTCGATTGCGGCCGACAACCCGACTTCGCTCAGCCTGCCAAAGGACGCTCCGCCCCGCTACACGTGGGTCCGCGTCCTCGAATACAGCGACTTCGCGACCTGGCAGTCGGTTTCCAGCCGAATTGCCCCGCTGTTCTCCAAGGCAGCGGCGCTTTCGAAGGACTCGGCGGTGAAGCGCGAAGCAATCACTATCGCGGCAGCGAGCCTCGGAGAGAAGGCTCGCGCGGCTGCTGCGCTCAAGCTGGTGCAGCAACAAGTTCGGTATGTTTACGTGGGGCTTAACGCCGGCAATCTGACACCTGCTTCGGCCGAGGAAACCTGGCAACGCAGATATGGCGATTGCAAGGGCAAGACCGCCCTCTTGCTCGCACTGCTTCAGGAACTAGGCATCGCCGCCCAAGCAGTGCTGGTCAACAACTCCGGCAACGACGATGGACTGGATCAGCGCTTGGCCAGCCCGGGCATGTTCGACCACGTGTTGGTTCGAGCCGTGATCGAAGGGCAAACCTACTGGCTCGACGGAACCTTGCCGCACCCCTACGCGCCGTCGACCGATCCGGTGTTCTCGTATCGCTGGGTGTTGCCGCTCAGCCAGAATGGTGCCGAGTTGGAGGGTATTGCGTGGGCGCCGGCGACCAAGCCGCTCGATACGACTCTGTTCGAGATCGATGCGCGCGGCGGATTTTCCCAACCTGCGATCATTCGCAACGTGATGATCAAGCGCGGACGCGAAGCGCTGACGGAGTACTATCAGTTCTCATCGATTACCGACAGCCAACTGGAAGCCGCTTATAGGCGCGAACTCGAGGGCAGCAGCACATGGAACGAAGTCACTAAGGTTTCCTGGCGGTTCGATGCGACGGAATTGGCCAGCATTCTGGAAATCGAGGGAACCGGTCCGGTCGATTGGGATACCGATAGCAGATCACGCTCGCTTATCCTGCCCGGCGGAGGCTTCAGCCCGCCAGAGCGGCACATGCGCGGCGGCGATCAGTCCTCTTCGGCGCCGTACTACGGCAAACCCGAGTTCGATTGCCGGGTGACGACTGTTCGCCTACCGACCGACACCGCAGAGAAGGATTGGTCTTTCAACAGCACTTTCGACAACGCCATGTATGGCCGAACCTACCGCCGCAGCTTCGAGCGCCGAGATGGCGCGATCCGTATGATCCGCTCGACCCGAACCCTTCAGACCGAGATTTCCGCAAATAGCGCGATGCTCGACAACCAGCGCCTCGCGAAATTCGATAACTCGATGGCGCGGATTCACTATGATGCCGGCAGTTTCGATCGCCAAATGACAGGTGAGCGCGTTCCGGCCACCTATGATCTGGATTGGACCGTCGATCCGAGCGCTTGTCTGGCAAGGGCCGCTTCGGCGGGGTGATCCGTCCCAGCAACGGTCCTGATTGCACGCGGCAAGCGGATTTGCGCCACATTTAGGCCTTCCCATTTCTGGCCGCGCCTGCGACCACCCGGCGATGCGTTTTCGGTTTCTGCTGTTTCTCGCCAGCTCCGCCCTCCCCCTCGCCGCCTGCGCCCCGCAGGTCGAACGGATTGCTGCGCTCAAACCGCCCGCCGAAAAGCCGACCTGGGCGTTCGAGGCGAGCGATGTGCCGGTCGAGGCGGCGTGGAAGTTCGGCAAGCTTGCCAACGGCATGCGCTATGTCGTGCGGCGCAACGCCACGCCAAAGGGAACCGCGCTGGTGCGGATGCAGGTCGACGCCGGTTCGCTCGACGAGGGCGAGGCGGAGCGCGGCTACGCTCACTTCGTCGAGCACATGGCCTTCAACGGCAGCACTCATGTTCCCGAAGGCGAGATGGTGAAATTGCTCGAGCGTCAAGGGCTGGCCTTCGGCGCGCACACCAACGCTTCGACGAGCTTCGACGCCACGCTTTACCAGCTCGATCTCCAGCGCGCCGATCCCAAGCTGCTCGACACCGCGCTGATGCTGATGCGCGAGACCGCCAGCGAGCTGACCGTCGCCGCCGCGGCGGTGGCGCGCGAACGCGGGGTGGTGCTTTCCGAAATGCGCGACCGCAACACCTTCGCTTACCGCAACCTGGTCGACAGCCTCGAGTTCGGCGCGCCGCTGGCGCTTTTTCCCAAGCGCCTGCCGATCGGCACGACGGAGGCGCTCAATGCGGCCACGGGTGACAGCCTGCGCGCCTTCTACCGCCGCGAATACGTGCCGAAGCAGACCACGCTGGTCGTGGTCGGCGATTTCGCGCCGGAGGAAGTCGAAGCGGCGATCGTTGCCCGCTTCGCCGATTGGCAGCCCGCCCCCGCCGAGAAGCAGCCCGACGCCGGACCGATCGATCCCAAGGACAAGCGTCGTACCGATATTTTCATCGACCCGGCGCTGTCCGAACGCGTCACCGCATCGCGCAACGGGCCGTGGCTATACGAACCCGACAGCGTCGCCCAGCGCCGCGAGAACCTGTTGCGCCAGATCGGCTACGGGATCGTCAATCGCCGCCTGCTCAGCCTGACCCGCCAGGCCGACCCGCCGTTCCGCGGCGCCGGGCTGGGCACCGCCGACGCCTTCGAAGCGGCGCGGACCAGCAACCTGGTGATCGACACGATCGACGGCGGGTGGAAGCGCGGGCTTAGCGCTGCGGCGCGCGAATACCGCCGCGCGCTGGCGCAGGGCTTCACCGCGGGCGAGGTCGCCGAGCAGATCGCCAATATCCGCACCGCCGCAAAGAACGACGCCGCCTCGGCCGGAACCCGCAGCAATGGCGCGCTAGTCGGCGCGGTGCTCGCGCTGATCCGCGACGACCTCGTGCCGTCCGCGCCCGAAAGCTCGCTCGCGCGGCTCGAGGCGTTCATTCCCGAGATCACCCCCAAGAGCGTGCTCGCCGCGCTCAAACGCGAACTGGTTGCGCTCGACGATCCGCTGCTGCGCTTCCAGGGCCGGCGCGAGCCCGCGGGCGGCGCCGCGG
>JBOHIC010000151.1:0-2559 GCA_050725835.1 Novosphingobium sp.
AATTTCCCCGTCGAAATGGCCCGGCAAGGGATCACCGGGCACTCGATGGGCGGCCACGGCGCGCTGACTATCGCATTGCGCAACCCGGACCGATTCCGCTCGGTCAGCGCCTTTGCCCCGATCGCCAACCCGCTGCACTGCCCGTGGGGCGAAAAGGCGCTCTCCTGCTATCTTGGTGCGGACCGCGCGGCGTGGCGCGAATACGACGCCTGCGCGCTGATCGAGGACGGTGCGCGATTGCCCGATCTGCTGGTCGACCAGGGCGAGGCGGACGCTTTCCTCCACGAGCAACTCAAGCCCGGTCTGCTGGTGCTCGCGTGCAAAAAGGCCGGCATCCCCGCGACGATCCGGATGCAGCCCGGCTACGACCACTCGTACTATTTCATCTCGACCTTCATGGCCGAGCATGTCGGCTGGCATGGCCAGCGGCTCAAGGCATGATTCCGGCCGAGCGCATCGCCGAAATCTGCGCCGAGTACATGGGGCGCGAGGGGCCGTTGCTGCCGATCCTGCACGATGTCCAGACGGCGTTCGGCTGCGTCGATGCCGAAGCCGAGCGGGTCATCGCCCACGCACTCAACCTCAGCCGCGCCGAGGTCCACGGGGTGGTCAGCTTTTACCACGATTTCACCGCCGAGGCGGACCCACGCCCGTGCATCGAACTCTGCCGCGCCGAAGCCTGCCAAGCGCGCGGGGTCGAGGCGCTGGTGGCGGCGGCTGAAGCTGCTGCAGGCGAACGGGTGCGGCTGAAGACGGTCTATTGCCTCGGGCTGTGCGGGGTCGGCCCGAACGCCCGGATCGGCGATACCCTCCACGCCCGGCTCGACGCGGCGGCGCTGGCCGAACTGGTCGCGCGCACATGACCACGGTGCGCATCTCCGACGACGCGCTCGCGCTGGCTTGCGGGGCGGACTCAGTGGCCGCGGCGTTCGCGGCGGCGGGCTGTACGGTCGAGCGCATTTCGAGCTCGGGAATGCACTGGCTCGAGCCTTTGGTGGAGATCGACGATCTGGGCTGGGGGCCGGTGGGGGTGGAGGATATCGTCGCAGTCCTCGACGGGTCCAGCCCTAAGGGCATCGGCCCCATCGCCGAACACCCCTTCCTCACGCGCCAGACCCGGCTGACGTTCGCGCGCGCCGGCAAGACCCGCCCACTCAGCCTCGAGAACTACGCCGCGACCGGCGGGTGGGCCGGGCTCGATCGTGCGCGTTCGCTTTCGCCCGAGCAGGTGATCGCCGAAGTCACCCAATCGGGCCTGCGCGGACGCGGCGGGGCGGGGTTTCCGGCGGGAATCAAGTGGCGGACGGTCGCCGAGGCGACGGGCGAGCGCAAATACATCGTCGCCAACGCCGACGAGGGCGACAGCGGCACTTTCGCCGACCGCATGCTCATGGAAGGCGACCCGTTCGCACTGCTCGAAGGCATGGCCATCGCCGCGCACGCGATGGGAGCGGACCTGGGCTATATCTACGTCCGCAGCGAATATCCTCACGCCGTCGCCAAGCTCGATGCGGCAATCGCGCTGGCGGCCGAGCGCATCGCCCCGTTCCGGGTCGAGGTCCGAATGGGCGCAGGCGCCTACGTCTGCGGCGAGGAGACCTCGCTGCTCAACTCGCTCGAGGGCAAGCGCGGCGAGGTCCGCGCCAAGCCGCCGCTGCCCGCGATCGAAGGCCTGTTCGGCTGCCCGACCGTGGTCAACAACGTCCTCACCCTCGCCGCCATCTCGCACATCCTCCAGCTCGGTGGGGCGGAGCTTTACGCCGGCCTCGGCCACGGCAAGTCGCGCGGGACGATGCCGATCCAGCTAGCCGGCAACATCCGGCACGGCGGGCTGTTCGAAGCGCCGTTCGGGATCACGCTTCGCGAGCTGGTTTACGACATCGGCGGCGGCACCGCGTCGAGCCGCCCGGTCAAGGCGGTGCAGGTCGGCGGGCCGCTTGGGGCCTATATCCATCCCGACCAATTCGACCTGCCCTTCGATTACGAAGCCTATGCCGAGGCCGGCGCGCTGATCGGCCACGGCGGGGTGGTGGTGTTCGACGAGACCGCCGACATGGGCCGTCTCGCCCGCTTCGCCTTCCAGTTCTGCGCCGCCGAAAGCTGCGGCAAGTGTACCCCTTGCCGGATCGGCTCGACCCGCGGAGTGGAGCTGATCGACCGGTTGCGCTTGCCCGCGGACAACGCGGGGCGCACAGTTTCACGGGAGGAGGACCTGACCCTGCTCGACGACCTCTGCGAAACGCTGGAGTTCGGCTCGCTCTGCGCGCTCGGCGGGTTCACGCCCTATCCGGTGCGCTCGGCGCTTCGGCATTGGCCCGAGGATTTCGTGTGATTTTGGGCGCGGTCCTCGCGGGCGGGCAAGCCACCCGGTTCGGCAGCGACAAGGCGCTCGCCGAGCTCGACGGGCACACCCTCCTGGCACGCGCGGTCGCCCTGCTCTCGGGCTGGTGCGAGCATGTCGTGGTGGTCGGGCGGGCAACCGCCCCCGCCCCGACCCTGCCCGACTGGCCGCGCCCGGGGATGGGCCCGCTCGCCGGGATCGCCGCCGCGCTGCATCAT
>JBOHIC010000152.1:0-14572 GCA_050725835.1 Novosphingobium sp.
TACACCGTCACCGACGCCGACGGCGACAGCGCCGGCGGCACGCTTTCGATCAACGTCGACGACGACACGCCGACCGCGGTCAACGATACCGACGCGATCCTTTCGGGCAGCAATGCTCCCGCCACCGGCAACGTCATCACCGATGCGGAAGCCGACGGCGGCGCGGATTCGGTCGGGGCCGACGGCGGCGCGGCGATCGTTGCGATCACCGGCTTCAACGGGGCTGGCACGGTCGGCGGCCTGACCAGCGGCCAGTACGGCCAGCTCACCATCAATGCGGACGGCAGCTACAGCTATGCCCGCAACGGCGGCACCCCGGGCAATGTCAGCGACGTCTTCACTTATACGCTGACCGACGCCGACGGCGACACCGTCACCGCGACGCTGACCATCACCATCGAAGACGCCGCGCCCGTCACCGGGACCAACGCGCTGGTCCTGCTCGACGACGATGCGCTGGCGAACGGCAACCCCGGCGGGACCGGCGACGACGCCGACGCCGCCAACACCTCCGGCACCCTCGCGGGTTCGGGCGGCGACGGCGCGCTGACCTGGGCGTTCCAGACCACCGGCAATCCGGCCGGGTTCACCTATGTCGCCAATGGCACCGGCATCGACGTGTTCCAGGGTGCGACCAAGGTGCTGACCATCACACTCAATGCGGCCAATGGCGCTTACGCGGTCACCCAGAACGCTCCGATCGTCCACACCGCTGGCAGCGACGAGAACAACCAGAGCTTCACGCTCAACTACACCGTCAAGGATATCGATCTCGACAGCGCGAGCGGAACGCTCACCATCAACGTCGATGACGATACGCCCACGGCGGTCAACGATACCGACACCATCGCCGCGGGCACCTACGGCCCGGCAACCGGCAACGTCATCACCGACGCCGAGAACGACGGCGGCAAGGACTCGGTCGGGGCCGATGGCGGCGCGGCGATCGTCGCGATCACCGGCTTCAATGGCCCGGGCACGGTCGGCGGCAGCACGGCGGGCCAGTACGGCACGCTCACGCTCAACGCCAACGGCAGCTACAGCTACACCCGCACCGCCGGGACCAAGGGCGGGGTGAACGACGTCTTCACCTATACCCTGACCGACGCCGACGGTGACACGGTCACCGCGACGCTGACGATCACCATCGACGACGCCACCCCGATCACCGGCGCCAACGGCGCCGTGCTGCTCGACGACGATGCGCTGGCGAACGGCAATCCCGGCGGCACCGGCGACAACGCCGACTCCGCCAACCTTACCGGCACCTTAACGGGTTCGGGCGGCGATGGGCCGCTGACCTGGGCGTTCGCCACCACCGGCAACCCGGCGGGCTTCACCTATGTCGCCAACGGCACCGGGATCGACGTGTTCCAGGGCGTCACCAAGGTTCTGACGATCACCCTCAACGCCGCGAACGGCAGCTACACGGTCACCCAGAACGCGCCGATCGTCCATGCCGCGGGCAGCGACGAAAACAACCAGGGCTTCACCCTCAGCTACACCGTCACCGACCAGGATCTGGACTCGGCCGGCGGGACGCTGACGATCGACGTCGACGACGATACCCCGACGGCGACCAACGACACCAACTCGCTGCTCGCGGGTGCGACCGGTCCGGCGACCGGCAATGTGCTGACCAACGATTCGGTCGGTGCTGACGGCCAGGCGGTCGGCGGCGGAGTCACCGCGATCACCGGCTTCAACGGCCCGGGCACCATCGGCGGCTCGACCGTGGGCCAGTACGGCACGCTCACGCTCAATGCCAACGGCGGCTACAGCTACACTCGCTCGGGCACCGGCCCGATCAACGCGACCGATGTGTTCACCTACACGCTGACCGACAAGGACGGCGACAGCACCACCGCGACCTTGACGATCACGCTGCAGGACGCGGCGCCCTCGACCACGCCCAATGCGGCGGTGCAGCTCGACGACGATGCGCTCGCCGGCGGTAACCCCGGCGGCATCGGCGACGACCTCAACGCGGTCAACACCAGCGGCACGCTCTCGGGTTCGGGCGGCGACGGGGCGAAGACCTGGGCGTTCCTGACCACCGGGTTCCCGGCCGGGTTCACCTATTCGCTCAACGGCAGCTCGCTCGAGGTGTTCCAGGGCGCGACCAAGGTGCTGACGATCACGCTCAACACCGCCAACGGCGCCTATGTGGTCACCCAGAACGCGCCGATCGTCCATGCCGCGGGCAGCGACGAGAACAACCAGCCGTTCACCGTCAACTACACCGTCACCGACGCCGACGGCGACAGCGCCGGCGGCACGCTTTCGATCAACGTCGACGACGACACGCCGACCGCGGTCAACGACACCGACACCATCGCCGCGGGCACCTATGGCCCGGCAACCGGCAACGTCATTACCGACGCCGAAGCCGATGGCGGGGCGGATTCGGTCGGGGCCGACGGCGGCGCGGCGATCGTAGCGATCACCGGCTTCAATGGCCCGGGCACGGTCGGCGGCAGCACGGTGGGCCAGTACGGCACGCTCACGCTCAATGCCAACGGCGGCTACAGCTACACCCGCAGCGCCGGGACCAAGGGCGGGGTGAACGATGTCTTCACCTACACCCTGACCGACGCCGATGGCGACACCACCACCGCGACGCTGACCATCACGATCAATGACGCCGGGGTGATCGTCGGCGCCAACGCCCAGGTCCAGCTCGACGACGATGCGCTGACGAACGGCAACCCCGGCGGGATCGGCGACGATGCCGATTCGGCCAACACCGCCGGCACCCTTTCCGGGTCGGGCGGCGATGGGCCGCTGACCTGGGCTTTCGCCACGACCGGGTTCCCGGCGGGCTTCAGCTATGTCGCCAACGGCACCGGGATCGACGTGTTCCAGGGTGCGACCAAGGTCCTCACGGTCACCCTCAACGCGGCGACCGGGGCCTATACCGTGACGCAGAACGCCCCGATCGTCCACGCCGCTGGCAGCGACGAGAACAACCAGCCGTTCACGCTCAGCTACACCGTCACCGACCAGGACCTGGATTCGGCCGGCGGCACGCTGGTGATCGACGTCGACGACGATACGCCGATCGCGATCCAGCCCAAGGCGACGGTCATGAACAACGCCGTCAATGCGACCGGCGGCAACTTCCTCGACGACGACAACGATGTCGATAACGACTACGGCGCCGACGGCGCGGGCAAGGTGGTGTTCACCGCCGCGACGATCACCAGCCTGGAGGGCCAGAACCTATCCTCTGGGCTGGTCTCGCTAAACTATGCGCTGTCGTCCGGCGATACGGTGCTCACCGCGACCCGCTCCGACGACGCTTCGGTGGTGTTCACCATCAAACTCCAGCCGGTCGGTTCGCCTGACCAGTACACCGTCGACATCGCCCAGAAGCTCGACGCCACGGCCGTGGTCGACTTCAACGCGGGCGGCTACAACTTCGTCGGCGGCAACGGCTCGTGGGCTGCGTTCACGCTCGCCGCGGCGAACAGCCAGGACATCCTCCTCACCCCGATGACCAATGGCGTCGATGGCGGGACGGTAAACGCCAACGCCAACGAGGGCGGCGTCAGCAGCGGCAACTCCGTCGGCCAGAACGAATCGCTGCGGGTCGATTTCGTGATCGACGTCACCGGTTCGCCGTCCAACGGCGCGGATTATGCGGTGTTGGCCAACCAGAACCACGCCTTCACCGCGCACTATACCGCCAACGGCGCCAACGCGCTGTTCACGGCCATCGGTCCCGGCAAGACCACCACGGTGATCATCACCGCGCGCGACGATATCGATAACGACAACGATATCGGCGACGGCAATCTCGACACCATCAACAAGGTGTCGATCACCCACGGCGCCGTGACCACGCTGATCACCGCCAACGGCACTTACCTGGTCGACGGGGTGAGCTACACCGTGACCTTCAGCGGCGGAAAAGCGACGATTTCGGGCGTGGTCGATAACACCCGTCTCGGCGCATTCACCGCGACCGGGTACAACTCGATCGAGTTCGGCCACGACGCCAATGCCGACAACACCGCCACCAACCAACCTTTCAAGATCGGCGATTTCGGCGCGACCACGATCACCAACGCGCCGGTCGCGGTAACCGCTCCGGTCTCGATCCAGGACAGCGACGGCGATGTGATCGCCTCGGCCAACATCGCGCTGACGCTCAATCCGACCGCCCCGCCGGTCGTGCTCGATCTCGACGGCGACGGGGCGGAGTTCCTGAGCACTGCTGCAGGCGTGACCTACGACTACGGTAACGGCCTGGTCGGCACCGCCTGGGTCGGCCCCGACGACGGGCTGCTGGCGATCGACCGCAACGGCGATGGCAAGGTTTCGGGCATCGAGATCGTCTTCGGCGGCAACGCCGCGAGCGACCTCCAGGGCCTCGCCGCGCAGTACGACAGCAATGGCGACGGCCAGCTCGACGCCGCCGACGCCGCTTTCGCCCAGTTCGGGGTGTGGCAGGACGCCAATAGCGACGGCGTGACCGACGCCGGCGAGTTCCGCTCGCTCGCCGATATGGGCATCGCCAGCATCTCGCTGACCTCGGACGGCAAGTCCGCCAGCGCCGCGAACGGGGATGTGACCATCCACGGCCAGACCACCTACACCCGCACCGATGGGACCACCGGCACGGTCGCCGACGCCAGCTTCGCCACCGCGGCGGCACGGGCGGCGGCCCGCGCCAGCGATCTGGTCAACGTCGCGGCGGCGGGAATGGGACTGGTGGTGGCCGACCAGCTCGCCGCCCAGCCCGCGCTGGTGACGACCGAAGGTGCGGAACTGCACGGCCAGATCGGGATCGACAGCCCGCTTGCCGAAACCCACCAGTCGCTGCCCGCGACGCGGGTCGAACTGATGCCGGCGGGCGATCTCTTCGCCGAACCTGGCCACGCCACCGCGCTCCCGCTGCGCGACGCAGCGGGCCTGGGCGCGGAGCGTTTCGCCGATCCGGTCGCGTCCGAACTCGAGCATGTGCTCGACCGGTTCGGCGGCAACTTCGACCAGCCCGCCGCGCCGCTTGCCGATCGTTTCGCCGCGGGCGACCTGTTCCATGCGGCCGAACCGCCGCTGGCGCAGGCAATGGACGCGCTGCTCCTCGCGGGCGCGCCTGACGCGGCCGAGGCGCTTGCCGGGACGCCCAAACACTTCGCGGAACTGCCTGAAATCCGTGAAGCGCTGGACGATGCCCGGGCCGAGGCTTTCGTCGACCACCTCGTTTCCCAGCTGGCCGGGGGCGCCGACGCGCCGCTCGGGCATGCCGGGCCCGGGGCGGAAAACCTGTCGGAGATGCTTGCCGCGACGCTCGACGCCGCGCCGGGCCTCGCCGGCAACGCGTGGCACTTCTACCAGCCGATGGTCGAAGCGCACGAAGCGGCGGCGCTTCAAGGCTAATCGATGCTGCCGACAACAAGGGGAACAGGACAATGCATGGAGACCGCATCCGCGTCACGCTGGGGGTAGCGCTGGCGGCACTCGTCTGGCCGAGCATGGCTTCGGCCCAGACCACCGACGAGCTGATGGGCATGAGCGTGAGCCAGCTCCGCGGCGAGATGACCTCGCGCTACGACGCGGGCCTGGCGATGACCCGCGACGCCGCGGTGGTCAACGCCAACACCCCGCAGTTCCTGTGGGCGGCGCAGGCCAAGGCGCAGTGCGGGATCGCGCTGGGCTTCCTCAAGAGCAACACCAAGGACGCGGTCAGCGTCGGCAAGTGCGTCGACGCCGCCAACCGCATGCGGATGGTCCCGCCGCCGCCTTATGTCCCGCCCGAGCCGGCCAAGATCCCCGAGATCTGCAGCCAGCCGATCGCCGGGATCGTGTTCTTCGAATGGGATAGCGACGCCCCCCCCGAAAGCGCGGTGCAGACGCTCAACGGGGTGATCGCCAACCAGAAGATGTGCGAATGGGGCTCGCTCGGGGTGACCGGCCACGCCGACCGCTCGGGCAGCGACAGCTACAACGACGCGCTCTCGGTGCGCCGCGCCACTGCCGTCGCCAACCTGCTCGACAGCCTGGGGATGCCGCGTTCGGTGCTCCAGGTCAGCGGCAAGGGCGAGAGCGAGCCGAAAGTGCCGACCGCCGACGGCGAACGCAATCCGAGCAACCGCCGGGTGGAAATCACCGTCCGGTAAGCGACAACTGGGGAAATCGTCATGCTCAATTCGAAAAGTCTCATCGCCGGTGTCGCAGGGCTTCTTGCCGGCTCGGCCTCGCCCGCACTGGCCCAGGTGATCAGCCTGCCCGAAGCGGTTACCGTCGCGGTCAACTCCAACCCGGAGATTGCCCAGGCGCAGTACAACAAGGAAGCGATCCAGATGGAGCGCAAGCAGGCCGAAGGCCTCTACGCCCCGCGGATCGACCTCAACGCCTCGGCCGGCATACGCCGGCTCGAGAACCCCACCCGGCGCACGCTCGGCATCGCCGACGACACGCTCTACCCGCTCGAAGCGGAACTGCGCGGCGAATGGGTGGCGATCGACTTCGGCCGCCGCCGCGGCGAAGTGCTGCGCCAGGCGGCGCGGGTCGACGGCGCTTCGCTGCGGGTGCTCGAGCGCTCCGAGACGATCGCGCTGCAGGTGGCGCGGCAGTATCTCGATGTGCTGCTCCAGCAGCGCGTGCTCGGTGCGGCGCAGGATAACGTCGCGTTCCATCAGTCGCTGTCGCGCGATCTCGCCACCGGGGTGCGCGAAGGTTCGATCTCGATCGCCGACCAGCAGCAGTCGGAGGAACGGCTCCAGGCCGCATTGGCGCGCCAGACCGAGGCCGAGGAAGCCCTCGCCCGCGCCAAGATCAACCTCCGCGCGCTGACCGGGCTCGATATCGACCAGGGCGTGCTCCCGCCGACTTTCGCCGAGGCCATGCCGGCCTCGCTCGAAGAAGCGGTCGGGCTCGCCCGCACGCAGAACGCCCTGGTCAAGGAGGCCGAGGCAGACGTCGACGCGGCGCACGCGCTGGCCGACAGCGAGAAAGGCGATCTCTATCCGCGGATCGGGTTCGAGGTTTCGGGCCGGATCGGCGACGACATCGACGGCTTCCGCGGCGAGACCAACGATCTCCAGGCCAAGGTCTTCCTGCGCTGGAACGTGTTCGACGGCGGGATCAACCGCGCCAAGTATCAGGAGATGGTGCGCCGCGCGAGCCAGTCGCGTTACCGGCTGTTCGAGCTGCAGCGCGACGCCGAACAGGATGTCCGCACCGCCTGGACGCTGGTCCAGACCCAGGGCCGGATCACCGACCAGCTGAGCCTGCAAAGCCGGGTCAGCGACGACCTGCTGCTGTCCTACCGCAGCCAGTTCAACATCGGCCGGCGCTCGCTGCTCGACGTGCTCGATGCGCAGAACACCCGCTTCAGCATCATCGTCCGGCTCGAATCGGCGCGGTTCTCGCAGCAGTTCGCGCGTTACCAGACGCTCGCCGCGACCAACCGGCTCTTGAGCGCGATGCAGATCGCGCCGGGCGCCGGAGCGGGCGAGGCCGAGCGCGAGCGGTTCGACTATGGCCCCGCCAAGCCCGCCGAGCTCGAATATCGGACCATGCCCAAGTGATTGCGATGGATCCGGCGCGCCGCGCCGGATCCGCCTTCACCGGCCCGATTAATACGCGAGGATAGCCACGCATGGCCGACCGGCCGGATTTCGTTCCCGTGACCGCCGACCCGCTGATCGAATGCATCGGCCAGCTGGCCGAGCGCTTCGGCTGCGCGATGGCGCCGGCGATGTTCGCCGGGCTCGCCCGCGACGGCGATGGGCGGCTGCCGCTGCACCAGGCCGAACCCGCGCTCGAATTGCTAGGGCTGACCTGCGACGCCGCCCGGCCGAAGAAGCTGCCCAATCGTTCGCACGCCTATCCCGCGCTGGTCGCCGAAACGGACGGCGCGCTGGCGGTGTTCCACGCGCTCAACGACGGCGACGCGCTGGTCTGGCGCCCCGGCGCAGGCGAGGCGCGGTGGGAGCCGCTCGCCGCGCTGGGTCAGCGCTACGGCGGGTGGATGGCGACGGTGATCGGCGACGCCACCGCGCTGCGCGAAGAGGGTGCGGGGATCGAGGCCAAAGCGCAGGGCCACTGGTTCTGGGCCGAACTCTACAAGCTGCGCCGCCAGTTCTGGCCGGTGCTGCTCGCCTCGCTGCTGGTCAACCTGCTGGCGCTGGCGCTGCCGTTGTTCTCGATGAACATCTACGACCGGGTGATCCCCAACCGCGCGCAGTCGACGCTGTGGGTGCTTGCGGCCGGGGTGCTGATCGCCTTCGGCTTCGACTATGCCCTGCGCCGGGCGCGGACCACCGTGCTCGACGAGCTTGGCCGCGATCTCGATCTCAAGCTCTCGCAGAAGATCTACGCCAAGATCCTCGCCGCGCCGCTCGCGGTGCGCAAGGGGGCGACCGGCAACCTCGTCGCCAAGGTCTCCGAATTCGCGATCGTCCGCGATTTCTTCGCATCGACCACGATCGTGCTGATCGTCGACATGGCCTTCTTCGTGCTGTTCCTGCTGGTCATCGCCTATATCGCAGGGTGGCTGGTGATGCTCCCGCTGGTCGCCGCCGCATGCATGCTCGTCCTCGGGCTGCGGCTCCAGCGCAAGGTGGTCACCGCCGCGGTCGAGGCGCAGACCGATTACGGGCTCCAGCAGACCCTGCTGGTCGAATCGATCTCGGGGATGGAAACGCTCAAGAGCTTCGCCGGCGAAGGGACGATGCTCGGGCGCTGGCGGCTGCTGGCGGAGCTTACCGCGGCCTCGCAGCAGCGCCTGCGCGACATTTCCTCGACCGCGGTGAGCATGGCCGCGACCTTCCAGCAGGCGTGCAACGTCGGGCTGATCGTCGGCGGCTATTACCTGTTCGATGCGGGCAAGATCACGATGGGGGCGATCATCGCGATCGTCATGCTTTCGTCGCGCTCGCTCGCTCCGGCGGCGCAGTTCGCTTTCCTCCTCACCCGCGGCCAGCAGGCGCGGCAGGTGCTAGATTCGCTCCAGAAGATCTGGGAGGACGCCGACGAGCGCAAGATGGGCAGCGCCTCGCTCACGCCGGAGGTGCGCTCGGCGACGATCCGGCTCGAGGCGCTCGATTTCGCTTATCCCGAGGCGCCGGTGCCCTCGCTGGTGGGGCTCGACCTTTCGATCGAACCGGGCGACCGGATCGCCGTGATCGGCCGGGTTGCTTCGGGCAAGTCGACGCTCGGGCGGGTGCTCTGCGGGCTCTACCAGCCCACCGGCGGAGCGATGCTGATCGACGGGATCGACAGCCGCCAGTACCGCCCCGGCGACATCCGCGCCGCCTTCCGCTACGTCGGCCAGGACGCCGCGCTGTTCAGCGGAACGATCAAGGACAACCTAGCATTGGGCGCGGGCGTGGTCGACGACGCGGCGCTGATCGAGGCGATGCGCCAGGTCGGGGCGGACCAGTTCCTTAGCCAGGACGCCGGCGGGTTCGACCGCGCGGTGGGCGAGGCCGGCGGGCGGCTCTCGGGCGGGCAGCGCGCGTTCCTTTCGCTCGCCCGCGCGCTGGTCAGCCCGGCCAGGCTGCTGTTCCTCGACGAGCCGACGGGCGCGATGGACTCGCAAACCGAGAAACTGTTTGTCGACCGTCTGTCCCAATCCCTGACGCCCGGCCAGACACTGGTTATTTCAACCCACCGACCGGCGCTTTTTGCGGTCTGCAACCGCCTGGTGGTCCTCGACAAAGGGCGGATCGTGGCGGATGGCCCGAAGGACGAGGTGCTCGCTTCCGCGGGCGCCGGGATGAAGGGCTAAGGCGATGGCGAGCATGGCAACGCTCGATCTGGGCATGTACCGCCAGCTCACCGCGGCGGGCGAGGGCTGGACCTTGCGCCGCGCCGCGCCCGGCATCGCCGCGGCCGGCGTCCTCGCGCTCGCGTTGCTGCTCGCGACCCGCGTGATTGGCGGCGACGGCGCCTCGCAGCGGATCGCGCTCGACGAAATCCGCGACGTTTCGGCGCTGACCGTCGACGACAAGGCGCAGATCGTCGCCGAAGGGCTCGACGCTCAGGCGCAAAACGCCGCAATCCCGCTCGCCGGTCTGCCGCTCGAGCAGGTCGGCGGGGTCAATCTCGCCGCCGCCGCCGCGACCCAGGCGACCGCGCTGCGCTGCCTCACCCAGGCGGTCTATTACGAAGCCGCGACCGAGCCCATGCAGGGCCGCCGCGCGGTGGCGCAGGTGGTGCTCAACCGGATGCGCCACCCGGCCTATCCCAAGAGCGTCTGCGGGGTGGTTTACCAAGGCTCGGAGCGGCGCACCGGGTGCCAGTTCAGCTTCACCTGCGACGGCTCGCTGCTACGCGGGCCGATGGCCGGGCCGTGGCGCGAGGCGCAAGGCGTGGCCGCAGCCGCGCTCGCCGGCTATGTCGAGCAGAGCGTCGGCACCGCGACGCATTATCACGCCGATTACGTGCTGCCGAAATGGGCTTTCCAGCTCGGCAAGATCGAGCAGCTCGGCCGCCACATCTTCTATCGCTTCACCGGCGGCTGGGGCCGCGCGGGCGCGTTCACCGGCAAGTGGGCGGGGACCGAGCGGATTCCGGCGATCAACTTCGCCGCGCTCGAAGCCCGGCTTGCCGCCGACGGCGCCCTGCTGCCCGCCGAGGAGGCCTTCACTCCCGGGCTTACCGTCACCCCGCACGTCACCGATCGCCACGCCGAGCGCGACGTCGGCGGGCGGATCGACACGACCAAGCAATGGCGCCTGACCATCCCCGATCCGGCCGCGGCGAGCAGCCGCTACCGCGCAGCGGTCGGCGACGAGGCCCCCGCACCGCAGCCCAAGGCGGCGGAGAGCCTCGCGGTCGCCGACCAGCCCAAGGACGCGGTCAAGCCCTGATGAGCATGTTTGCCCGCCTGCGGACCCGCACCGGCTACGACACATGGGACGCCAGCCGCCGGCTGATCGCCTGGTGCGCCGCGGGCTTGCTCATCCTGGTGCTGTGGGCCGCTTTCGCGCGGGTCGACGAGATCACCCGCGGGATGGGCAAGGTCGTCCCCACGAGCAAGGCCCAGCTGGTCCAGGCTGCCGAACCCGCGACGGTCGCGGCGATCCTCGTGCGCTCGGGGCAGATGGTCAAGAAGGGCGACCTGCTGGTCCGGCTCGACGACGCCGAATCCTCCTCCGCGCTTGGCTCGCTCCAGGCCGAGAACGAGCGTCTTTCCGCGCGCGCTTCGCGGCTCGGCACCGAGGGCGGCGCGGGCGGGACCGACAGCGCCTGCGGCGAGGGCACCGCTTGCGCCGAGGAAGCCGAGCTTGCGGTAGTCCGCCGCGCCACCGCGCAGAGCCGCGAGGCCGGACTCGCCGCCGCGGTCGAGCAGCGCCGCCGCGATGTGTCCGAGGGCGCGGCTACTGTAGCCGCGCTCCAAAGCTCGGCCCAGCTGGCGCAGCAGCAGGTCAACATGCTTGCGCCTTTGGCGGCCAAGGGCATCGTCCCGCAAACCGAGCTGCTCTCCGCCCAGCGCGAGCTGGTCGATGTCCAGGGCCGGCTGTCAGCCGCTCGGCAAGGCGTCGCCCGCGCCCAGGCGGCGATCGCCGAAGCCCAGGCCCAGCTCAGCAACGCGCGGCTCGATTTCCGCCAGCAGGCGCTGAGCGAGCGCAGCGAGATCGCGACCAAGCTCGCGGTCAACGAACAGACGATCAAGGGCGCGGCGGCGCGGGTCTCGCGCAACGAACTGCGCGCGCCCGCCACCGGCTTCGTCAACGACGTGCGGGTCACCACCGTCGGCGGCTTCGTCAACCCCGGCGAGAACCTGATGCAGGTGGTCCCGGTCGGCGAAAAGCTGCTGGTCGAGGCGCGGGTCTCGCCCAAAGACATCGCCTTCATCAAGGTCGGCGACGGCGCCAACGTCAAGGTCACCGCCTACGACTTCTCGATCTACGGCGGGCTCGCGGGCAAGGTGCGCAACATCAGCGCGGATTCGATCTACGACGAGGCCGAGCGCCAGGCCTATTACACCGTGATGGTCGAAACCGACCGTGCGTTTCTCATCAAGAACGGGCGGCGGCTGCCGATCATGCCGGGGATGATCTGCGACGTGGAGATCATCACCGGGAGCAAGAGCATCCTCAGCTATCTGTTCAAGCCGGTGCTGCGGGCCTTGGACGAGGCGCTAACCGAGCGCTAAGTGCGGCCTAACGCGGGTCTAGTATCCGTGAATCCACTTGTCGCCGCCGCTGAACGACATGATCGGACGGTATTCAAGCGCGCTGCTGGCATCCAGCAGTTCGGGGGTCGCGTTGTCGAGCAGCCAGTGCCGACCGCCCTGGCGCACCACCAGCACGGCGTGGTCCGAATTGCGCGCGAGGTCGCGGGCGACCACGAGGAACATGTCGTCGCGCTTGACCCCCATTGCCGCGAGCAGCTGGAGCTTGAGGATCGCCAGATCCTCACAGTCGCCCGCGCCGCGCTTGAGCGTGGTCCGCGCCCCCGCCCAGTAGTCGGACTGGCCGTAGAGCTCGCGGTCCTCGACGTAGCGAATGTGGCTGTTGGCCCAGGCGTTGACCGCGGCGAGCCGCGCTTCTCCGCTCGCACCCGAAACCGCGCCGGTCAGCGAAGCGCTGAGCCGCTTGGGCAGCGCTTCGGCGCGCACCCGGTTCCAGTCGCGGTCGAACACGGTGCGTTTCACCGCGACGCGCTTGCTGGCGAGATAGTCGTCAGCGCCGAGCGGGCTGTGGCGCAACCCGAACGGTGTCGGCTTCGCCGCGCCGCCGAGCGGCATGGCGAAGCGGTTGCATTCGGGCGCCGGGGATGCGGGCGCGATGCCCGCTCCGACGAGCTCGGGCGCAGCCAGACCCTGCTGCTGCCGGGCAATCAGCTCAAGCTGGCTCAGCTGTCCACCAAGGATCGCCGACGCCTTGCTCATCGCCGCCGTCGGCGCTGCAGCGATCTGGCCAAGCGCGGGGCGGGGCGTGCCGTCGCATCCCGGCTGCGCGAGCAGCTGCGAAGCGATCAGCGCGGTCGGAACCAGGCCGATTCCGGCGGCGGCTTGCGCGGACGCGGCGGCGCCGAGCTGCGCGGCGGACAGCACGAACGCGGACAGGGCGAGGCGGCGAAACACCATGCCGCAGATTTTGCCGAGCGCCTCTCAAGGCTGGGTGCACGGGCTTGGTTAATCAGAGGAAACCACGTTTTGCCTTGCGCGCAGGCCCCGCGGCACCTATCTGCGCGCTCCCGCGCGCCCCATTGAGGCCGCATTGTTGCGCTTATGGCGCCGCGCCAAGGCATCGTGTAGGATGCTCCCCGAACCGATCAGGATTTCACAGACCGTGTCGCAAGCCGTAATCGACAGCCCAGCGGATCAGGCCCAGTTGCCGTTCTGGAAGCGCTCGCACTATCTCGACCGGATGGACTTCCGGCAGCTGGTGGTCGCCTATTTCCAGCACTACACGATCCTCGCCTACCTCGCGGTGGCGGCGGCCTGCGCGCTCGCGCTGGCGTGGTTCCCGGTGGCTATGTTGCCTGCACTGGGCGCGGCGGCGGCGGCGCTGGTGGTCTATCCGCTGGTCTGGCATCTGCTCCACCAATACGTCCTCCACGGCCAGTGGATGTACAAGTGGAAGCTGCTCTCGCCGACGTGGAAGCGGATCCACTACGATCACCACCAGGATCCCAACGAACTCAACGTGCTGTTCGGTGCGCTCCACACCACGATCCCGACCATCGCAATCGCGACGGTCCCGGTGGGCTGGGCGATCGGCGGACCGGGCGGGGCGCTGGTCGCTTTCGCCACCGGCATCCTCACCACCTGCTATTACGAGTTCATGCACTGCATCCAGCACCTCGCGTTCAAGCCGAAGTGGAAGTGGGTCCAGTTCATGAAGCAGCGCCACAACGAGCATCACTACTTCGACGAGGACGGCAACTACGGGATCACCAACTACGTGTTCGACCGTGTGCTCGGCACCTATTACGAGAAGAAGGACCGCCCCAAGCGCTCGCCCACGGTGTTCAACCTCGGCTACACCGAAGACATCGCGGTAGACTATCCGTGGGTCAAGGACCTCTCCGGCGGGATCGCCAGCGGCCACCCGCGTCGCCGCGCGATGGGCAGCGAAGGTGGGGGCAAGCCGGGCGACGATCATATCGCCGCATAACGCCGGGCAGGGGGCCGCCGCATGACCGTGACCGTCACCCCGGTGACCACCAAGGCCGAGCGCGAGGCCTTCGTCGATGTGGCGTATCGGCTCAACGCCGACGATCCCCACTACGTCCCCCAGCTGCGCGGCGAGGAGCTCGAAAAGTTCACCCCCGGCGGCAACCCGTTCTTCGAGCACGCCCGCGCCCAGCTGTTCCTCGCGCGGCGGGGCGGTGAGGCGGTCGGGCGCATCTCGGCACACATCGACGAACTTGCGCTGGCCCAGCCGCCCGAGCAGGGCAGCGGTCCGGGGACCGGCAACTGGGGCGCGCTCGAGGCCGAGGACGAGGAAACCGCCGCCGCGCTGATCGCCGCCGCCGAAGGCTGGCTGCGCGGACAGGGCATGACCCGCGTCCTCGCGCCGATGAACCTTTCGGTCTGGGAAGAACCGGGGCTGCTGGTGCGCGGCCACGATCACCCGCCGATGGTGATGATGGGGCACCATGC
>JBOHIC010000153.1:0-3413 GCA_050725835.1 Novosphingobium sp.
CGCCCCCGGCCTCGCGGCGGCCGAGGTTGAAGGTGCCGATGTTGATCGCGTTCTCACCGAGCAGCGTCCCGATCCGGCCGATGAAGCCGGGGGCGTCCTCGTTGACGATGTAGAGCATGTGCCCGGCGAGTTCGGCCTCGACCTTGATTCCGAACAGCTCGACCAGCCGCGGCTCGGCGTTGCCGAACAGCGTCCCCGCAACCGAGCGTTCGCCCGCCTCGGTCTTGACCGAGACCCTGAGCAGAGTGTGGTAGGCGGCTTCCTTTTCGGTCTTGACCTCGCGCACCTCGATCCCGCGCTCGCGGGCGAGGAACGGGGCGTTGACCATGTTCACCGTGTCGGATTGCTGGCGCAGGAACCCGGCGAGCACCGCAGCGACCATCGGCTTGATGTTGAGCTCGGCCGCGGCGCCCTCGGCGTGGATCGAAATCCGCGGGATCGCCCCGGTGGTGAGTTGGCCCACCAGGCTGCCCAGCGCTTCCGCAAGCGCCATGTAGGGCCGCAGCTTGGGTGCTTCCTCGGCCGAGAGGCTCGGCATGTTGAGCGCGTTGGTGACCCCGCCGTTGACGAGGTAATCGGCCATCTGCTCGGCCACCTGCAGCGCGACGTTGACCTGGGCTTCGTTGGTGCTCGCGCCGAGGTGCGGGGTGCAGATGAAGTTGGGCGTACCGAACAGCGGCGAATCCTTCGCCGGCTCGGTCTGGAACACGTCGAGCGCCGCGCCGGCGACGTGGCCGCTGTCGAGCGCGTCCTTGAGCGCGGCCTCGTTGATCAGCCCGCCGCGCGCGCAGTTGACGATTCGCACGCCTTTCTTGGTCTTGGCGAGGTTCTCCTTCGAGAGGATGTTGCGGGTCTGGTCCGTGAGGGGCGTGTGCAGCGTGATGAAGTCCGCCCGCGCCAGCAGCTGGTCAAGCTCGACCTTCTCGATCCCCAGTTCGATCGCGCGCTCAGGAGTGAGGAACGGATCGAAAGCGATCACCTTCATCCGCAGCCCCAACGCGCGCGCCGCGACGATCGAGCCGATGTTGCCCGCGCCGATCAGCCCGAGGGTCTTGCCGGTGACCTCGACCCCCATGAACCCGTTCTTCGGCCACAGCCCGGCCTGGGTCTGGGCGTTGGCTTCGGGCAGCTGGCGGGCCAGCGCGAAGATCAGCGCGATCGCGTGTTCGGCGGTGGTGATCGAGTTGCCGAACGGGGTGTTCATGACGACGACGCCCTGCGCGGAGGCGGCAGGGATATCGACATTGTCGACCCCGATCCCGGCGCGGCCGATTACCTTGAGCCTGGGCGCGGCGTCGAGGATCGCCTTGGTCACCTTGGTCGAGGAGCGGATCGCGAGGCCGTCGTATTCGCCGATGCGGGCGATCAGCTGCTCGGGGGTTTCGCCGACGATTTCATCGACCTCGCAGCCGCGCTCGCGGAAGATCGCGGCGGCGTTGGGATCCATCTTGTCGGAAATGAGTACGCGGGGTTTGGTCATGTCGGTTCTCCGAATCTCAAATCCGTTCGCCCCGAGGAGCGAGGACGCAGTCCGAGCGTCTCGAAGGGTCCTTCGAGACGGCGCTCTGACTTCGTCTTCGCGCCTCCTCAGGACGAACGGTGATTGGTTATGCCTTGGTCGTCTCGTAAGCCCAGTCGAGCCAAGGCCCGAGCGCCTCGATGTCGGCGGTGTCGACCGTCGCGCCGCACCAGATGCGCAGACCCGGCGGGGCGTCGCGGTAGCCGGCGATGTCGTAGGCGGCGCCCTCGGCCTCGAGTAGCGCGGCGAACCTCTTGATGAAGGCTTCGTCGGCGCCCTCGACCGAGAGGCACACACTTGTCTTCGAGCGGGTCGCCGGATCGGCGGCGAGGTGCGACAGCCAAGGCCGCGCCTGGACGATTGCATCGAGCGCGGCGGCGTTGGCGTCCGAGCGCGCCTTGAGCCCGGCGAGACCACCCAGCCCCTTGGCCCATTCGAGCGCCCAGATCGCGTCTTCAACCGCTAGCATCGAGGGCGTGTTGATCGTCTCGCCCTTGAACACACCCTCGGCGAGCTTGCCCTTGCTGACCAGGCGGAACACCTTGGGCAGCGGCCAGGCGGGAGTGTAGCTCTCGAGCCGCTCGACCGCGCGAGGGCCAAGGATCAGCACCCCGTGCCCGCCCTCGCCGCCGAGCACTTTCTGCCAGGAGAAGGTCGCGACATCGATCTTGGCCCAGTCGATGTCGTAAGCGAATACCGCGCTGGTCGCATCGGCGAAGCTGAGGCCTTCGCGGGTCTCAGGGATCCAGTCGGCGTTGGGCACGCGCACGCCCGAAGTGGTGCCGTTCCAGGTGAACAGCACGTCGCTGATCCAGTCGACCTGGCTCAGATCGGGCAATTGTCCGTAGTCGGCGCGGATCACCGTCGGATCGAGCTTCAATTGCTTGGCCGCGTCGGTCACCCAGCCCTCGCCGAAGCTCTCCCAGGCGAGCGTGGTGACCGGGCGCGCGCCGAGCATCGTCCACATCGCCATCTCGAACGCGCCGGTATCCGAGCCGGGGACGATGCCGATGCGGTGCGTTTCGGGAAGCTGCAGCACTTCGCGCATCAGTTCGATCGCGTATTGCAGCCGCACCTTGCCGACCTTCGCGCGGTGCGAGCGGCCGAGCGATTGCGTCGCGAGCTTGTCGGGGGACCAGGTCGGCGGCTTGGCGCAGGGACCCGAAGAGAAGAACGGACGCGCGGGTTTGCGCGCCGGCAGTTGTGCAGTCATGTAGTCTCTCCTTGCAGAGAGCGCGCGCGGCGTTGGGACCGCGTGGCCCGGGGGCGCTCCTAGTGGCGAGCAGGGGGATGTCAAGCACGGCGCTCGGCGCGGCGGTTTGGCCAAATCCAGGCGAATGCGCGGCTCGCTGCAGCAAAGCCGATTGTCCCGACTGTGGATAAAGTTCGCTATATCGTCTTATTTTCAATAGTTTACCGCGCAGCATGACGCGCCTTGCGCTTTCGCTTCGCCGCGATAGGTTGCGCGGCGGGTCGCTGCCCGATGCGAGGGCACAAAAAGAGGGGGAATGCAGATGATCGGCAAAATCTCGGGGCTGGCGCGCGCGCTGGCCGTGGTGCTGGCGCTTGTCGCCGCGTTCGTTCAGCTCGGTGCGCTCGATGTCGCCCTGGTGCTGGTCGTGCTCGGCCTGATCGCGGGCATCAGCTACGACGCGGAAGCGACCACACGGGTCATCCTGACCACGCTGGTGCTGCCGATGGTCGCCATCGCGCTCGGGCACATTCCGGAGATCGGAGCGCAGCTCGGCGCGTTCGCCGGGAACCTCGCGCTGGCCACCGCGGGCGCCGCGGCAATGGCGATCATGATCCGCATCTTCGGCCTGGTCCGCGACGACCTGACCGGCCTAGCCAAGTAGCCAAAGCGGCGGGCTTCGCGGCGATCCGGCCGCGAAGC
>JBOHIC010000154.1:0-5848 GCA_050725835.1 Novosphingobium sp.
GCTGGAGCGCGTTCTGGCCGTTGGTCGCGTCGAGCACCAGCACAACGTCGTGCGGCGCTTCCGGGTTGAGCCGGCCGAGCACGCGGCGGATCTTGGCCAGCTCGTCCATCAGCTCGCGCTTGTTCTGCAAGCGGCCCGCGGTGTCGACGATCAGCGCGTCGATGCCGCGCTGGGTGGCGTCCTTGACCGCGTCGAACACCACCGCCGATGGATCGCCGCCTTCCGCCCCGGTGACGATCGGAACCCCGACCCGCTCGGCCCAGACCGCCAGCTGGCCGATCGCCGCGGCGCGGAAGGTGTCGCCCGCGGCGAGCATCACCCCGTAGTCCTGCTCCTGGAACAGATGCGCGAGCTTGGCGATGGTGGTGGTCTTGCCGCTGCCGTTGACCCCGATCACCAGCAGCACCTGCGGGCGCGGAAAAGCGACGACGTCGAGCGGCTTGGCCACCGGCCGCAGGATCGCGGCTATCTCCTCGGCCACCGCCTCGCGGATCGCCGCCTCATCTGCCCCGCGCTCGAACCTAGTAGCGGCGAGCTTGTCGCGGATTCGGGCGGCGGCGCGCGGGCCGAGGTCGGAGAGGATCAGCGCATCTTCGAGCCGGTCGAGCTGCGCCGGCTCGAGCCGGGTACTCCCGACGATCCCGGAGAGATTGTCGGCGAGCCGTTCGGAGGTCTTGCGGAAGCCGCCGAACACGCGCTCGGACCAGGTTTCGGCGCTCATGCCAGCAAGCCTTCGATGATGCGGGTCGGGGTGATCGTGACGAGATCGCAGGCAGCAGTGCCAACGGGAAGCTGCATCCGCGCAAAGTTGGGGGCGTGACCGGTGCCGTCGCGCTCGGCGAGGACTTCGAGTGGCATCCCGATCAACGAGCGCAGCCAGGCCGCGCGCGTTGCGGCAATCGCGGCGCGCAATTCTGCCGCACGGGCCTTGATCGTAGGCGGTTCGACCTGCGGCATCCGCGCCGCGGGGGTGCCGGGGCGGGGCGAATAGGGAAAGACGTGGCCGTGAACGATCTGCAGTTCCCGGATGATCGACAGGTTCGCCCGGTGCGCGGCTTCGTCCTCGGTGGGAAAGCCGGCGATGAGGTCGGCCCCGATGGCGATTTCGGGGCGGCGGACGCTCAGCTGCTCGACCAGCCGCAGCGCGTCGGCGCGCAAATGGCGGCGCTTCATCCGTTTGAGGATCAGGTCGTGCCCGTGCTGGAGCGAGAGGTGGAGATGCGGCATCACCCGCGGCTCGCCCGCCAGCAGTTCGAACAGCAGCGGGTCGATCTCGATCCCGTCGAGCGAAGACAGCCGCAGCCGCTCGAGCCCAGAAAAGGCATCGAGGATCGCCGCGACCAGCGCGCCCAGTCGCTGTTCGCCCAGATCGTGCCCCCAGCCGGTCAGATCGACCCCGGTCAGCACCACCTCGCGCGCGCCAGATGCGAGATGCCGTTCAACCTCGCGCAGCACTTCCGCGATCGGCAGCGAGCGGCTCGGCCCGCGGCCTTGCGGGATCACGCAGAAAGTGCAGGCATGATCGCAGCCGTTCTGCACCGCGACGAAGGCGCGCGAATGCTGCTGCGAGGCTTGCCACGGCCGTGCCGGCACGTTCCATGCGCGCGGATCGAGTTTGCTGGCGTTGGCGATCAGGCCATCGACCTCGGGCATCGCTGCAATCGCCTCGCGCTCGACCTCGGCCGCGCAGCCGGTGACCAGCAACCGCGCATCGGGGCGGGCTTTGCGCGCACGGCGAATTGCCTGGCGGGTTTGCCGCACGGCCTCGGCGGTTACCGCGCACGAATTGATCACCACCAGATCGTCCGCGCCCGCCAGCAGCGCGCGCAGGCTCTCGCTTTCGGACAGGTTGAGCCGGCAGCCGAGCGACACCACTTCGACGCTCATGCGCCAGCCCCATAGGCGCTGCTGTCGAACTCGCCGCGGAAGCTTTCGCTGGCCGGGCCGGTCATTAGGATAATCCCGTCGCTGCGCCACTCGATCGTCAGGGCACCGCCCGTCAGCGTCACGGTCACGCGTCGATCGACCAGCCCGCGTTGCATTGCCCCCACGGCGGTGGCGCAGGCGCCGGTGCCGCATGCGCGGGTTTCGCCCACGCCGCGCTCCCACACCCGCAAGCGGATTGCATCGCGCGCCGTGATCGTCGCGATGTTGACGTTGACCCGCTCGGGAAACAGCGGATCGTGTTCGATCTCCGGGCCGAGCCGGGCGAGGTCGACCGCGTCGCAGTCGGGCGCGAAGAACACCACATGCGGATTGCCGACATTGACCGCGGTCGGCTCGGCCAGCTCGTCCCACGCCACCGGCAAGGTGTGCGTGTCCATCGCATAGGCCAGCGGGATCGCGTGCCATTCGAAGTGCGGCGCGGGCAGCTCGACGGCGATGCCGTCGTCGCCGGGGGTCAGGTCCAGCAGGCCGCCCGAAGTTTCTATCCGCGCCGCCCGCCCGTGGAGCAGCCCGACCGCCCGGCTGGCGTTGCCGCAAGCCTCGACCTCGCCGCCATCGGCGTTCCAGATGCGCATGCGAAAGTCGGCGCTTGCAGAGGGTTCGAGCACGATCAGCTGGTCGCAGCCGATCCCGGTGTTGCGGTCGGCGAGCGCGCGGGCCAGCGTGTCGGTGACCGCCGGCAGCGCCCGCTCGCGTCCGTCGAGCACGACGAAATCGTTGCCGAGGCCGTGCATCTTGACGAAGGGAACGCGCATGGTGCGCGCGCTCTAGGGCTTGCGCGGGAAAGCGTCTAGCCGGCGCGGCGCGCTGCTGGCTGAGCCGTGGGTGCCTCGGCCGGTTCGGGGGCCGCGGGCGACTCCAGCAGCAGATCGAGCTGGGCCAGCCGGGCGCGGGTTTCGGCCGCGGGTTCGGGATAGCCGTAAAGGTAGCCCTGGCCCTTGAACTTGCCATAGGCGCGAAGCGCGTCGAGCGCGTCGGCGGTTTCGATCCCTTCGGCGGTGACCGGAAGGCCGAGTCCGTCGGCAAGCGAGGCGATCGCCTGGACGATCGTCGCGCTGTCCTTGCTTTCGTGGAGGTTGGTGACGAAGCTGCGATCGATCTTGATCCGGTCGAACGGCAGCGAGCGCAGTTGCGCCAGGCTCGAGTAGCCGGTGCCGAAATCGTCGAGACTTATCTGCACGCCCTGGTTCTTGAGGCTGACGATCAGGTTGCGGACTACGCCGATGTTCTCGTGCAGGCTCGATTCGGTGATCTCGATCTCGAGCCGGCTCGGCGGGAAATTGGCTTCGACCAGCAGTTTGAGCAGCTTCTGCGCGAACCACGGATCGCGCAGCTGGATCGGCGAGATGTTGACCGAAAGGGTGATGCTGGGATCCCACGCCCGCGCGTCGACCAGCGCCTGTCGGATCACGCTTTCGGAGAGCTCGGCGATCAGGCCGATTTCTTCGGCGATAGGAATGAACACCTCGGGGCTGACTAGGCCGAATTTGGGCGATTGCCAGCGCGCGAGCATTTCGAACCCGACCACGTTGCCGCTCTCGAGATCGATCTGCTGCTCGTAGAACGGGACGAACTCACCAAGCGGGACGCCGCGGCGGATGCCCGTTTCGAGTTCGCTGCGGAAGCGCAGTTCGCTCTCCATCGAGGGTTCGAACCAGAAGTAGCGGTTCCGGCCCTGCTTCTTGGCGTGGTACATCGCGATGTCGGCCATGTGGAGCAGGGTCTGCGCGTCGATCGCGCCGTCGTGTTCGCGCAGGTCGCTGCGGGTCGCGCCGAGCGAAACGGAGACGTCGAGCGAGACCTCGCCGGTTTCGATCGGCTGGGCGACGCGCTCGATGATAGTCGCGCAGAGCTGATCGACCCGGTCGGGGAAGCGCGGGTCGAACTGCAGCACGCTGGCGAATTCGTCGCCGCCGAGCCGGGCGATCAGCGAGCCTTCGGGCAGCGCTTCGGCGACCCGTTCGGCGACTTCGCGCAACACAACGTCGCCTGCGGCGTGGCCATTGAGGTCGTTGATCGCCTTGAAATTGTCGAGATCGAGCATGAGGAAGGCGACCGCATCGCCGCGCTCCCTGGCGGCTTCGATCAGGCGGTCGGTGGCGGCGCCGATCGAGCGGCGGTTGAGGCAGCCGGTGAGCGGATCGGTTTCGGCCAGCAGCCTGGCCTGTTCCTCGGCCTTGCGCCGCTCGCGGACCTCGGTCGAGAGTTCGCGGTAACGCCGCCAGCCGAACACCACCAGCGCGATGTTGAGCAGCATCGTGTTGATCAGCATCACGTCCGGGCCCGCCCCGTTGGCGAGCCAGGCGCGTGCGATTTTGGGCATGATCGCCCCGCCGGTGCCGACGAACATGATGATCGCGGCGAACGCGATGCCCAGCGCGACGATATCGCGCTCGGCCCGGCCAAGGCCGGGTTTAGCCGCCGTTTCGGCTTGAACTGCGCTCAGGTCGTCGAGCTTCAAGACGAGGTTTCCCCTGGTTCCTGGACCCCGGCTTATGCCTCCGCGGTCTGAAATTTGGGTTAATTTCGCCTTGACGGGGATACCCTAGCGATTGGTTACCGCTTGAGCCCGATCTCGCGCAGCCGCTCCTGGAGATAGTCGTCCGCTGTGATCGAAACCGGGTAGCGGTCGGGGTTTTCCGCCGAAACGCACTGCGGCAGCGTGACGAAGGGGAAATCGCTGCGCAGGTGAAGAAAGAACGGCATCGAATAGCGGCTATGTCGCGCACGCTCGGCGCTGGGATTGATCACCCGGTGGGTGGTCGAAGGCAGCACGTGGTTGGTCAGCCGCTGGAGCATGTCGCCGACGTTGATCACCATAGCGCCCGAGGGAGGCGAGGCGGGAATCCACTTGCCTTCCTTGGTCAGCAGCTGGAGCCCGGCTTCCTCGGCCCCGAGCAGCAGGGTGATGAGATTGATATCCTCGTGCGCGCCGGCGCGGATCGCACCTGGCTCGGCCCCCTCGACCGGGGGGTAGTGAAGCAGGCGCAGCACCGAATTGCCCTCGTCGATCCCCGCATCGAACCAGTGTTCGGGCAGGCCGAGGTAGACCGCGATGCGCGCGAGGATCGTCGCACCGCAGGAATCGAACTCGGCGTAAAGCGTCTCGAGCGTATCGCGGAAGCCCGCGGGGCGGCTCGGCCAGACGTTTGGCGGCATCGAATCCCGAAGCGGGCTATCCTCAGCGACGTCGCGGCCGACGTGCCAGAATTCCTTGAGGTCGTGGAGCTTGGCCCCCTTGGCGATTTCGGTCCCGAACGGGGTATAGCCCCGCGCGCCGCCCTGGCCTTCGATGAAGTAGGAGCGCTTTTCGGCTTCGGGGAGCGCGAAAAACTCTTCGGTCAGCTTCCAGGCATTGTCGATCAGGCCCTGGTCGATGCCGTGATCGCGCACCAGCGCGAAGCCGAAGGTCTTGAAGCTGTCGCCGATCTCTTGCGCGAAACGTGCCGGATCGTCGGCTAGCGAAAGCACGGGAAGGGTATCGAGTTCCATTGTATTGCAGTCCGCAAATCTGTGGTTATGGCCGGTTCATAGACGTTTTTTCGGGGCGAGGCATGAGCAAATCGAAGTCTTACTGGCTGATGAAATCCGAACCCGACGTCTACGGCTGGGACGACCTGATCGCCGAGGGCGAAGGGACATGGGACGGGGTGCGCAACTATACCGCGCGGCTCAACCTGCGCGCGATGGCGAAGGGCGACGAGGTGTTTTTCTATCACTCGAACATCGGGCTGGAGATCGTCGGGATCGCGCGGATTAGCAAACCGGGGTTCCAGGACCCGAGCGACGACACCGGCACTTGGACTTCGGTCAAGCTCAAGCCGGTGAAGAAGCTCAAGCGGCCGGTAAGCCTGAAGGAAATCAAGACCGATCCGGCGCTCGCCGAGATGGAACTGCTGAC
>JBOHIC010000155.1:0-22918 GCA_050725835.1 Novosphingobium sp.
CCTCTGCCCCATCTCGCGCCCATGAAAAAGCCCGCCCGGATCACTCCGGACGGGCCCTTTTCATAAGGTCGGGCGATCAGCCCTGGATGGGCTGGAGATTGACCGCGGCATATTTGCCGCGACGGTCGACCTCGATATCGAACTCGAACCGGTCGCCCTCGTTGATCGTCGGGAGACCGGCGCGTTCGACCGCCGAAATATGGACGAAGGCGTCGGGCTGCCCGTCATCGCGACTGATGAAGCCGAAGCCCTTCATCGCGTTGAAGAACTTGACCGTGCCGCTGGCCTTCTCGCCGGTCAGCTGGCGCTGCGGCGCCGATTCGGCGCGCGCCGCCACGGGGATGACATCGCCGACGACCTGAAGGTCGCTGGCCGAAATCTTGCCGCCGCGATCGACCAGGTTGAACTCGAGCTCCTGCCCCTCGGCCAGGCCTTCGAGTCCGGCGCGCTCGACCGAGCTGATGTGGACGAACACGTCCTCACCGCCGCCGTCTTGCTGGATGAAGCCGAAGCCTTTGTTCGCGTTGAAGAATTTGACGGTGCCTTTGCCCGTACCGACAACCTGCGCGGGCATGCCGCCGCCCCGCGGGGCACCGCCGCCAAAGCCGCCGCCGCCGCTGCGCTGTCCGCCGAAGCCGCCGCGATCACCGCCGCCGCCACCGCTGAAGCCGCCGCCGCCGCCGCCATAGCCGCTGCTGCGCGGTGCGCCGAAACGATCGCCGCCGCCACTGGCGCCTGCGCCTGCAAAAGGATCGAAGCTCTCTTCGCCGAACCCGTCGCGCTTGTCGCGGCCCTTGCCGCGACGCCCTCTGTCAAAACCCATAAACCCGAACGTACCTTCGCATCGCCCCCCACAAAGTCCGACCGGGCCGCGCGGAGGAATCGCGCCGATCGACAGGGTGTGGGCGCATTTCACCCAGTCCTGCACCCCGGACATAGCCGAATTGCCGGGCAAATGCGAACAGAATCGCGCGTTTGCGCCAGACCGGCGGCGGTCGAGCGACTCGCCCGCCCGGCTTGCCTCGGTGCAGCGCTCCCGGCTAGAGACGCCGCGACGCGCTTTGGGAGTGCCCATCATGTTCCGCCAGCTCAGCGAAACCGTTTTCGCCAGCCCGCAAATCGGCCTCGCCGAAATCGCCGCGGCGAAGGCCCAGGGGATCGCGCTGATCGTCAACAATCGCCCCGAGGACGAGAGCGAGGACCAGGTTCCGGGTGCCGAGATCGCCGCTGCAGCGGAAGCGGCGGGAATTGCCTACCGCGCCATCCCGGTGGGCCATGCCGGGTTCAGCGAGCCGCAGGTCGCGGCAATGGCCGAGGCGCTTGCAGAGGCGCAAGGCCCGGTGCTCGCCTATTGCCGCTCGGGCACCCGCTCGACGTTGCTGTGGGCGCTGGCGCAGGCGAGCCAGGGGGCCGATCCCGATGCGCTTGCCGCCGCCGCGGCCGCAGCCGGCTACGACCTCGCGCCGATCCGGACACTGCTCGACATGGTGCGGGGGCAGCCGTGAGCTGGGCCGCGCTTGTCCCGATCCTGCTCAAGCTCGGCGGCTCGCTGGTCGCGATCCTCGCGCTCGCCGGATTTGCGCGCTGGCTCCGTCTCGGCGGCGACGACCGCCTGCGCGATCCCGAGCGCGCCCGGCAGCTCGCCGATCACGCGGTGTGCGGGTTCGACGCGGTCGACATCGCGCTCGACCGGGCGGGGATCGCCGCGCTGCTGCGCGATGCGCAAGGCCGCCAGATGCTGCTGCGCCGCCACGGCGCGGGGTGGGTCGGCCGTGTGCTCGATGTGCGCACCGAGGCCCGGCTCGACCGCGAATTCCTGACCATCGGCACCGGCGAGGCCCGGTTCGGTTCGACCACGCTCCAGCTCGGACCCGCGGCGCAGGTCTGGGCGGCGGGACTGCGCGAGCTCAGGAATGCCTGACCTGCCCAACCCGGTCGACTACGCGGTGCCCGGTTTCGTGCTGCTCGTCGCGCTCGAAATGCTGTGGGCGCGGCGGCGTGCGCCTTTGGCCTACGAGCCGCGCGACACGCTCACCTCGCTCGCCTTCGGGCTTGGCAACACGGTTTTCGCGGTGCTCACCGGCGGGGCGATCTACGCGGTTCTGGTGTGGAGCTATGGATTCCGGCTGGTGACGATCCCCTTCGCATGGTGGGCGTGGATCGCCTGCTTCGTGCTCGACGATTTCGCTTACTACTGGTTCCACCGCAGCGCGCACCGGGTGCGGTGGTTCTGGGCGAGCCACGTCAACCACCACTCGAGCCAGCACTATAACCTCTCGACCGCGCTCAGGCAGACCTGGACCGGCTGGCTCGCCCTATCGTTCGCCTTCCGCCTGCCGCTGATGCTGATCGGGTTCCACCCGGCGATGGTTGCCTTCGTCGGCGGGGTGAACCTGATCTACCAGTTCTGGATCCACACCGAGGCGATCCGCCGGTTCCCGCGCTGGTTCGAGGCGGTGATGAACACGCCTTCGCACCACCGCGTCCACCACGCCACCAACCCGCGCTACCTCGACGCCAACTATGCCGGGGTGTTCATCGTCTGGGACCGGATGTTCGGGACTTTCGTTCCCGAGGTAGACGACGAGCCGATCCGCTATGGCATCGTCCGCCAACTCGGCACGTTCGGCCTGTTCTACAGCGTGTTTCACGAATGGATCGGGATCGCCCGCGACGTCTGGACCGCGCCGTGGCGGCACAAACTCGGCTACCTGTGGCGCGAGCCGGGCTGGAGCCACGACGGCAGCCGCGACACCTCGACCACGATCCGCGCGCGCTGGCAGGCGCGACAGGCCCAGCCCGCCGAATAGCGATTGCATCGCGTTTAACCGTCCGCTTAAACGCGCGCTCCGGAAGGGAGCGGCGATGGACGAGTTCGACGTAATCGTGATTGGTGCGGGCAGCGCAGGCAGCGCCGCCGCCGGGCGGCTGGCCGAGGACGGACGCCGCCGGGTGTGCCTGATCGAAGCCGGCGGCGGCAACACCCACCTGTTCACCCGCACCCCGGGCCTGCTCGCGCTGATGCCCGACAAAAGCATGTATAAATACGATACCGAGCCGATGGCGGGCCTCGGCGGCAGGGTCGGCTACCAGCCGCGCGGCAAGGGGATGGGCGGAACGAGTGCGATCAACGGCATGGTCTATATCCGCGGCAATGCCTGGGACTATGACAACTGGGCCGCGCTGGGCTGCACCGGGTGGGGCTGGGACGATGTGCTCCCGGTGTTCAAGCGGCAAGAGGACAACGCCAAGGGCGCCGACGCCTGGCACGGCGCAGGAGGGCCGCTCCACGTCGCCGACCAGATCGCGCCGAGCCCGGTAGGCCAAGCTTTCGTCGAGGCCGCCAGCCGCCTGCAACTGCCGCGCAACGACGATTTCAACGGCGCCCGGCAAGAGGGCTTCGGCCACTTCCAGGTGACCCAGCACAACGGCGAGCGGTGGAGCGCGGCGCGCGCCTTTGTCGATCCGCTGGCCGGGCGCAAGAACCTCAGCGTTCGCACCGGCGCGCTGGTCGAGAAGATCGTGATCGAACGGGGACGCGCCAGCGGGGTGCAAATCCGCGTCGGCGGGGCCAGCCAGACGCTGCGCGCGCGCGGCGGCGTGGTGCTGAGCGCGGGGGCGTTCGGCAGCCCGCAGATCCTGATGCTCTCGGGGATCGGTCCCGGGGCGGAACTACAGCGCCACGGCATCGGTACGAAATTCGACAAGGCGGCGGTCGGGGCCGACCTGCAGGACCACTGCGACTACCTGGTCGGCTACGAGCTCGACGACCTGACCCTGTTCGGCGGCTCGCTGCGCGGGGTCTGGCAAGTCGCCAAGGCCTTTGTCGAGCACCGCTTCCGCCGAACCGGGATGCTCACCACCAACTTCGCCGAAAGCGGCGGCTTCGTCACGATCCGCCCCGATGCGCCCGCGCCCGACATCCAGTACCACTTCATCCGCGCGATCATCCAGAACCACGGGCGCGACAAGCTCAAGGCCCACGGCTTTTCGCTCCATGCCTGCGTGCTGCGCCCCGAAAGCCGCGGCTGGGTCAGGCTGGCGAGCCCCGATCCCGCGGTCGCTCCGTCGATAAACCCGAACTTCCTCGCCGACGAGCGCGACTTGCACCTGCTCCGCGACGGCGCGCGGCTGATGCACCGGATCGCCGCCACCGCGCCGATGTCCGAGCTCGGCGCGCGCGAGCGCTTTCCGATCGACTTCGAGGACGATGCCGCGCTGGAAGCCCGCATCCGCGAAGTTTCCGACACCATCTATCACCCGGTCGGCACCTGCCGGATGGGCGGCGACGCTGAAAGTGTGGTCGATCCCTCGCTGGCGCTGCGCGGGATCGAAGGGCTGTGGGTCGCCGATGCCTCGATCATGCCGCGGCTGGTCTCGGGCAACACCAATGCGCCGAGCATCATGATCGGCGAACGCGCCGCGGATTTCGTCGCCGCCGCGCTGCGCTGAAACGAAAGGCCCGGAAGCTCGCGCTCCCGGGCCTCGTTGCCCCCCTCACAGGTCGAAAGCGGTCAGAACTCCTGCCGCACCGTCAGGCCGTAGGTCCGCGGCTGGCCGACGTGGTAACCGAGCCGCGCGCGCCCGCCGCGTTCGCGGTCGAATGCGAGGATCGGGTTTTCGTCGAACAGGTTGTTGACGTAAGCCGTGATCGTCAGCCCGCTATCGAAATCCACCCCGGCGCTGACATTGACCAGCTCGTAGCTCGGCAGGAGCAGGTTGACCGTGGTCGAAGCATTGGCCGGCGCGCCGAGGAACGGCAGGCCGTGGACGAAGGTTCGCGGGTTGTTTTCCTGATCCGCCGGCTGGGTGTAGCGGCTGCCGACGTGCTGGACCGACGCGGTGAAATTGGCCATCGCACTGTCGCTCACCGGCCATTCGTAGCTGCCCGTTGCGGCGATCTGGAACTTGGGTACCGAAGGCAGGCGGTTGCCGTCGCGAATGCCCGTCGCCGCAGCGAGAGCGCCAGGCAGGGTCGTGTCGAACTCGGCCTCGATGATGCTCCCGGCGAGCGACAGGTCGAGCCCTTCGGTGGGCTGCAGGCCAAGCTCGAACTCGAGCCCCATCGAATGCGCCTTGTCGACGTTGAACACGATCCGGCTCGAGCAGCTGCCCGCATCGAGCGTGACCTGGAGGTTGCTGATGTCGTTGTAGAACCCGGCGGCGTTGAAGGTGAAGCCGTTGCCCTGGGCCTTGAGCCCGACCTCATAGTTCCACAGCGATTCGTCGTCGTAGTCCTGGAAGCCGCCGAACAGCGCGGCGTCGGCCGGCGAGCACAGCGGCAGGTTGAGCGGGTCGTTGACCCCGCCGAGGCGGAAGCCCTTGGCCGCCTGGGCGTTGATCGTCACGTCGTCGCTCAGCTCGTAGCTGAGGATGAAGCGCGGCGAGACGCCGTCGGACTTGGTTTCGTCGGTGCGGTTGTCGCCGTTGGAGAAAAGCCCGCCCGATTTGAACTGGCGCTCTTCCTTGAAGTCGTAATAACGCGCGCCGGCGGTCGCGGTAAGGCGATCGGTCAGATCGTAGCTGAGCTCGCCGAACAGCGCCAACTGCTCGATGTCGTAGGGCAGATCGGCGTTGTAGGGCGAATTGAGGTCGGGAAAGCCGTTGGCCACCGCGGCCGAAGTTCCGGCGCCGAAGCGCACGTCGGTTGCGGCCTGATAACCCGGGGTGGGCAGGCGTTGGCGGTAGAACCGGTCGATGTTGGTGTAGAACCCGCCGACCACCCACTGCACCGGGCCGTCACCGTTGGAGGCCAGCCGCAGTTCCTGGCTCCAGGTCTTGAGGTCGGTGGTGTCGCGCAGGTTCGATGGCAGCTGCACCGCCGCGGTCGGATAGCCGAGATCGACCGAGACCGATCCGGTCAGCGCGCTGGCGTCGCGGCTGACCAGGATGCTGCGATCGATGTAGCTGGTGACCGAAGTCAGCGTCGCGAAATCGGCGATGTCGAACGAGGCGGTGAGGTCGGCGAGGAAGGTCTCGTCGGTGAACCGCTCGCGCAGCTTGAGGAACTGTTCGCGCTCGGCAAACGTCACCGGCGGCTCCGTGGTGGTGAACCGGTTGGCGTAGAGGTTGTAGATTTCCTGGCGGTTGAAGCCGTGGGATTCGACCTTCTGGTAAACCACCCGCGGGGTAATCGAGACGCCTTCCGAAGGCTCGAAAGCCAGCGCGATGCGGCCGCCATAGCGCTTGCCGTAGTTGACGTTTTCCGCCCCCGCCGGACCCCGCGCGTCGATGAAACCGCCATATTCGGTGTAATAGCCGACCGCGCGCAGCGCCGCGGTTTCCCCCATCGGCAGGTTGACCGCGCCCTTGAGGTGGCCCCCGATCTCGTCGCCGTCGACCAGGTTGATGCTGCCCTCGACCGCGCCTTCGGTCACCCCGATGCGCGGCTGGTTGGTGATGTAACGGACCGTGCCGCCAACCGAACCCGAGCCGAACAGCGTCCCCTGCGGCCCGCGCAGCGTTTCGATGCGGTTGAGATCGAACAGGTCGAGGTCGGGGGTGAACAGCGAGAGCGAGACCACCGATTCGTCGAGATAGACGCCGACCTGCTCCTTCACCCCCGGCTGGTCGCGTACGACCTGGCCGGCGGAAACGCCGCGGATCGAAACCTGGCTCTGACCGGGGCCAAGGTTCTGGACATTGAGCCCGGCGACGTTGCGCGCGACGTCTTCGAGCGTGACCGCGCCGGTCTTCTGGATGTCGTCGGCGGTCTGGGCGTTGATCGAGAAGGGAACGTCCTGGATCGTCGCGTCGCGCTTGGTCGCGGTGACGACGATCTCGTTGCCGTCGGCGGGGGTATCCTGCGCAAGCGCCGGAGCGGTGACGGCGAAGCTGGCGATCCCCGCGAGCAGGGCGTGGCGGCGAGCGGTGCGGTTCGAGATCATCGAGTTTTCCCTCTGCTGCGGCCTCTTGGGGGCCTCTCGCCGCGATGAGTGGCGGTTTCGCCGCGTCGGGGCAAGCCCATCCGCCTCGGCCGGGGGAAAATGCCGATCCCCTGTCGCGCGAATGTAACAGGTTGCCCGGCCCACGAAAAAGGGGCCGGAGCGGCTGGCTCCGGCCCATCGAGGTGGCGTTCGCAGGAGGAACGGAGGGAGGCGGAACCGGGAAGAGGAGAGAGGAGGAGTCCCCGGTCCCGCCAAGCTGCAATCAGTAGTTGTAGGCGCGCTCGCCGTGTTCGGAGAGGTCGAGCCCCTCGCGTTCGGCTTCTTCGCTCGGGCGCAGGCCCAGGGTCTTGTCGAGGACGAAGAACAGCACCGCCGAGCCGACGCCCGACCACACCAGGGTCAGTACGACCGCCTTGAGCTGGGTCCAGACCTGCCCGGCGGTGTCCCACTCGCCCGGAACCGCGGGAAACACGGTGTAGTTGATCCAGCCCTGGCCGCCCCATGCCGGGTTGGCGACGAGCCCGGTGGCCAGCGCCCCGACGATCCCGCCGATGCAGTGGACCCCGAAGACGTCGAGCGTGTCGTCGTACCCGAGCTTGTTCTTCACCGTGCTGACGAACAGGTAGCACACCGGCGAAACCACCAGCCCGAGCAGGATCGAGGTCAGCGGGGCGGCAAAGCCGCTCGCCGGGGTGATCGCTACGAGGCCGGCAACCGCGCCGGTCGCCGCGCCGAGCAGCGAGGGGCGCTTGTGGTGGATCTGCTCGACGATTGCCCAGCTCACCGCCGCCGCCGCGGTGGCGACGAAGGTGTTGATGAAGGCCACCGCGGTGATCCCGTTGGCCTCGAGGTTCGAACCCGCATTGAACCCAAACCAGCCGACCCACAGCAGCGAGGCGCCGATCATGGTCATGGTCAGCGAGTGCGGCGGGGTGGCTTCCTTGCCATGGCCGACGCGCTTGCCGATCATCAGGCAGCCGACCAGCCCGGCGATCCCGGCGTTGATATGGACCACCGTGCCCCCGGCGAAATCGAGCGCGCCCATGTTGAACAGGTAGCCCGCGTCGGTGGTCGCGTCGGGGAGGAAGTCGGGTCCGGCGAAATACCAGACCATGTGCGCGATCGGGAAATAGACCACCGTCAGCCAGGCGACCACGAACAGGATCAAGGGCGTGAACTTCACCCGCTCGGCGAAAGCCCCGACGATCAGCGCCGGGGTGATGCAGGCGAAGGTCATCTGGAAGCAGACATAGACCAGTTCGGGAATGTAGACGTTGTTCGACCAGGTCGCGGCGTAGGTCCCGCTGGTCACGCCCATCAGCCCGGCCTTGGAGAGCCCGCCGAACAGCTGCGGGAAGGGGCTGCCGGCCGAGGTGAAGGCCATCGAATAGCCCCAGCACACCCACACCAGCGCCGCGACGCTGACGATCATGAACACCTGCATCAGCACCGAGAGCATGTTCTTGGTGCGCACGAGCCCGCCATAGAACAGCGCCAGCGCGGGCACGCTCATCATCAGCACCAGCGCCGAGGAAACCAGCATCCAGGCGGTGTCACCCTTGTCGACCATGCCGGCCATCTGTTCCACCGTTGGCGCCTTGATCGGGCCGGCGGCGTCTTGCGCGAAAGCGGCGCCGGCGGCGAAGAAGCTCGCCGCGATTGCGCCCGCGCCGCAGAAAACTTTGCGGATCATCGTCAATTCCCTCCTGTCATCACCGCGCCTCACAGCGCGGTGTCTCCGGTTTCGCCGGTGCGGATGCGGGTTGCGGCGGCGAGGTCGAGTACGAAGATCTTGCCGTCGCCGATCGCCTCGGTGCTCGCCACCTGCTGGATGGTTTCGACCACCTGCGGCGCCAGCGCGTCGCTCGCCGCGATCTCGATCTTCACCTTGGGCAGCATGTTGGTCGAATATTCCGCCCCGCGGTAGATTTCGGTCTGGCCCTTCTGCCGGCCGAAGCCCTTGACCTCGGTGACCGTCATGCCCGCGATCCCGATTGCGCCGAGCGCCTCGCGGACCTCGTCGAGCTTGAACGGCTTGATCACGGCGATGATGAATTTCATGCGCACCCCCTGCTAGCCAACGCGGGCCCAATCGCCGCTTCGCATATGCAGCAAGAGCCGTGCCATTCTGGCTACAGCAGCGCATTTCCGGCAATTTCGTGACAAACGCCCATTGTGCAGCGCAACAATCAGCGCCCGAGGCGCGGGCAGTGCCTATATATTGGGCAGGTTCAGCCTCGCCCACACCGGCAGGTGGTCGGAGGCGCGCGCGGCGAGGGGGCTGTGGTGGACGCCGGCGCCGAGCAGCTCCCATTCGGGCGAGGCGACGATCCGGTCGAGCGCGGCGACGGGGCGCGCGGCGGGAAAGCTCCGCCCGCAGGGGATCATTCGCCACGGCGCGTGGAATTCGTGCAAGGCCCCGCCGCGGCGCGCCCAGTCGTTGCAATCGCCCATCAGCACGCTGGGAACTGCCGGGCCGCAGGCGAGGGTGTGCGCAAGGATCGTGCGGATCTGCTGGCGGCGGCGCAGCCCCGAGAGGTCGAGGTGCATGCCGACCACGCGGATACGGAGTCCCTCGGCGAGGAGGTCGGCGCGGATCGCGCCGCGCGGCTCGAGCGCGGGGAGCGGGACGATCCCGGCTTCGACCAGGCGGAAGGTGCGGCGGATCAGCAGGGCATTGCCGTGCCAGCCGAGCGAATCGGGGCGGTGGTTGAGCGGCACAGCGCGGTAGGGCGTGTGTTCGGCGATCGCGGCGAGGGGAAGCACGCTTTCGCGCCGCCCGATGCGCCGGTCGGCCTCCTGCAGCGCGACGACGTCGGCGTCGATCTCGTTCAGCACCGCGAGGATGCGGTCGGGGTTCCGGCGGCGGTCGGCGCCGACCGCCTTGTGGATGTTGTAGGAGGCGAAGGTCAGCTCCATCGCGGGGTCAGGCCCCTGGCGCGCGCCCCGGTTCCCCGGCGATGTAGCGATCGGTCGCGCGGGTCGGCAGCCCGTCGATCGAGCGGGTGCGCCCGGCCATCTTCTGCGTCCACTTCTCCGGGTCGGACTGCGCGTGATACTTGACCAGCGTCGCGCGCTCTTTCTCGATGTGCATCAGCGGCACGCCCCAGCCGCACGAGGTCTGGACGCTCTCGACCGCGATGTCGAAGATCTGGCGGGTCCCGGGAAGCAGCGCGAAATGCGCGGCAAGCTCGGCCCAGTCCGCGTCCTGCGGCAGCACCGGACGGGCGCGGCCGTAGATCCGCAGGATCAGTGCGGGCTGCTCGAAATTGCACATCATGATGGTGATGCGCCCGTCGGCGGCAAGGTGGGCGTGGGTCTCATTGCCCGAGCCGCCGAGATCGAGATAGGCGACCCGGCTCGGAGAGAGCACCCGGAAGGTATCGGCGAGGCCCTTGGGGCTGAGGTTGATCCGCGCATCGGCCGCGGCGGTGGCGACGAAGAACACGCTCTGCCGCGCGATCATCGCGGTGTGGTCGTCGGTCAGGACATCGGTGAAATCGGCCATGGCGCGAACCTAGGGCGCGCGGAGGAGAGGGGCAAGCGTCAGCCGCGCAGGCTCTGCATCCGCTGGAGATAGCGCGCGAGCACGTCGATCTCGAGGTTGACCGCGCCGCCCGCGGCGAGCGCGCCGTGCGTGGTGACTTCGGCGGTGTGCGGGATCAGGTTGAGGGTGAAATGGCACGCGCCGCCCGGCTGGTCGGCGAGGGTGTTGACGGTGAGCGACACGCCGTCGACCGTGATCGAACCCTTGGCCGCGAGATAGGGTGCAAGTTCGGCGGGTGCGGCGATGGTGACGCGCAGCGAATCGCCGTCGGGTTCGGTTGCAACCACCGTCCCCACCCCGTCGACATGCCCGGTGACGATATGCCCGCCAAGCTCGTCGCCGAGGCGGAGCGCCTGCTCGAGGTTGAGCGCGCGTCCTTGGGTCCACATGCCCGGCGCGGTGCAGCTGGCCGTCTCGCCCGAGACATCGACCGCGAACCACGCGTTCCCGGTGTCGCCGCCACGCTCGACCACGGTCAGGCACACCCCCGAGCAGGCGATCGAGGCGCCGATCGCGATTTGCGCAGGGTCGAATGGGCAGGCGACGATGACGCGCAAGTCGCCGCGCTGCGCGACCTCGCGGATAGTGCCGACGGCGGTGACGATCCCGGTGAACATCAGCTCGGCTCGTAGACTTGGAGGAGGTCGTTGCCAAGCGGACGGCTATCGCAGCAGCGCCAGCGGCCCGCGGCGACAAGCGCCTCATCCGAAAGCTCGGGCAAGGCCGGGCCATCGCCGCCGACCGCCATGGGCGCGCGGTAAAGCATCATTCGGTCGATGAGTCCGGCGGCGAGGAAGGCCTGCGCAGTCTCCGCCCCGCCTTCGACCATCAGCGCCTGCGTATCGCCGCTCGCGCCGATCTCCGCGGGCGAGCGCACGGCGCGCCATCCCTCGGGCGCTGCGCCGCGGGTCAGCAGCCAGCGCTCGGGGCTGCGCTCGGCAAGGCCCGGCAGGCGCACGTCGAGCCGCGGCGCATCGACGCGCCGCGTCCCGGCGCCGACGAGGATCGCGTCCATCCGCGCGCGCCAGGCGTGGACGTGGGCGCGGGCGATCTCGCCGGTGAGCCACTGGCCGGTCGGCGGGGCGAGCCGGCAATCGGCGGAGAGCGCGAGTTTGAGCGTGACGTGCGGTCGGCCGAGGCGGGTGCGCGCCAAGTATCCTGCATGCGCCGCGCGGCACGCCGCATCGTCGACCAGCTCGACTGCGATCCCGGCGGCGCGGATGCGCGCAATCCCGGCCCCGGTCGTGCGCGGATCGGGATCGCCGATGCCGACCACCACCCGCGCAAGCCCGCTCGCGGCGATCAGGTCGGCGCAGGCCGGGCCGCGCGGCGAGCCATGCGCGCAGGGTTCGAGCGTGACGTAAAGCGTGGCCCCGCGCCCCGCAGTTCCGGTCGCGGCGAGCGCGGCGGCTTCGGCGTGGGGGCGGCCGCCCGGCTGGGTCCAGCCGCGCCCGACCACCCGGCCGTCCTTGACCACGATTGCCGCGACGCCGGGGTTGGGGCGGCTTAGCGGGCAGGCGCGCGCGGAAAGGCTGGCCGCGGCGGCGAGCCAGCGCGCGTCGTCGTCAGTTACCGGCAACCGGCCGCTCGGCGGTGCGCTTCAGGATCGCGTCGGTCTTGGCTTTTGCTGCCGCGGCTTCGGCGGCGCGGTCGGCCGCAGCCTTTTTCTCGATCGAATCGACATCGATCCCCGAAGCCCGGCCAAGCGCCTTGTAGAGATCGCGCTCTTCCTTGCGCGCGGCTTCGAGCGCGGCCTCGCGGATCTCCTTGCGGCGCTGATTCTCTTCGACGAAGGCGCGCGATTCGGCGGCGCTGCGATGCTCGGGCCAGGCGGTGATATAGGTGATCTCGGGCAGCGCGCGCTGCTTCTTCCAGCTCTCCCAGCTCATTACCGAGAACACCCCGAGCGTGGTCAGCGCGGCGAGCGCGGCGAAGCGCCAGCGATTCGATCCGGCCTGCTTGAACACGGTGACGAAGTCGGCGAGCGCGCCGCCCTTGCTCGTCTCCTGCCACATCTCGCGCATACCGGCCATGCGGGCAAGATAGGGCCTGAGCGCGCCCCGCGCCAGTGCGTCAGTTGTATTCGACCGAGATCGGGATGCGCCCGCGCAGCTTGCCGCTCGCCGCGCCGGTGACCCGCAGGGTGCCGCCGAATGAGAATTCGAGCGTGCCGTTGGCGTCGAGCACGGGGTACGAGGGGAGATCGGTAACAATGTCGGTGAGCTCGGCCGCGCCGCCGTGGCCGGTGCTCATCGCAACCCGGCCGGGAAGCTCGACCCGGACCGACTTGCCCGGCGCGCCGGTTATCCGCCCGCGGCCCTGCACCGCGATCCCGCCCAGCCCGACCAACCCGCCATTGAGCGAACGCTGCCCGCTTTGCGGGTCGATCGCCGCGCTGCCGCCGTCGCCGCCGGTCAGCGCCATCCGGCTGAACACCAGGCCCGAAGCGATCTCGATGGTCAGCGGCTGCTCGCCGGGCTTGGCCGCGCTGCCGCCCAGGCAGATCGCGCAAGACTCCTGCGCCGCTGCGGGTGCGCTGGCGACCACGGCAGAAAGCAAGGCGAGAGCGGGCACAATCCGGCGCATGGTGCCGGTTTGGCCCGGGTATGGTTAAGACGGGGTTACGCAGCTTCCCCTAGCCGAACCAGCGGTAGAGCCCGCGACCCTCGCGCTTGAGCCAGCGGTCGGCGGCGGCGATATCGCCCTCGTAGAGCGCGGCGAGCGCGGCGTGGAACGCCTGGCTGTGATCGAAGTGAAGGAGGTGCGCGACCTCGTGCGCGGCGACCGAACGGCGAA
Source organism: Novosphingobium sp. (assembly GCA_050725835.1). Classification (GTDB taxonomy): domain Bacteria; phylum Pseudomonadota; class Alphaproteobacteria; order Sphingomonadales; family Sphingomonadaceae; genus Novosphingobium. The sequence continues at coordinate 13,231 of JBOHIC010000155.1, forward strand.
CGAACGGCGGGGCCATGACCAGCCGCCAGTTGAGGCGGATCGCGCCGCTCCTGGCGCAGCTGCCCCAGCGGCGCTGCGCCCGGCTCAGCGCCAGCTTGGGCGTCGGCACGCCGGCGCGGGCGCAGTAGTCGCCGAGGTCGTCGGTCAGCACCCGCCGCGCTTCGCCCTCGAGCCAGCGCTGGACCCGCGCGGTCACGCTTTCGCTCGGCCCGCCCACGATCAATTGTCCCTGCTCGATCGCCGGACTGCGCGGCGCGAGCCGGTCGTGGCGAATCGTCAGCGGTTCGCCGTGCAAAGGGAAGGCCTCGCCGTCGCCGACCGGCTTGGCGAGCGGCACCTTGGCGAGCTGGCTCTCGAGCCATTCCTGCCGCGCCCGCACGAAGGCCAGCGCCTCCGCGCTGCGGCCCCAGCGCGGCAGCGAGACCCGGACCTCGCTGCCGTCGGGCGCGAGCCGCAGCGTCATCCGCCGCGCCTGCGGCAGGCGGCGCAGCACCACCGGCACCATGCGTCCGCCCAGCTCGACCGTGGGGACGGCGTCGGGCGCGCGGCGCAGCCACTCGATCACGGCTCGTCCATCAGCAGCGGCGCCATCCCCTCGGGCCAGACGATATGCTGCTCGATCGGTCCGGCAATCGTTTCGCTGACCGCCTTGCCGCGCACCGACGCCCCAGCGCGGTGGACCGCCTCGCGGTCGCCGCAGACGAGGTAGTGCCACTCGGGCAGCGCCAGCCCGGCGGCGCGGCGCTTGTACGCACAGGTTTCGGGCAGCCAGTCGGCGGCGGCGAGCGTGTCGGGGGTCAGCCGTAGGCAGTCGGGGACGAGCGCCTTGCGGTGCTTGTAGTCGCAGCACCGCGCGGTTTGGAGGTCGAGCAGGCGGCAGGCGACGTTGGTGCGATAGATCGCACCGGTGTCCTCGTCCTCGACCTTGTGCAGGCAGCACTGCCCGCAGCCGTCGCACAGCGCTTCCCATTCGGGCCGCGAAAGGGTGGCGAGCGGTCGCTCCCAGAAGGGCGCGGCGCTGCTCATCGCACCGCCGCGGCGAGATCGGCCGCGACCGCCTCGGCCCCCTGTTCGATCGGCAGGCCTTCGATCGGCTTGCCGTCGGGACCGATCAGGTAGGCGACGCGGCTGTGGTCCATCAGGTAACCGCCGGCGCTGTCCTCGCCGCGGCTGAAATAGGCCTTGAACGCCTTGGCGGCGGCGGCGACCTGCTCGGGGCTGCCGGTGAGCCCGATCAGCGGCGGGCCGAACGCGTCGGCGAACTCGCCGACCCGCTGCGGCGTGTCGCGCGCCGGATCGATCGAGACGAACAGCGGCTGGACCCTCGCCGCCTTGCCCGGATGCGCCGCGGCGAAGGCTTTGAACCCCCGCATCAGCACCCCGACGTCCATCGGGCAGGCGTCGGGGCAGAAGGTGTAGCCGAAATAGACGATGCGGTACTTTCCCGCGAAGTCGTCGAAGCGCACCGGCCGCCCATCGCGCCCGGTCAGCGTAAACGCCCCGCCGATCGCCGCCCCGGCGAAATCGGTCCCGCGCAGCGGCTGGGCTTGCTCGCCGCATCCGGCAAGGGCGAGCAAGGCGGCGGCGGCGGGGCGGAACCAGTGCTTGGTCATGGCGCGGCGGTTCATGCTCTGCTAAACCTGCGCGTGCAAGGCGCTCCCCGCGCCAATCACCGTATCAGAGGGAAGACTTACGTGCCGCGACGACTGCTTCGTATTGCCGGGCTGCTGCTGGTCGCCGCGTTGGCCTGGTCCGCACCGGCGCAGGCGCAGTTCTCCGCCAGCTACAAATTCCTCGAGGCGGTCAAGAAGAAGGACGGCCAGGCGGTAACCGACGCCCTGGCCGAACCCGGCAGCACGCTGGCGCTGAGCCGCGACATCACCTCGGGCGAAACCTCGCTGCACATCGTGGTCGCCCGCCGCGACAAGGTCTGGCTCGAATTCCTCATCAGCAAGGGCGCCAACGTCAACCAGAGCGACTTCAAGGGGGTGAGCCCGCTGATGCTCGCCTGCAACCTCAACTTCGTCGAGGGGGTCGAAGTGCTCGCCGCCAAAGGGGCCAGGGTCGATCAGTCCAACGCCTCGGGCGAAACCCCGCTGATCGCGGCGGTGCACAGCCGCAATACCGAACTGATGCGGGTGCTGCTCAAGGCCGGCGCCGATCCCGACCGCGCCGACAACTCGGGCCGCACCGCGCGCGACTATGCCGCGCTCGAGGGCAAGTCGGGCGCGCTGCTCGCGGTGATCGAGCGCGAAGCCAAGGCCAAGTCGGCCAAAGGAAGCGGCAAGCCGGTGTTCGGGCCGGCCGGCTAGCCCGTGGCGCTGTCCCCCGACCTGACGCTCGACCAGCTGCGCCTCGCGCTCGCCCCGGCGCTGGCCGAGGCCGCGGTGTTCGACGGGTGGGGCAGGGCCGCAGTCGATAGCGCGGCAGCTGCGGAAGGCATCGATCCTGCGGTCGCCCAGCTCGCCTTCCCGGACGGGTCGATGGACCGCATCGCCGCGTGGATCGAGCGGATCGACGCGGACATGGCCGCTGCGCTTCCCCCCGAACGGCTCGGCAACCTGCCGATCCGCGAGCGCATCCGCAGCCTCGTCCAGTTCCGGCTCGATGCGATTGCAGCCAACCGCGAGGCGCTGCGCCGCGCGCTCGCGCTGATGGCGCTGCCGCAAAACGTGGCCCGGTCGCTACGGCTCGGCTGGGCCAGCGCCGATGCGATGTGGCGGCTCGCGGGGGATACCGCGACCGATTACAACCATTATACCAAGCGACTGACGCTCGGCGCGCTCTATGCCTCGACGCTGGCGGTTTTCGCGCAGGACGAGAGCGACGGTTGCGCCGAGACCCGCGGCTTCCTCGGCCGCCGGATCGAGGATGTGATGCGCTTCGAGAAGGCCAAGGCCCGCCTGCTCAAGCCGCGCGACGAGCGCTTCAGCCCGGCGCGGTTCCTCGGCCGCCTGCGCTACCCGGCGCGCTGAACGCTATTGCGAACTACTTGCAATTAGACCGGCGATCTGGCAGCGCCGCTGCCATGACGCTCGACACCCTCCACCCCGGCCAGCGCGCGCGGATCGTCGCGATCGACTGGGCCTCGCTGGTCGAGGAAGAGGCGCTGCGGCTGCAGGCGCTGGGGATCGACGTCGGCGCGCGGGTCGCGATTGCGCACAAGGGTGTGCTCGGCGGGAGCGATCCGATCGCGCTGATGATCGGGCGGATGACCGTGGCGCTGCGCCGCGCCCACGCCCGGGCGATGCAGGTCGAACACTTGTGAGCCGGCTGCGCCGCGCCGCGCTGGTCGGCAATCCCAACGCGGGCAAGAGCGCGCTGTTCAACGCGCTTACGGGCGCGCGGCAGAAGATCGCGAACTATCCGGGGGTCACGGTCGAGCGCAAGGCCGGGCGGCTGGTGCTGCCCTCGGGCGAGCCGGTCGAGCTGACCGACCTGCCCGGCGCTTACGGTCTCCACGCGACCAGCCCGGATGAGGAGGTCACGCGCAAAGTCATCCTTGGCGAGTTCCCCGGCGAGGCCGCGCCCGACGCGCTGGTGGTGGTGATCGATGCCTCGAACCTCGAGCAGCATCTGGTCTTCGCGCAGGAGGTGATCGCGCTGGGCAAGCCCACCGTGGTCGCGCTCAACATGGTCGACCTGGCCGAGCGCGACGGGCTGACGATCGAACCCGCCGCGCTCGAAGCCGCGCTCGGGGTGCCCGTAGTGCCCACGATTGCCGTGCGCCGCCGCGGGCTCAGCGAGCTCGCCGAGGCCATCGCCGCGGCCGAGACCCGCACCGCTGATCCGCACTTGGCGCGCACCACGCTGACCGAGCGCCGGGTCACCGCGCAAGCCATCGCCGAAGCCGCCATTGTCTCGGAAACCTCGCGGCACCGTATCCACACCCGGCTCGACCGCGCGCTGCTCCATCCCTGGCTTGGACCGCTGATCCTGCTCGCGCTGCTGTTCGTGGTGTTCCAGGCGGTATTTACCTGGGCGACGCCGTTCGCCGATGCACTCGAAGCTGGGGTCGGCTGGCTCGGCGACGCCGCTCGCACCGCGCTCCCCGCGGGCCTGCCGCGCGACCTGCTGACCGAAGGGGTGATCGCCGGGGTCGGCTCGGTGGTGGTGTTCCTCCCCCAGATCGTGATCCTGTTCGCCTTCATCCTGGCGATGGAAGCCTCGGGCTATATGGCCCGCGCCGCCTTCCTGATGGACCGGCTGATGGCCAGCGTCGGCCTTTCGGGACGCAGCTTCATCCCGCTGCTCTCCAGCTTCGCCTGCGCGATTCCCGGGATCATGGCGACCCGCTCGATCACCGATCCCAATGACCGCCTGACCACGATCCTGATCGCCCCGCTGATGACTTGTTCGGCGCGGCTGCCGGTCTATGCGGTGATCATCGCCGCCTTCATCCCCAACGATGCGGTCGGCGGCACCGTCATCGGCCAGCAAGGCCTGGTGTTGTTCGCGCTCTATCTGGCCGGGATTGTCGGAGCGATGGCGGTTGCGCTGATCCTGCGCCGGTCGGTCACCAAGGGTGCGGCTTCGGGGTTCATCATGGAGCTGCCCAAGTACCAGCTGCCGCACCCCAAGGACCTCCTGATCGGCCTGTGGCAGCGCGCATGGATCTTCCTGCGCCGCGCCGGGACGATCATCTTCATGGTCACCGTGGTGCTGTGGCTGCTGCTCAACTTCCCCCGCGCCGCGCCGGGCGAGGACCAGGTCGATGCTTCGATCGCGGGCAAAGTCGCCAGCGGGCTCGCGGTGGTGGTCGAGCCGATCGGCTTCAACCGCGACATCGCGCTCGCGCTGATCCCGGCGATGGCCGCGCGCGAGGTGGCGGTGAGCTCGCTCGCCACGACCTATGCGGTCGGCGCGGCGAGCGAGGAGGAAACCGCGCTCCAGCTCGGCGACCAGCTCAAGGCGCGCTGGTCGCTCCCCACCGCGCTGGCTTTCCTCGCCTGGTTCGTCTTCGCCCCGCAGTGCATGAGCACCATCGCGGTCACCCGGCGCGAGACGAATGGGTGGAAATGGCCGGGGTTCATGTTGGCTTACCTGTTCGGATTGGCCTATCTCTTCGCGGGAATCACCTACTGGAGCGCGGTCGCTCTGGGGTTGTAGTTCGCGCGAGGATTTCATGGCAGGCAGCGTCAACAAGGTCATCCTGATCGGCAATCTCGGCCAGGATCCCGAGATCAAGAGCTTCCAGAACGGCGGCCGCATCGCCAACCTCAGGCTCGCCACGTCCGAGAACTGGAAAGACAAGAACACCGGCGAGAAGAAGGAACGGACCGAGTGGCACCAGGTCGTGCTCAATTCGGACGGGCTGGTCGGGGTGGCCGAGCGCTACCTCAAGAAGGGCTCGAAGATTTACATCGAAGGCCAGCTGCGCACCCGCAAATGGCAGGACGCCTCGGGCGCCGACCGCTATTCGACCGAGGTCTCGGTCGGCGGCATGGGCGGGGTGCTGACCATGCTCGACGGCGCGCCGGGCGGCGGGGGCGGCGGCCAGCGCTCGGGCGGGGGTGATTGGGGCGGCGGCCAGAAGTCCGGCGGCGACTTCGGCGGCGGTGGTTCGTCGGGCGGCGGGAGCGGTCAGCGTTCGGGCGGCGGCTTCGCCGACGATCTCGACGACGACATTCCGTTCTGAGTCTTTGGCTGAGTGCGCCGGTGCCGCCACCTGTTTCGGTTCGACCGAAACAGACAAAGACTCCTACTTCCGCTTCGCCACCGGCACCTCCGCCTGCTCGATCACCCACTCCTCGGCCTCGGCCGCGGCGATCCAGTTTTGCAGCCATTCGTGCTCCCACACCGCCTGCATATAGGCGACCGCGAAGCCCGGCACCGCGATCTCGTAAGTGATGAAGCGGCTGACCACGGGCGCATAGAAGATGTCGGCGGCGCAGAAGGTGCCGAACAGGAACGGCCCGCCTTTGCCGAACCGCGCCCGCGCCTCGGCCCACAGGGTGAGCACGCGCACGACGTCGCCGCGCGCCTCTTCGCTCAGGCTTAGCCCTTCGACCCGGCGGCGGATATTCATCGGGCATTCGCGGCGCAGCGCGGCGAAACCGGCGTGCATCTCGGCGGCGAGCGAGCGCGCCATCGCCCGGGCGTCGTCGGGCTTGGGCCAGAACCGCTCGCGCCCGACCTTGTCGGCGAGGTAATCGACGATCGCCAGGCTGTCCCACACCACCGCCTCGCCGTCCCACAGCACCGGAACCTTGCCGTGCGAGGGCGCGATCTCGTCGGTCTCGCGCTTCTGCTGGTCCCAGTCCTCGCCGTAGAGCGGCACCTGGATTTCCTCGAAGGCGAGCCCCGATTGCTTGCACGCCAGCCACCCGCGCAGCGACCAGCTCGAATAGTTCTTGTTGCCGATGATCAGCTTCATGATTGCGAGGCTATTCGTTCACACTGGCGCTGTCGAGGCTGAACGGCTAGCTATGCCCCCATGACCCTCCGCCCCTTCCACCTCGCCTTCCCGGTCCACGATCTCGCCGCCGCGCGGGCCTTCTATCGCGGAGTGCTCGGCTGCGGCGAGGGGCGCTCTTCGGAGCAGTGGGTCGATTTCGATTTCTTCGGGCACCAGCTGGTCGCGCACCTTGCGCCCGATGGGGCGGGGCGCGATGCGGCGCGCAATCCGGTCGACGGGCGCGGGGTGCCGGTGCCGCATTTCGGGGTGGTGCTGACGCTCGAGGATTTCGCCGCGCTGGCCGAGCGGTTGCGCGGTGCGAGGGTGGTGTTCGAGATCGAGCCTTATACGCGATTTGCCGGCGAACCCGGCGAGCAGGCGACGATGTTCTTCCGCGATCCCAGCGGCAATGCGCTCGAAATCAAGGCCTTCGCCAGCCTCGACGGGTTGTTCGCGGCCTAGCCAATCCTCCCCGGAACGGGGAGGTGCCCGCAGGGCGGAGGGGCCGATTGCTCTCCTTCGACGCAGCGCTCGCGGGAAAGCAACCGGCCCCGCCGTCACGCCTGCAGCGCGCCACTTCCCCGTTCCGGGGAGGAATTAGACCCCGGCGTCCCACAGCACCGCGGCGCGCAGTTCGGCGATGCCAAGGCCTTTCTCGGCCGAGGTGACGTGGACTTCGGGAAAGGCCGCGGGGCGTTTGCGGGCTTCGGCTTCGGTCGCGGCGGTCACTTCGGCGAGCTCGCTCGCCTTGATCTTGTCGGCCTTGGTCAGGACCAGGCGGTAGCCCGCGGCGGCCTCGTCGAGCATCGCCATCATCTCGCGGTCGACCGGCTTGATCCCGTGGCGCGCGTCGATCAGCAGCAGCGTGCGCCTCAGCGCGGCGCGGCCGCGCAAGAAATCGCGGACCAGCCGCTTCCATTGCTCGACCACCTTGAGCGGCGCCTTGGCGAAGCCGTAGCCGGGCATGTCGACCAGCCGCAGCAGCGTCGGTTCGCCGACCTCGAAGAAGTTCAATTCCTGCGTCCGCCCCGGGGTCACCGAGGCGCGGGCGATCGCCTTCCTGCCGGTGAGCGCGTTCAAGAGCGAGCTCTTGCCGACGTTCGAGCGTCCGGCGAAGGCGATCTCGGGCGCGTCGGGTTCGGGCAGGAACTTGAGCGCCGGAGCGCTTTTGAGGAATTCGACGCGCCCCGCGAACAGGCGGCGCGCCCGCTCGGCGAGGTTGTCTTCGTCGTCCACGCTAGCCGGCCCGCGCCTTGGCCCGCTTGGCGTCCTCGGCGTCCTTGTCGGCCTGAGCCGCAAGTTGCGGGTGGCGGCTGTAGAGGAATTTCTGCTGGGCGATGGTGAGCAGATTAGAGGTGACCCAGTAGAGCAGCAGCCCCGCCGCGAACGGCGCCATCACGAACATCATCATCCACGGCATGATCGCGAAAACCTGCTGCTGGACCGGGTCCATCTGGGCCGGGTTGAGCTTGAACTGGAGCCACATCGTCACCCCCAGCAGCAGCGCCAGCGGGCCGAGCGCGAGCAGGCTGGGCACCGAGAAGTCGAGCAGGCCGAACAGGTTGAGGAAGTGCAGCGGATCCTGCGCCGAAAGGTCGTGGATCCAAAGCGTGAACGGCTTGTGGCGCATTTCGATCGCCAGGGTCAGCACCTTGTAGAGCGCGAAGAACACCGGAATCTGGAGGAAGATCGGCAGGCAGCCCGCCAGCGGGTTGACCCCTTCGGCCTTGTACAGCGCCATGATCTCCTGCTGCTGCCTGGGCTTGTCGTCCTTGTAGCGTTCCTGCAGCGCCTTCATCTTCGGCTGGATCGCCTTCATCGCCGCCATCGAGGCGAACTGGCGCTGGGCCAGCGGGAACATAATCCCGCGCACGATCAGCGTGAGCAGCATGATCGCCACGCCGAAATTGCCGACCAGGCTGAACAGCTTGGTGAGCAGCCAGAACAGGGGCTTTTCGAACCAGCGGAACCAGCCCCAGTCGATCGCCAGCCCGAAGTTGGCGATCCCCGCCGCCTCGTAGCGATCGAGCACCGCGCTTTCCTTGGCCCCGGCGAACAGACGGGTGGTGCGGGTGAGCGCCTGGCCGGGGGCGAGCGCGGCGTTGGCGTAAATCAGGTTGGCGCGATAGGTGCGGTTTCCAAGCGAGCGGAACTGGCTCGATGCGTCGCTCTTGTCTGCGATCAGCGTCGCCATCCAGTAGATGTCGGTGAAGCCGATCCAGTCGGTCTTGCCCGAGTTTTCGATCGTTCCGACCTCCTTGAGATCGCCGTAGTCTGGGCCGAAATCGACTGCAGCGTCGAACGCGCCGAATGGGCCGGAATGGACGTTGAAGCTGTCGAGGCTGGCGGTCTTGTCGGTTCGGTCGATCATCGCGACAGGTCGAACCGTGATCGGCGCCGCCCCCCCGTTGGTCACGGTCTGGGTCGCGGTGATCATGTAATCGGCATCGATCGCGTACGTCAGCGCGAAGGTCTGGCCGGTGGGGTTGGTCCAGGTCAGGGTTACCGGGGTCGCCGGGGTCAGCCGCGAGCCCGGAGCCGAGGTCCACACCGTGCGCTCATCGGGCGCGGCGAATCCTTGGCCGCTCCAAATGAATCGCGCAAACTGCTGTGCCGCGGTGCCGGCCGGCGAGAAGATCCGTTCGGGGCCGGACTGCTCGTTGTTCGAATGGCGGTTTGTGGTGAGATCGTCGATCGACCCGCCCGTGAGATTGATCGAGCCGGTCAGGCCAGGCGCGGCGATAACGACGCGCCCGCCCGAGCCGAGCGCGGTCTTGAGATCGCGCTTTTCGGCTGCGATGTCGGCCACGTTTGTCAATCCGCCGTCGCGGGTCGGCTTGGCCGGCGTGGCCACGCTGCCGCTGGCTGTCGGCGAGGCCGGAGCGCTGACCGGGGGCTTGTTCGCGTTGGGATAGAACTTGTCGACGGCTGCTTGCCAGCCGAACAGGAGCAGCCCGGTCAGGATGACCGCGACGATCAAATTGCGCTGATTGTCCATGATGTGGTTCGGGGGCGTCCCTGTTGCGATTCTGTCAGTAGATGGGCGGGCGGGCGCGCGGTTCAAGGCACCGGGTCATACCCGTGACCCCCCCAAGGGTGGCAGCGCAATAGCCGCTTCGCCGCGAGCCAGCCACCCTTAATCGCGCCGTATTTGTCGAGCGCCTGAATCGCATATTCCGAGCACGACGGGGCATAGCGGCAGGTCGGCGGGAGGATCCGCGAAGGGCCCAGCTGCCAGCCGCGGGCGATGAGGATGAGGAGGCGTTTCACCGGCTCGAACCTGCGCGGTGC
>JBOHIC010000156.1:0-8019 GCA_050725835.1 Novosphingobium sp.
GCGGTGGCGCTGTGCCGCGACAACGCCATTCCGATCGTGGTCTTCTCGATCCGCGAAAAGGGCAACCTCGCCCAGGTGCTCGCGGGCAAGGGCACCCAGACGATCGTTCAGAAGGGATCCTGAGCCATGGCCAAATACGACAAGGCCGACTTGGAACGGCGGATGAAGGGTGCGGTCGAGAACCTGCGCCACGATCTCGGCGGGCTGCGCACCGGGCGCGCCAACGTGACCCTGCTCGATCCGATCGTGGTCGAGGTTTACGGCAGCCACATGCCGCTCAACCAGGTCGCGACCGTCTCCGCGCCCGAGCCGCGGATGCTGACGGTGCAGGTGTGGGACAAGTCGAACATCGGTCCCGTCGAGAAGGCGATCCGCTCGGCCGGCCTCGGCATCAACCCGATCAACGACGGCAACACCATCCGCCTGCCGATCCCCGATCTGACCGAGGAGCGCCGCAAGGAGCTGGCGAAGCTTTCGCACCAATATGCCGAGAAGGCCCGCGTCGCGATCCGCAACGTGCGGCGCGACGGGATGGACAACCTCAAGGCCGACGAAACCAAGAAGGAAGTGTCCGAGGACGAGCGCAAGCGCGGCGAAACCGAAGTGCAGAAGCTCACCGACGAAATGATCAAGGCCGCCGACGAGGTCGCCGCGCACAAGGAAAAGGAAATCCTCACCCAGTGACCTCCGCCGCCGCCTCGAAAGGCGGGGGCGCTGCTCACGGGGCGCGTCACGTCGCCATCATCATGGACGGCAACGGCCGCTGGGCCAAGGCGCGCCGCCTGCCGCGCGTGGTCGGCCACCAGCGCGGGGTCGAAACGGTGCGCGAAGTGGTCCGCGCAGCGCGCGAGATGGGGCTCGAGGCGCTGACGCTCTACGCCTTCAGCACCGAGAACTGGCGCCGCCCGGAGGACGAGGTTTCGGCGCTGATGGGGCTCTTGAAGCGCTACATCCAGGCCGATCTCGCGGAATTCGTTGCGAACAACGTGCGGCTGCGGATCATCGGCGATTACAAGGCTTTGGCGGGGGATGTTGTCGCGCTGCTCGAAGATGCGTTGGCGCAGACCGCGGGCAATGACGGAACCACGCTGGTGGTCGCGCTCAACTACGGCGCCCAGGCCGAGATCGCCCGCGCCGCGAGCGCCGCGGCGGCGAAGGGCACGGTGACGGCGGAAGCGATCGAAGCCGAACTCGACACCGCCGGCTTGCCGCCACTCGACCTCCTGATCCGCACCTCGGGCGAGGAACGGCTGTCGAACTTCCTGCTGTGGCAAGCCGCCTACGCCGAGCTGTGGTTCACCGATGTGCTGTGGCCGGACTTCACCCCCGCGCATTTGCAGGAAGCGCTCGAGGCCTTTGCGCAAAGGGAGCGGCGCTATGGCGGGCGGTGAACCTCACATGATACTCCCCCCACGGGGGAGGATCTGGGTGTGAGCGAACCCCAGCCCAAGACATCCGACCTCGGCGTCCGCGTCGCCTCGGCGCTGGTAATGGTGGCGGTGGCGGGGACGGCGCTGGGGTTTGGCGGCCGAGTCTGGACAGCGTTCGTCACCGCAGTTGCCATCGGTGTTCTTTGGGAGTGGTGGGGGCTCGTCCGAAGATTCGGCTCGGGCGCCTTCGGTCAGTTCTGCTGGATGTTCGCCGGATTTGCGTTCGTTGGATTTGGGGCTTGGTTCCTTGGTCGGCAGAATTGGTGGCCACTCGCATTGGCCGTCATTCTGCCTGTGATTGCGACCGACGTAGGCGCTTACTTCGCAGGTCGAAGCATTGGGGGTCCAAAGATTGCACCGAAAATTAGCCCTTCCAAGACTTGGGCGGGTTTAGGTGGTGGCATATTGGGCGCATCCCTCATTGTCGCACTCGGACTTTTTACACAGCGCGGGTCTTTTGTCTGCGACGGTGCGCGCTGGTGGCATTGCACGTCCGATACGGGACTGGTGCTGAGCGCGTTGCTGCTAGGCACGGTGATAGCGACCACGGCTCAAGCCGGTGACTTCTTTGAAAGCTGGATGAAGCGTCGCGCCGGTGTAAAGGACTCGGGTAGGCTCATCCCTGGTCATGGCGGTGTGTTCGATCGCGTAGACGGACTTCTTGCAGTCTGTGTGCTGTTCGGAACATTCCGATTGGTCCCGCTGTGACCCGCACCCTCTCCATCCTCGGTGCGACCGGCTCGATCGGCGCTTCCACTCTCGACCTGATCCGGCGCGAGCGGGGGAAGTGGCGAGTGGTGGCGCTGACCGCGAATTGTCAGGCGGCGGAGCTCGCCAGGCTGGCGCGGGAGTTTTCGGCCGAGGTGGCGGTGGTGGCGGATGAGGCTTGTCTGCCCGATCTGCGCGCTGCTCTCGCGGGCTCCGGCATCGAGGCGGCGGGCGGGGCACAGGCGCTGGTCGAGGCCGCCGCCCGCCCGGCCGATCTCACCCTTGCCGCCATCGTCGGCTGCGCTGGCCTTGCGCCGACCATGACTGCGATCGAGCGCGGGCAGACCGTCGCTCTGGCCAACAAGGAAGCGCTGGTTTCGGCGGGAGACGTCATGACGGCTGCCGTGGCCAAGCACGGCGCGACTCTGCTGCCGGTGGACTCCGAGCACAACGCGATCTTCCAGTGCCTCGCCGGCAACGACCTCGCCGATGTCCGCGCGATCACGCTCACAGCATCGGGCGGGCCGTTCCGCGACTGGACCGCCGAGCAGCTCGCTGCGGCCACCCCGGCGCAGGCGGTGCGGCACCCCAACTGGGACATGGGCGCGAAGATCAGCGTCGATAGCGCCACCATGTTCAACAAGGGGCTCGAGCTGATCGAGGCGCACCACCTGTTCCCCGTCGGGCTGGAGAAGATGCGGATCGTGATTCACCCGCAGTCGGTGGTACACTCGCTGGTCGAGTACCGCGACGGATCGACCCTGGCGCAGCTCGGCCCCTCGGACATGCGCGTGCCGATCGCCAATGCCCTCGCCTGGCCGAGCCGCATGGACACTCCGTGCGCCCCGCTCGATCTCGCCGCGCTGGGCGAACTGACCTTCCGCGCGCCGGATGAAGCCCGCTTCCCCGCCACCCGCATCGCCCGCGAAGCGGCGCAGGCTGGGGGCGCCGCGCCCGCGGTGCTCAGCGCCGCCAACGAGGTTGCGGTCGCCGCCTTCCTCGCCGGTCACGTCGGGTTCACCCGAATCGCGGCAATGGTCGAGGATGTGCTGTCGCGCTACACCCCGCCGGCTCCCACTTCGCTCGGCGAGGTTATTGCGCTAGACGCCGAGGCGCGCGCACACGCCCGCGCCCTCCTGGAGACCGCCTGACTTGCTCGAAAGCCCCAACCTGCTGGTGACCGTGCTCGCCTTCCTGCTGGTGCTCGGCCCGCTGGTGATGATCCACGAACTGGGTCACTACCTGGTCGGGCGGCTGTTCGGCGTGAAGGCCGACGCTTTCTCGATCGGCTTCGGCAAGGAGCTGACCGGCTGGACCGACAAGCGCGGCACCCGCTGGAAGCTCTGCGCGCTGCCGCTCGGCGGCTACGTCCAGTTTGCCGGCGACGCCAACGCGATGTCGATGCCCGAGGCGGGCGCAGAGCACGAGCCGGGCAGCTTCCACGGCGCCAAGCTGTGGCGCCGCACCCTGATCGTCCTTGCCGGGCCGCTGACGAACTTACTTTTCGCCATCGCGATCTTTTTCTCGTTCAACCTGCTCTACGGCAAGATCGTCGCCGCGCCGGTGATCGCCGGGTTCGAGCAGGGGTCGCCGGCGCAGACTGCCGGCCTCAGGATCGGCGACCGCATCGTCGCGGTGAACGGCGCGGAGATCGTCGGGTTCAGCGACATCCGCGAGCGCATCCTGCCGTTCCCCGGACGCACCGTGACTATCGGCTTCGAGCGCGAGGGCCGGCGGCTCGAAGCGCCGATGAAGATCGCCGACAAGATCGAGCGCGATCAGTTCGGCAACGAAGCCAGGATCGGCCGGATCGGAATCGCTCCCGACCCCGCCAAGACCGCGATCGTCCGGGTCGGGGTGGGCGAGGCGGCGGCGCTGTCGGTCGATCAGTCGGTCGGCATCGTCCGCATGATGGTCACCGGGATCGGGCAGATTTTGACCGGCGAACGCTCGGTCAAGGAACTCGGCGGACCGATCAAGATCGCCAAGTATTCGGGCGAGCAATTCACCCTCGGCTGGCCCCAGTTCGTGTGGTTCGCCGCGCTCATCTCGATTAACTTGGCATTCATCAACCTCCTGCCAATTCCGGCGCTCGACGGCGGCCACCTCGCGTTCTACGCGGCCGAGGCCATCCGCCGCCGACCGGTCGGCGCCAGGGGGCAGGAATGGGCGTTCCGCACGGGAATGGCCTTCGTGCTGGCGCTGATGCTGTTCGTCACGATCAACGATCTCGTCTCGCTCAATCTGTTCGGGCGATAGCGGGGACTGCTTCGCCGGGGATTGCCGGACTGTTTGCTTGATTGCCTTGGCGGCATGAGGCAAAGGGCCGCGATTGCCAGAAGCGCAGGATCGGTCCCCGTTCGGGAGGGGCTTCCAGCGCAGCCTTTTGACGGGATTTGCCGTGTCTGAAACTCGACGGATTATGGGATCGCGCACCGGGTCGCAGCTTGCGGTGGTGCTCATGGGAACTTCGATCCTTGCCGGTCTGCCGGGCGCGGCTTTCGCCCAGGACGCCCCCGCCGCTCCGACCCCGGTTGAGGCCGCTGCGGCCGAACCGGCAGGCCCGATCCAGTCGATCAGCGTGGTCGGCGCGCAGCGGCTAGAGGCCGATACGATCCGCTCCTACGTCAAGATGCGGGTCGGCCAGCCCTATACCCAGGCCGCCGCGGACCAGGCGCTCAAAGACCTCTTCGCGACCGAGCTGTTCGCCGACGTGCAGATCCGCAACAGCGGCGGCAATGTGGTGATCGAGGTCAAGGAAAGCCCGGTCATCAACCGCATCGTGCTCGAGGGCAACAAGCGCCTCAAAGAGGAGAAAATCCTCCCCGAGATCAAGCTCGCCCCGCGGCAGATCTTCACCCGCTCGAAGGTCCGCGCCGACGTCAACCGGATCATCGAGCTGTACAAGCGCCAGGGCCGTTTCGCCGCGACGGTCGAGCCCAAGATGGTGATGCTCGACCAGAACCGCGTCGATATCGTCTTCGAGATTTCGGAAGGGCCCAAGTCCAAGGTCCGTCAGATCAACGTCATCGGCAACGAGGAGTTCTCCGACAGCGAGTTGCGCGGCGAGATGCTGACCAAGCAGGCCCGCGCGTTCCGGCTGTTCTCCTCGGGCACCAGCTACGATCCCGACCGGATGGCCTTCGACCAGCAGAAGCTGCGCCAGTTCTACCTGACCAACGGCTATGCCGATTTCCGCGTGGTTTCGGCGGTCGCCGAGCTGACCCCGGACAAGGAAGACTTCATCATCACCTACGTGGTCGAGGAAGGACAGCGCTACAAGTTCGGCGAAGTCGCCGTCGACAGCCAGCTGCGCGACTTCGACGGCGAGCGGCTCGCCGCGCAGCTGCCGATGAAGGCGGGCGACTGGTACAATGCCAAGCTGGTCGAAGACACCATCGACAAGCTCAACGAAACCGCAGGCGCCTTCGGCTACGCCTTCGCCGATGTCCGTCCGAGCTATGCCCGGAACAAGGACGATCTGACGATGGGGATCAAGTTCACCATCGGCGACGCCCCGCGGGTCTATGTCGAATCGATCAACGTCAACGGCAACACGCTGACCCAGGACAAGGTTGTCCGGCGCGAGTTCCGCCTCGCCGAGGGCGATGCGTTCAATTCGCTCCAGGTCAAGCGTTCGACCAACCGGATCAACTCGCTCGGCTACTTCCAGGAGAAGTTCGAGGTCGAGCAGAAGCCCGGCGCCGCACCCGACCGGATCGTGCTCGAGGCAAACGTCGAGGAAAAGCCCACCGGCGAGCTCCAGCTTTCGGCGGGCTTCTCGTCGATCGAGAGCTTTATCTTCCAGGGCTCGATCCAGCAGCGCAACTTCCGCGGTCGCGGCCAGACGCTGGGGACCAGCCTGTCCTATTCGCGCTACGCCAAGAGCGCCGAGCTGAGCTTCACCGAGCCTTACGTCTTCGATCGCAACATCTCGGCCGGGGTGACCGCCTATCGCCGCGACTACAACAGCTTCAATTACCTCAACAACGATCGCAACACGACCTACAAGCAGGCGACCACCGGGATCTCGGGTCGGGTCGGGGTGCCTCTCACCGAATTTATGTCGGCGATCGGGTCCTACACCTTCAACCTCGACGACGTTTCGCTCGATCAGAGCCAGTTCTACGCCGACCTCGACGGCGACGGGGTCTCGACCTGCGAGCCGTTCCTCGCCGGGCGCTACCTCTGCGAAGCCATCGGCAAGCGCACCAGCTCGATCCTCGGGCTCAACCTGATCTACGATTCGCTCGACAACCGGGTGCGCCCCTCGCGCGGGCGTTCGATTTCGATCGGGGTGGATTTCGCGGGGCTTGGCGGCTCGGTCAAATACGCCCGCGCCCGCGCCAATATTGCCCAGTTCTACCCGGTCGGCAAAGGTTTCATCTTCTCGCTGCGCGGCGAGGGCGGCTGGATCCGCGCGTTCGGCAACAACGGCGTCGCCGCCGGCGCCGACCCGATCCGCCTGACCGATCGCTTCTACCTAGGCGAGCCCGAACTGCGCGGCTTCGACATCCGCGGGATCGGCCCACGCGTGATCCGCAAATACTATCTCGACAGCAATGGCGACGCCGCGATCGACGCCGTCAACTTCTACTGCTTCCTCGCGGCCACCGGGACCACCGCCCAGGTGCGGACGGTCGCCGCGGCGAACACCACCTGCCCGACCGGCCAGACCCTGCTCTCGCCCGATACGGTCTCGACCGATCGCAAGACCTGGGGCGACGACGCGCTCGGCGGCAAGTTCTACTACCTCGCCCACGCCGAACTGGAGATCCCGCTGGGTTCGGGCGCCAAGGAGCTGGGGCTGCGGCCTTCGGTGTTCGTCGATGCCGGCGCGGTGTGGGGGGTCAAGCGGCCGGTGGCAGCCAGCAACCTGACCACCATCGTGCTCTACCAGGAGACCACCAACGGGGTCAGCTCGATCGTCAGCCGCCCGATCAACCCCAGCGACGGCTCCGCCAACACCGCGGTCCGCGAGATCGGACCCTACCAGGAATTCTACCTCGGCGACACGCCCAAGCCGCGCATTTCGGTGGGCATCGGGGTCAACTGGAATTCGCCGTTCGGCCCCTTCCGCATCGATTTCGCCCATGCCCTGACCAAGGCCGACGGCGACGACACCAAGAGCTTCACATTCAACGTGGGAACCCAATTCTGATGAAAATCCAGCTTAACCCGGCGCTCGGCGCCGCCCTGCTGCTCGCGCTGAGCGCGCAGCCGGCGCTTGCCGCCAAGAAGAAGGAAGAAGCCGCCGCCCCGGCCGCCACCGGTGCGCCGCTGGTTCCGGGCCTGGCCGTCGCCAGCCTCGACTGGGTTGCCGGAAATTCCGACGCCAAGCGCGCCGCCGACACCCAGCGGCCGGTGACCTACAAGCCGCAGATCGACGTGCTTCAGGTCAAGCGGGCCCAGATCGCCGCGCAGCTCAAGCCGCTTTACGACAAGATCGAGCGCGACAGCAAACTGCCCAACGCCAACCAGGCCGCGCTCCAGCAGCAGGCCGAGACGATCCAGCGGATCGAGCAGGGCGCCCAGCAGGAACTCAACCGCCTCGCCCAGCCGCTCGCCTATTCCGAGGCTTATGTCGGCGAGCAGATCGACGAAAAGATCGGCGAAGCGGTCAAGGCGGCGATGACCAAGGGCAAGGTTTCGATCCTGCTCAACCCGCAGGCGATCAACGCGCTCAACAACCAGGCCTACAACCTCAACCAGGGCATCCTGACCGAGCTCAACGTCCTGCTTCCGACCGCCCAACTGGTCCCGCCGCAGGGTTGGGAACCGCGCCAGATCCGCGAAGCCCGCGCCGCCCAGGCCGCGCAGGCCGCGGGCGGGGCGGCGCCCTCCGCGGTCCCGGTCGCGCCCGCTCCGGCCGGGACTGTCC
>JBOHIC010000157.1:0-1566 GCA_050725835.1 Novosphingobium sp.
GTCTACCACCGGCTCCTGCGCCTGCGCACCGCGCAGGGCTCGCCGGGCGCGCACAACACCGCCGACATCGTCGCGGGCTTTGCGCGACTAAACTTCGCCCCGGCCGCCCGGCCGGTGGGTGAGGAAGGTGTGGCCGAAAACGGCAAGCAGCTCGCGGCCCTCTGCCGCGCGCAGGGCGTCAACCATCTCATTTACGTCGGCTTCGCCATCAACTGGTGCCTGCTGATGTCACCGGGCGGCATGGTCGACATGGCGCGCCACGGCTGCCTCTGCTCCACGATTCGCGAGGCCACGACCGCCGTTGAAAACCGCGAGACCGCCCGCGAGGAACGCGAGAAGCAGCAGGCCCTGTGGCGCGTGTCGGTCGAGTTCGGTCTGGTGTTCGCACTGGCCGATTTTTTGAAGGCAATCAGGTAGGGGCGGTTGCCCTCAACCGCCCAGGGCGATTCGGGGAATCGCCCTACCTGTTCTCCCCGGGCAGTGTCAGCGCCCGCAGCCGCCAGCCGGTCGCGAAAAACAGTTCGTGCCCGATGATCGGCCCCACGACATCAATCGCCTCGGGGTCGGCCGCGGTCAGCCAGACCGTGCTGTCGCGTGACTTCGGGGTCGATTGCTGCCAGACGCGCTCCACCTCGCAGGTGCCGGGCTTGATCTTGAAAACACAATGCGCCGTCGCGCCGTAGACGGTTCCGCTTGGCGCCGCCCGCAGCGCGAAAAGGCCGTGCCAAGAGACCGGCCCGAAATCCTTGGGCAGCCACGTGCTAGCGACAACCGTGCGCTTCGCCGGGTCGAGCAGCACGAGACGCGGCGTGATCTCGGGCGCGCCTTGCGAGATGATGTGGTCACCGCGACCGAGGAGCGCGTAGACGAGCCCGCCGCCCGCGGAAGCCAGCGAGCAGACGTCCGCCAGGTTCTCAAGCCCGAGGTCACCCGCCCACACGAGCTGGTCCGCCTTGGGATCCCAGAGCGCGAAGGCTCCTGAGAGCCGCTGCACCTTGGCGCCGGTGCCGCACTCGATGCTCAGGCCGACAAGGATCTGCTGCTGCTCCGGCAGCCAGAGCAGCGACGCCGGCGAGGTCCCGGGGACGATGGCCCGGTGGGATTTCTTCCCGCCACGGCGCGGGTCGAACCAAGCCAGCGTGCCGCCCACGAGTCCGTAATCGGGACCCGAGCCCAGCCAGAGCCGCCCATCCGGGGTGGCGAGCATTGCGTTGGGCCGGTAGCCGATGGCGTCGAGTCGGCCAAGATCGCGCGGATTGTCGCCGGGCGCGGTGCCGAAATGCAGCGGGCGGGCCGGATCGTAGACCGAGAGCCGCGCCTCGGGATAGGAGGCGAGATAGACTTTCCCGCCAACCGTCGCCAGCGAGTAGGCCTCGCCCATCGCAAAGGTGTGCTTGCCGAGATCTTGCAGTTCGCGCCCATCCGTCGTCGCGGTGAATAAATGGTTCGGCATGTAGCCGCTGCCATAGATTTTCCCGCCGGGGCCGGGATCCATCACATGCAGGTTCGCCCCGCCGCCCTGCCAGTCGAGCGTGAGCATGCGCGCGGCCGTGCGCGGGTCGGTGT
>JBOHIC010000158.1:0-23378 GCA_050725835.1 Novosphingobium sp.
GCTGCGGCGCATCTCAAGTACTTTTCGGGCAAGACCATGGAGCTGCACAGCGCCGCGGCGCTCGCGCGCAACGGACACACTTACTGGGATCACGCCGATTGCGCCCGGCTCCAAGTGCGCCACCTCACCGAAAAATTCATCGCGCGCTACCTCGACGCCGAATGGCCCGAGGTCGGCCACTGCGTCGGGGTGTTCCGTATCGAAGGCCGCGGGGTGCAGCTGTTCGAGAGGATCGAAGGCAGCCACTTCACCGTGCTCGGCATGCCGCTCCTGCCCGTGCTCGGTGCACTGCGCGAGCGTGGCGAGCTGACCGCGTGACCCGCCCTTATGCCGAGGTGGTCGGCGACCCGATCGCCCAGTCGAAATCGCCGACGATCCACAATTTCTGGCTGGCGAAGCTGGGGATCGATGCCGAGTATCGGAGGTGCCATGTGCGGGCCGACGAGCTTGGCGACTATTTCGCGCGGAGACGCGGAGACGCGGCGTGGCGCGGGTGCAATGTAACCATGCCGCACAAGGTGGCGGTGGTCGAGCAAGTCGATGCTGTTGATCCCGATGCGAGGAAAATCGGGGCCATCAACACGATCATCCATCGAGATGCGCGCCTCGCAGGGGTCAATACCGACGACGTGGGCTTCATCGATCCGTTGCGGCAATTCCCCGCGACGCTGCAAACCGCGACCCTTATCGGTGCCGGCGGCGCGGCTAGAGCAATCCTTTGTGCGATGGACGAGATGGGGATCGGAAATGTCACGCTGGTCAACCGCAACCAGGCGACGGCGTTCGAGCTTGCCAGCGCCTTTCCAATCGTTCGCTCGATCTCCCGGCTCGAGGGTCTACTCGAACTCGAGTCTTGCGACCTGGTGGTGAACGCCACCAGCCTCGGCATGTCGGGCAAACCCGCCTTGCCGATCAGCCTTGTTCACCAACCTTCTCATTCAGTGATTTACGACATCGTGTATTCACCCTTGCGCACCGAGCTGTTGGCCCAAGCAGAACTGCGCGGACTGGTTACCATCGATGGACTTGCGATGCTGATCGGGCAGGCGGCGGCAGCCTTCCAATTCTTCTTCGATCACCCAGCACCCCGCGAGCACGACGCCGAACTGCGCGCGCTGCTCACGGCATGAGCAAACCCTTCATCCTCGGCCTGACCGGTTCGATCGGGATGGGCAAGTCGGCGGTCGCGGCGATGTTCAAGGGGCTGGGGGTGCCGGTGTTCGACGCCGACGCCGCGGTGCACGAGTTGCAGGGGCCGGGCGGGGCGCTGGTCGGGGACATCGAAGCGGCGTTTCCGGGGACAACCGGGGTGGGTGGAGTCGACCGTGCGAAGCTGGGTGCCGCGGTGTTCGGAGACCGGGCCGTGCTCGCCCGGCTCGAATCGATCGTGCACCCGGTCGTGGGTGCGATGCGGCGCGCTTTCCTCGATCTGCACCGGTCTGCTCCGCTTGTGGTGTTCGACATCCCGCTGCTGTTCGAGAAGGCCGGCAAGACCGGGCTCGACGCGGTGCTGGTGGTCTCGGCGAGCGCAGAAGCCCAGCGCGAACGGGTGCTGGCGCGGCCGGGCATGACGCTGGAGAAATTCGAGAAAATCCTCGCGCTGCAAGTGCCCGACGCCGAAAAGCGCGCCCGCGCCGACCATGTCATCGACACCGGCACCTCGCTCGCCGAAACCCGCCATGCGGTGCAACAGCTGGTCCACCGCCTCACCGCCGAATAAAGCCGCGCCGCCCCCTTGCCAGCCGCCCCCGGCAGGCCGATATTCGACCCGATGCGCGAGATCGTCTTCGACACCGAAACCACCGGCCTCGATCCCAAGACCGGTGACCGGATGGTCGAAATCGGCTGCATCGAGATGGTCAACCGGGTCTCGACCGGGCGCACATTCCACTGCTATTTCAACCCCGACCGCGACATGCCGGCGGGCGCCGAGGCGGTCCATGGGCTGTCGGTGGCGTTCCTCTCGGACAAGCCGCGGTTCCACGAGCGCGCCGCCGAACTGCTCGAATTCATCGGCGATTCGCGGCTGGTCGCGCACAACGCAGGGTTCGACTTCGGCTTCCTCAACACCGAGCTCGAGATCTGCGGGATGGGACCGGTCTGCCGCACCCGGATGGTCGATACCGTGGCGCTGGCCAAGGTTCGCCACCCCGGGGCCAAGCTCAGCCTCGATGCGCTGTGCACCCGCTACGGGATCGACCGCAGCCACCGCACTCGCCACGGCGCGCTGCTCGACGCCGAGCTGCTCGCGCAGGTCTATGTCGAGCTCACCGGCGGGCGCCAGATCGGGCTCGAACTCGCTGCCGAGACCGAGGACGCATTGGTGGTGACGATCGAGACCGCCGCGCGCAGCCGCACGTTTCGCGCGGCTCGCCCCCATGCGCCGAGCGAAGCGGAACTTGCGGCGCACACCGCGTTTATTGCTAGGATCGACGCGCCGCTCTGGGCAACCTGAGCCCTCGCGCCGATCGGGTCGGCGAAAGGAGAAGCTGAGCGATGGACATCCGCGTATCGGGCCACCAGATCGCCACCGGCGAATCGCTCCAGAGCCACGCCCAGGATCGCCTCGCCGGGATCGTCGAGAAGTACTTCAGCCGCGCGCTGTCGAGCACCGTCACTTTCGGCAAGGCGCCCAACGCCGCGGTGCGCTGCGACATCGTCACTCACGTGATGCAAGGGCTGGTGCTCAAGGCTGCGGGGATCGCGCCCGACGCGCACCACGCGCTCGACCAGGCGGTCGACAAGATCGACACCCAGCTCCGCCGCTACAAACGCCGGATCAAGGACCGCCACACCGCGAGCAGTCACGCCCAGCGCGAGGAGGACGCGGCCTATACGGTGTTCGAGGAGCCGTCGGGCGAGGAAGACCTGCCCGATTCCGCTCCCCCGGTGATCGCCGAAACCCGGGTCGACGTGCCCGAGGCGACGGTCTCCGACGCGGTGATGATGCTCGACCTCAGGAACACCAACGCGCTGCTCTTCAAAAATGCCGGCACCGGTCGGCACAATATGGTCTATCGCCGCGGCGACGGTTCGATCGGCTGGGTTGAACCTTCCTGACGCGGCCTGTATGGGGCGCGGCCACTTGTCTCAGATTCGATTGGCTACCTGCTGGAGAGGATGGCGCGGACCGCATGGCTCCGCGCGCCGCGCCGGCACCCGTCGAGCCTGTCATGATCGATTGTAAGTCACGCATATGACCGCACTTTTTACACTGATGCCGGAGGCCGTCGGGACCATCGACGCCGCCTCCAAACCCGCCATCCTCGAAGCCCTCGCGCAGCGATTCGCCGCGGTTTACGGGCTCGATCCGGTGCTCGTGCTCGAACGGATCGAGGAGCGCGAGAAGCTCGGCAGCACCGGCTTCGGCCGCGGGGTGGCGATCCCCCACGCGCGGATGCCCGATCTCGGCCGCCCGGTCGCGGTGTTCCTGCGGCTCGCCGCGCCGGTCGCCTTTGCTGCCGCCGACGGCATGCCGGTCGATCTCGTATTCGGGCTGCTTTCGCCCGAACAGGCGGGGGCAGCGCACCTCCACGCGCTCGCCGCGATCAGCCGGATGATGCGCGACGAAGCCTTGCACGAGGCGCTGGGCGATGCGCCGGGGGCAGAGGCGCTCTACGCCCTGCTCGCCAATGGCATCGACCGCGACGCCGCATAGCGGCGGCGGGTCCGAGGGCGCGGCGCTGCACTGGCGCGCGCTCGAGCGGCTCTACGCCTCGGCCCCGGTCAATGCGCTGTTCGCCTCCGAGCTGACCATCGCCGTCGAGGGCGCAGCGCGGATCGCCTTCGCGGTCGAACCGCGCCATTTCCACGCCGCCGGCGCGGCGCACGGGACGATCTACTTCAAGATGCTCGACGATGCGGCGTTCTATGCCGCCAACACCCTGGTCACCGACCGCTTCCTCCTGACCACCGCCTTCAACCTCCATTTCACCAAGCCGGTGCGCGCCGGCCGGGTGATCGCCGAGGGACGCTGGATCAGCGGGCGCAAGCGCGTGCTGGTCGCCGAATCGCGGTTGATCGACGAGGAGGGCGAAGAGATCGGGCGGGGCACCGGCACTTTCATGCGCAGCCGCATCGCGCTGTCGAGCCTCGAGGGATACGCCCGGGGCCTCGCGCCGGAATGAGCGAAGCGGCGCGGCTGCCCGCCCGGCTCGAGGTCGCCGCGATGCTCCGCCGGGTCCAGGCCGAAGGCGGGTTCGCCGTGGTGCTCCGCAAAGGCGAACCCGACGGCGGCACGATCCTCGTCGTGCTCACCGAAAACGGCGCGAACGTTCGTGTTTTCGAGCGCATGCCCGCCCCCTCGGGGCACCGTATTTGGTATCAATCCAAGACGCAAGATATTGAGAATAAAGCGGAACTTTCCGACTGGCTAACCCGCCGCGGCGATCAAGACCCCGATCTGTGGATCGTCGAACTGGATATCGCGAACGCCGAACGGTTCATCCCATAGCAACTGCGGCGGGGTTGACTTTGCTGCACTGCACAATCTAGGGGCCGCGCACCTTTTGTTTGTGCGCAGGCGGCGCGGTTGGCACTCGGCCTTCCACGTTAGCACGCAGACGGGGGGCGGCCGGCAGGTCTCCGGCGGAAACAGGGGCATTGCGCCAACCGGTTCCACCCACCTGCGCGGGCTTGTCCACCGCCCAATACGACGGACGAATGAGCCGCAAACTGAATCGTGCCAGTGCCATCGCCATCGGCGCCACTGTGCTTTCAATCCTCGTCAGCGCCGATGGTTCCGGCGTTGCAGCCCAAAGCCGCATCGCGGCAACGGCCGATCCCCAACCCGCCATTTCCTTCATTGCGACCCCGGTGGTGCAGGCGCTGCCTGCGCCCGAAGCGGTGAGCCCCGCGGAGGCCGAAGAGGCGCCGCAGATCTCCGCCGCCTCGCTGGCGGCGCTGGTTTCGGCGCAGCCGCAGCCCGCCGACCTTTCGCGCGAGCTCAACTGCCTCGCCGGCGCGATCTACTTCGAGGCCAAGGGCGAATCGCTCGCCGGCCAGCTCGCTGTCGGCCGGGTGGTCGTCGCGCGCTCGAAATCGGGACGCTTCCCCAATTCGTACTGCGGCGTGGTCTACCAGCCCTCGCAGTTCTCTTTCGTCCGCGGTAGTTCGATGCCCGGGATCGCCAAAGGTTCGCGCCACTGGAGGAACGCGGTGGCGATCGCCCAGATCGCGCACGGCAATACCTGGCGCAGCCCGGTCGAAGGCGCGCTGTTCTTCCACGCCGCTTACGTCTCTCCCGGCTGGCGCCTCAAGCGGGTCGGCCGGATTGAGAACCACGTGTTCTATCGGTAAGCGAACGGGTCCGTCCGGTTGGACGGGCCTAATTCACCTCGATCCACACCGGGGCGTGGTCGCTGGCCTTTTCGCGGCCGCGGTGGTCCTTGTCGACCCCGCTGGCGACGAGGCGGTCGGCGAGTTCGGGCGAGAGCAGCGCGTGGTCGATGCGGAAGCCGTGGTCGCGCTGCCAGGCGCCGGCCTGGTAGTCCCAGAAGGTCCACACCCCGCCGCGCGGATTGTGCAGGGCGAGCGCATCGGTCCATCCATCGCCGATCAGGCGGGCATAGGCGTCGCGCGACCCAGGCTGCATCAGCGCGTCCATCGCCATCGCCGCGGGCGACCACACGTCGTGGTCCTCGGGAATGACATTGTAATCGCCGAGCACCACCGCGGGGACTTCTTCGGCGCGGATCGCCGCCATCCGCGCGCGCAGCCGCTCCATCCACCTCAGTTTGTAGTCGAACTTCGGCCCCGGCTGGGGGTTGCCGTTGGGGAGGTAGATGCAGGCGACGCGCAAGCCGAAGACCTCGACCTCGAGGTAGCGCGCGTGCTCGTCCTCGGGATCGCCCGCCAGCCCGCGCCCGACCTCGACCGGCATCATGCCGTCGGCGAGGATCGCGACGCCGTTGAAGCCCTTCTGCCCGTGCCACACCGCGCGGTAGCCGATCGCCTCGAAGTCGGCGGCTGGAAAGCCCTCGTCCTGGGTCTTGATCTCCTGCAGGCAGGCGACCGCCGGGCGGGTTTCCTGCAGCCACTCGAGCAGCCGCGGCAGCCGCGCCTTGATCCCGTTGATATTGAAGGTCGCTATCCGCATTAGACCCCGAAACTGGAGCCGCAGCCGCACCCTGCCGTAGCGTTCGGATTCTCGACCCTAAATGCCGCGCCGCCGAGCGATTCGACGTAATCGACCACGCAGCCCGCGACCAGCTCGAGGCTCATCGCGTCGACCACCAGCCGCACCCCGTCGGTTTCGGTTATGGTGTCGTCGCCCTCGACCTCGTCGGCGAGCTCGAACTTGTACTGGAACCCCGAACATCCGCCGCCCTCGACCGCCAGCCGCAGCATCGCCGGCATTGCCTGCTTGGCCGCGATCGCCGCAACGCGCGCCGCCGCCGAGGCGCTGAGGGTGAGAGTGGGGGCGTCCATTCTCGCGATGTAGGCGCTAGGCGGTCTGGATGTAAGAGCGCATCGCCTCGGCCTCGGCCTCGATCCGCTCGATCCGGTATTTGACGAGGTCGCCGATTGAGACGAAGGCGACCATCCGCCCGGCTTCGACCACCGGCAAGTGGCGGAAGCGTCGCTCGGTCATGATCGCCAGCGCATCCATCACCCCGGTCGCCGCGTCGATGCTGATTACCGGCGCGGTCATCACCGCGCCGACGGTCTCATCGAGCAGCGCCGGGCCGCGCTCGGCGAGGCGGTTGACCAGGTCGCGCTCGGAAAAGATCCCGACGATAGCGCCGTCCGCCAGCACCGGCAGGGCCCCGATCCGGTATTGCGCGAGCAGCGCCACGGCCTCGCGCACCGTGGTGGCGGTTTCGCAGCCGAAGATTTCGCCGCTGCGGCCGGCGATCAGGCGGGCAATCGTCATCGCGTCTCTCCCCGATCAGGCGGGCATGATGCCTGAGGCGCGGCGAAATGCCAATCGGACTATTGCCCCGGCGGCTTGGCGCGCCCATGCCGCGCCGATGCGCCCTCCGCTCGACAACCCCGCCGCCCGCTTCGCCTGGGACCGCTTCCGCAAGCTGATGCGGTGGATGGGGCTGGCGACGCTCGCCGCGATCGCGCTGACGCTATGGCTGCTCTACCGCGACCTCGGCTTTGTCTCGATCCACTTCTTCGTCGCCACCGCGCTCGGAGTCGGCTTCGCGATGATGCTGGTCGCGGCGCTGATGGGGCTGGTGTTCCTGTCCAATTCCAGCGGCCACGATGCGTCGGCGCGCGGCGTCGGCGAGGATCAGGACGAGGGCGGATCGAGCCGGTAATCGGCGACCGGCGCGCCGCCGATCAGGTGTTCATGGATAATCCGCTCGAGCACCGCCGGGCTGCACGAATGGTACCAGGTCGGCCCCGGCCAGACCACCGCGACCGGCCCCGCAGCGCAAACGCGCAAGCAGCCGACCTTGTTGCGCAGCACCCCGGTGTGCCCGCCAAGCCCGAGCTCGCCGAGCCGGCGCTTGAGGAACACCCACGATTCGAGCCCTGCCGCGCGCTCGCAGCACTTGGGCTCCTCCGGGTCGGCGCAGAGGAAGATCTGCCAGCGCGTTGCGAAACCGCCGAGCTTGGCCAGCGCCTCCTCGGCCTGGGCGATCTCGTCGAGGCCGGGAATCGTCAGCCCTTCTTGCCGACGATCCGCGCGATCTCGCTCGCCACCATCCGCTCGACCAGTGGCGGCAGGTTCGTATCGAGCCATTGCGCCAGCGCCGGGCGCAGCAGTTCGCGCACCAATCCTTCAAGCGAGGTTTCGCCCGAGCGGACGATCTGCGGCGCAGCCCCCGGCTCGGACAGCATCGCCAACGCGGCAAGCGATTCGCGCATCGAGGAGCGCACCTCTTCGCCGAGCAGTGGGGTTTCTGCAGGTGCCGAGTCGCCATCGGCTTCGGCGACGAATTCGTCTTCCGCGGCGAGATCGAGCACGTCGGCTTCGTCCTCATCTTCGGGCTGCTGCGCCGCGACGCCATGCGATTCGCGGCTGCGGCGCTGCTCGGCGGCACCGGCGCGGTTATCGCGCGCGATCACTTTCTTGATCGATTCGAGGATTTCCTCGACCGAAGGCTCGCTCTCATGGCGCATGTGACATCCCCCAGATGTTTCGCCCGGAAACAATCGGCCGAAACCGATTCACTCCTTGGGAATTGAACCGTCCTGCGTCGGCGTGTCAACCGTGCGGGTCGAGCGGACCGGCGGCTGCGGCTGGTCGTCCCAGTCGAACCACTTGCCCTTGACCCGGTTGTAGTTGAGCGCGGGATCGTAGAGCGGGCCGCCGTCGAGCCCGAGATCGTCGGCCTCGGCCTTGCCCATCGCGGCGAGCAGGGTGAAGCCCGCGACGTAGGCGTTTCGCCGCGCGGTGACCAGCTGGACCTGCGCGTTGAGCAGCTCCTGCTCGGCGTTGAGGATGTCGAGGATGGTGCGATTGCCGACCGAGTTTTCGGCGCGCACGCCTTCGAGGCTGAGCGTCGCGGCGTCGACCGCGAGCCCGGTCGAGACGATGATCTCGCTTGCCGCCTGCCAGCTCGAATAGGCCGCGCGGACCGAGGCGATGACGTCGCGTTCGATGAAAATCTCGTTCTCGAAGGTCGCCGCGGCGCGCTCCTGCGCCTGGCGGCGCAGCGCTGCCGGGCGCCCGCCCTGAAACAGCGGGATCGTCGCGCGGACCCCGGCGGTGGCGCCGGTGGTCGAGTTGGCCAAGACCGGCGCGGCCGAATTGAGGTAATCCGAATAGTTGCCGCCGGTGAACACCTCGACCCGCGGCAGGCGGGTTGAGCCGGCGACCTTGACGTCGTATTCCGAGGCCTTGCTGCGTTCGCGCGCGGCGATCAGGTCGGGGTTGCTGTCGAGCGCGATCGCCACGGCCTCGCCGGCGCTGGCGGGCAGACCGGGCAGCGGCGGCGGCGGCTGGAGGTCGACCGGCGGCTTGCCGACCAGCTGGATATAGCGCTCGCGGCTCCCCGAAAGGTTCGATTCGGCGGCGCGCGCGGTGCCCCGCGCGAGCGAGAGCCGCGCCTGCGACTGGGCGACGTCGGTGCGGGTGAGGTCGCCGATCTCGAAGCGGTCGCGGGTCGCCTCGAGATTGACCTGAAGCACCGAGACGTTCTTGCGCTGCAGCCCGACGATCGCCTGGTTCTGGATCACGTCCATGTAAGCCGCGACGACCTGGCTGAACACCGCCGATTCGGTTGCGCGCAGGTCGGCCTGGCCGGCTTCGACGCGGATCTTGGCGGCGGCGACCGAGTTCTTGACCGCGCCGCCCGAATAGATCGGCACGCCCAGCGAGACGCCCGCGCCGAAGGTCCGCGACGGGCCGGGGCCGCTCGGATCGGTGCTTTTCAAGATCTCTGTATAGGTCGCGCTGGCGCTCGCCGCGGGAAGCCCGTCGGAGCGCTCGAGCGGGACGGTCTCGTCGAGCGCGCGCTGCGAGGCGCGCGCCGCCTGGAGCGTCGGGTTGGTGTTGTAGGCCATGACCAGCGCCTCGCGCAGGTCGTCGGCCGCGGCGGGAGCCGCAAGCAAGGCCGCCGAGGCAAGCAGCGCGGCGCGGCCGAGGCGGCCGCCGGAGCGAAACGACATGATCAGAAACTCCAGCGCCTGGGCGCGGCGAATTCGGCGAGCACCGGCATGCCGATCTCGGCGAGCGGGAGCAGCGCGACCGCGCCGGCGACCTTGCGCCCGGCGGCGAGCCGGGTCACTCCGCGCACCACCAGCCCGGTGACGATCCGCCCGCCCTCGGCGAGCTGCGCCGCGAGCCCTGCCGGCAATTGTTCGATCGCGCCTTCGACCAAGACCAGCGAATAGCCGCCCTTGCCCTTCTTGGAGGCGGCCTCGGCGGGGGTCAGAACGGTCACCTTGCCCGCCATTCCTTCGACCAGCGCGGCGAGGTAGCCCGCCCCGCAATCGACCACCAGCGCGGTGTCGGCGGGGCGCGGCGCGGCTTCGCCGAGCATCGTCCCGTGGACCAGCGGCGCGGGCAGCGCGCGCCCGTCACCGAGCGGGATCGCGCGGTCGATATATGCGGAATCGCGCGCCGCGAGAGGCACGAAGTCCTCGCGCGCCACCCGGCCCATCGCGCCCAGCGCCGCGGCGTCGGTCACGTCGCTCACCCGAAGCTGGCTGTCGATCATCGCCCGGCGCGCGGCGGCTTGGTCGGTCGCGGGCCGGACGGCGGTGGTAACGGTCATGCGAAAACCCTCATCGCCACTGTCTTGCACATATAACACAGCGGCGCAATCGCTTCGCTTCTAGGCGAAGCCCGCACAAGCGCCAAGTGCTTTGACGGCGCGCGCTTTGCGGGCCTATGGGGCGGCGAAAGCCGCAGCGCCAAGGAGCCCCTGCCATGCCCGAAATGGTCGCCATCCGCGAGGAAGACCTGATCGAAACCGTGGCCGACGCGCTGCAGTTCATCAGCTATTTTCACCCGATGGACTACATCCGCGCGCTCGCCGCGGCGTGGGAGCGCGAGGAGAGCCCGGCGGCCAAGGACGCGATGGCGCAGGTTCTCGCCAACAGCCGGATGTGCGCCGAGGGGCACCGCCCGATCTGTCAGGACACCGGCATCGTCAACGTCTTCCTCAAGTGGGGGCAGGAGTGCCGGCTCGACTCCAGGCTGAGTCTGCAGGACGTCGTCGATGAAGGGGTTCGTCGGGCTTACAATCACCCGGATAACAAGCTGCGCGCCTCGATCGTCGCCGATCCGGCCTTCACCCGCCGCAACACCCGCGACAACACACCGTGCGTGCTCAACGTCGAATTCGTCCCCGGGCGAACCGTCGGGGTCGATGTCGCGGCCAAGGGCGGCGGCAGCGAGAACAAGTCCAAGTTCAAGATGATGAACCCGAGCGATTCGATCGTCGACTGGGTGCTCGAGACGATCCCGACGATGGGTGCCGGATGGTGCCCGCCGGGGCAACTCGGGATCGGCATCGGCGGGACCGCGGAGAAGGCGATGCTGCTCGCCAAGGACGCGCTGATGCAAGAGATCGACATGCACGAATTGAAGGCGCGGGGGCCGAGCACCGACACCGAGGCGCTCAGGATCGAGCTCTACGACAAGATCAACGCGCTCGGGATCGGCGCGCAAGGGCTGGGCGGGCTGACCACCGTGCTCGACGTCAAGATCGCCGAATGGCCGTGCCACGCCGCGGGCAAGCCGATCGCGCTAATCCCCAACTGCTCGGCGACCCGCCATGCGCATGTGACGCTCGACGGTTCGGGTCCTGCTTTCCTCGAGCGGCCGAAGCTCGACGAATGGCCCGACATCTCATGGGCGCCCGACAAGGCCGCGAAACGCGTCGATCTCGACGCGCTGACCCCCGCCGAGGTGGCGAGCTGGAAGCACGGCGACCGCCTGCTGCTTTCGGGCAGGATGCTTACCGGGCGCGATGCGGCGCACAAGCGGATCCAGGACATGCTCGCCAAGGGCGAGGAGCTCCCGGTCGATTTCAAGGGCCGCGCGATCTACTACGTCGGCCCGGTCGATCCGGTGATTGGCGAGGTGGTCGGCCCGGCGGGCCCCACCACCGCCACCCGGATGGACAAGTTCACCGAGATGATGCTCGATCTCGGCCTCCTGGTGATGATCGGCAAGGCCGAGCGCGGGCAGGGCGCGGTGCAGTGCATCGCCAAGCACAAGGTCGCCTACCTGATGGCGGTCGGGGGCGCGGCCTACCTCGTCGCTCGTGCGATCCGCGAGGCCAAGGTCGTGGCCTTCGAAGAGCTCGGCATGGAGGCGATCTACGAGTTCACCGTCGAGGACATGCCGGTCACCGTCGCGGTCGACGCAGAAGGCAACAATGTCCACCAGCTCGCCCCGCTGATCTGGCAGGAAAAGATCGCCAAGGCGCGCGCGGCGGCGGATTGACCGTTCTACCAAGCGCCGAATCGCTCCGATGAAGCGGCTGGCCTTGGCCCGCGCTTGCGCTATCGCCGTCCGGCGATGGATCGTTCCGACCACCTGACCGCACCGCGCGTCCCCGCGCATGTGGTGCTCGCCTCGATCGTGGGGCTGTGGCTGTGCTATTTCGCGCTGGCGACCGCGCGCGGCTGGGTGGTCGGGCTCGAGCTGCACGGCTCGCTGCTCAGCCGGCGACTGCTGGTGGCGCTCGCCTCGATGGCGGTGACCGCGGCGCTCTGGCCGCTGCTGCGACTGCTCGATCCGCGCCCGCTCGGCCACAAGATCGCCGCGGTGCTGGTGCTCGCGCTCCCCGCCTCGCTGCTGCTCGCCGCAATCAACCAGTGGATCTTCGCCGACATCGAGAGCCAGGTGGTCTCGAAGATCGGCGAGAGCGATGGTTTCCGGATCCGCCGCGACGAGGCCGGCAATATCCTGGTCGATCCGCTGAGCCAGCCGAGCGCGGCACCGGCCGCGCCCGACGCGCCGCCGCCGGTGCTCCCCACGGCCCAGCCGCATGTCCCGACGATCGCCCAGCAGGAACAGGATGGCGGCGGACTGACCATCGACAGCGCCACAGCGCGCGAAACCCGGTGGCGCCAGCTCACCGACATCGCGCTCGGGCGCTATTTCCTCCTCCTCGCCTGGGCCGCGCTCTATCTTGCGCTGGTCAACGCCGAGCAGGCGCGCGCCGCCGAGCGCCGCGAAGGCGAATTCCGCCGCGCCGCGAAGGCCGCCGAGCTGCGGAGCTTGCGCTACCAGGTCAATCCGCACTTCCTGTTCAACACCCTGAATTCGCTTTCGGCGCTGGTCATGACCGGCAAGGCCGAGGCGGCCGAGACGATGATCCAAACGCTGTCCTCGTTCTACCGCCGGAGCCTGTCCGACGATCCTAGCGCCGATGTGACGCTGGGCGAGGAAATCGCGCTGCAGCAGCGTTATCTGGCGATCGAGGCGGTGCGCTTTCCCGAACGGCTGCGCGCCGAGTTCGCGATTCCCCAAGCGCTGGAGGGACTGCTGGTGCCGGGAATGATCCTCCAGCCGCTGGTCGAGAACTCGGTCAAGTACGCGGTCTCGCTGAGCAGCCGGGCGGTTACCTTAAGCATCGCTGCGCGCGAAGAATACGGCCGGTTGGTGCTGACCGTCGACGACGACGGCCCGGGCGCGCCCGCAGGTCCGCGCCCCGGCCTCGGGATCGGCCTCGCCAATGTCCGCGACCGGCTTGCCGCGCGCTTCGGGATCGAGGCGAGCCTGACCTCGGGCCCGCGCGAGGAAGGCGGTTGGCGCACCGTGGTGCGGTTGCCGCTGGTTCATTGTGGCTGAGCCGCTGCGCACCCTGCTGGTCGACGACGAGCCGCTGGCGATCGAGCGGATGCGGCTGATCTGCGCAAAGCTTCCCGCGCTAGAAGTGGTCAATGCCGCGCCCGACGGGAATGCCGCGCTGCGCCTGATCGAGGCCGAGCGGCCCGACCTCGTGCTGCTCGACATGACCATGCCCGACCTCGACGGAATCGGGGTCGCCCGCGCACTCGCCGGGCGCGCCGACCCTCCTGCGGTGATCTTCGTCACCGCGCACGAGAATTTCGCGGTCGAGGCCTTCGATCTCGACGCGGTCGATTACGTACTCAAGCCGGTCACCGCCGAGCGGCTCGAACGCGCGGTGGCGCGCGCGCTGGCGCGGCGCGGCGCGGAAGCTCGCGGCGAGGGGGTGTGGCTCAGCGAGTTCTGGGTGCCGCACCGCTCCGAGCTGCTGCGGATCGCGGCGGGCGACGTCGACCGGATCGACGCCGAGCGCGATTATGTCCGCCTGCATATCGGCCAAAGCGACGGCGGCTCGCGCAGCTACCTGCTGCTGCAGACCGTCTCGGGGCTCGAAGCGCGGCTCGATCCGGCTCAGTTCATCCGGGTCCATCGCTCGACCATCCTGCGCCGCGACCGGATCGTCGGGCTACGCCACGACGGGCTCGGGGTGTGGTCGGCCGAGCTCGCCGACGGCAGCGCGGTGCGGATCGGGCGGACCTATCTCGCCCGCGCAAAGGCGATGGCGGGACGCTGAGCCCGCGCGCTGCGGCCCGACCCGGCGGGGACGTCCGGGCCGGGCCGAGCGCCCTCGCTCAGTTGGCCGGCTGGCGGCCGGCGAGGGTCGGGGTTTCGCTCGCGCGGCGCACGAACTTGCGCTTCAGCTCGGCCTTGGTTTCGCGCACGCAGTCGCCGTCGACCGGTCGCGACAGCCGGGTGCCGGTGGCGGGTTCGGCGGTGCAGGCGGCGCGCGCAGCCGCCTCGATGCGCCCCGCGAGTTCGGCCTGTCCCGCCGCGCTGTTGAGATCGAGATCGGCGAACTTGAGCTCGACGGTTGCGGCGAGCGCGGCGGCGGGAGCGGCGAGGGCGAGGATGGCCGCAGCCAGGGTTGCACGCATGGGAATTCCTCCGATGGTTGCGCGCCCACGGGGACTGCGAGCGCAATCAGCGTGTTACTCGACTAAGACAGGGAGGTCGTCTCGGCCTCGACGCAGGGCCGTGTGAATCCGACCAGCGCCGCTCCGCGCCGACCAACCGCCAACCGCGACCGGCGAACGACGCGGTGCGACCGACCGCTCTGGGATTCGCCCGCGGGCGCGCCTAAGCTGCGCCGGCCATGGGCATCGTCCTCGCCTTTCTGCTCGGCATCGCCAACTTCACCCTGCACAAGGCGGTGATCGAAAGCGGCCATCCGCTGCTCGGCCAGGTGCCGTGGTTCTTCCACCTGCTCGGCGGCCGTTTCGGGCTGGCGGTCGAGTTCCTGTTGCTGGTCGGCAGCCTGCTGATGATCGCCACAGGCTCGCTCGGCTGGCTGCTCGGCTATATGGCCTACAGCCTGCTCAACGCGATTTCCGCCTGGCTGATCCTTTCGCGGCGCATCTGAAGGCGGTAAGCACCGGGCGATGTCCGCCGCGATCCGCCTGTTCCACCTCTCCGATATCCATTTCGGGCTCGAAGACCGGCGCGCGCTGGCCTGGGCCGAGCGCAGCATCGCCGATGAGGCGCCGGACGCGGTGTGCATCACGGGCGATCTTACGATGCGCGCGCGCCGCCGCGAGTTCGCCGTCGCCAGCGCGTGGATCTCGGCGCTTCACGCGCCGGTCACGGTCGAAGTCGGCAATCACGACATGCCCTATTTCAACCTCATCGAGCGCTTCGTCGATCCATACCGCCGGTTTCGCGCGATCGAAGCACTGGTCGAGCGGCGGCTCGACCTGCCCGGGCTGGCGATCGTCCCGCTTAAGACCGCGACCCGCGCGCAGTGGCGGTTTCCCTGGTCGAACGGCTGGGTGACCGACCGCGCGCTCGCCGAAACGCTCGCGGCGCTCGATGCGCTGCCCGCCGGGGCCCGCGCGATCGTCACCGCGCATCACCCGCTGACCGAGCGCGATCCCCGCGGCAAGCTGCTCACCATCGGGGGCCAACGGGCGATGGAGGCGCTCGCCGGACGCCGGGTGCTGGCGGTGCTCAGCGGCCACGTCCACGACGCCTTCGATCTCACCGCGAAGACCCCGGCGGGGCCGCTCAGGATGATCGGCGCGGGCACGCTGTCGCGGCGCATTCGCTCTTCGCCCCCGAGCTTCAATGCGATCGAGATCGACGGCGACGCGGTGACGGTCACGGTGCGCAATCTCGAAGCGGTGCCCACACCGGAAATGCAGATCGACGCCGTGCCCGAAAACGCGCTGCCCCCGCGCCAGCCCGAGGACCCGGTGGCTCCCGTTGCGACTGTTCCGGCGGTCGACCCTCCCGTCCACTGAACACCAACGAAAAGGGCGGCCCCTTGCGGAACCGCCCTCTCAATCCCGCCGTCGCGGAAAACTCTGTGCTGGGTCAGCGCTTGCTGAACTGGAAGCTCTTGCGCGCCTTGGCCCGGCCGTACTTCTTGCGCTCGACCACGCGGCTGTCGCGGGTGAGGAAGCCCGCGGCCTTGACCGCGGCGCGCAGGCCCGGCTCGTACTTGGCGAGCGCCTGGCTGATGCCGTGCTTGACCGCGCCGGCCTGGCCCGAGAGCCCGCCACCCTTGACCGTGGCGACGACGTCGTACTGGCCGGTGCGCTCGGACACGTCGAACACCTGGTTGATCACCAGGCGCAGCGTCGGGCGGGCGAAATAGACTTCCTGGTCGCGGCCGTTGACCACGATCTTGCCCGAGCCGGGTTTGAGCCAGACGCGCGCGACCGCGTCCTTGCGCCGGCCGGTGGCATAGGCCCGGCCCTGCTTGTCGATTTCCTGCTCGCGCAGCGGCGCGGCCGGACCGGTGCGGACCGGAGCGGCCTCGGCGACCGCCTCGGGAGCAGTGCCTTCGGCGAGAGCGCCGAGATCGGCGAGATCGGAGACGGTGTTCTCGGACATGTTAGGCGCCCACCTTGTTCTTGCGATTGAGCGAAGCGACGTCGAACGCCGCGGGCTGGGTGCCGCCGTGCGGATGCTCGGCGCCGGCATAGAGGTGCAGCGCGCGCATCTGATCGCGCCCGAGCGGGCCGCGCGGGATCATCCGCTCGACCGCCTTTTCGAGCACACGCTCGGGGAAGCGCCCGTCGAGCACCTTGTCGGCGGTGATTTCCTTGATCCCGCCGATGTAGCCGGTGTGCTTGTAATAGGTCTTCTGCTTGAGCTTGTTGCCGGTCAGCCGGACCTTCCCGGCGTTGACCACGACGACATGGTCGCCGCAATCGACGTGCGGGGTGAAGCTCGGCTTGTGCTTGCCGCGCAGGAGGTTGGCGACGATCACCGCGAGCCGCCCGACCACGAGGCCGTCGGCATCGATCAGGTGCCACTTCTTGTCGACCTCGGCCGGCTTGATCGACCGGGTGACCTTGCTGAGCGCCTTCATGGCTGGGAATTCCTGGACAGTTTCGAAAGGAGCCCGCGAATCCCGTTAGGCGCCGCGGAGTGCGGCCCAATCGCCGCCGGCACCACAAAAGTCAAGCTTTGCCGCGGTCTTTCGGAGAGGTAAAATAATACCGTGCGGTGGCGAGGGGATCAGGCGGGCTTGAGCGTGAACAGTTCGCGGACCACGTTGCGGCTGATTCCGAGTTCGGTGGTGACTATGCGCTCGAAGGTGGCCGCCGCCGCAACGCCGGTGTCTCCCGCGGCCCTGGTCGCGACCGTGACCGTGCCTTCGCCGCCGCCGGGCAGCGCGAGCCGGCGGGTTTCGTTGCGCTCGCCGCGCGCTGCGACGAACAGGTCGGCTGGCCAGACCGCCTGGGCCCCGCCGCGCTCGACCAGCCCGGCGACGAAGCCTTGCGCCTCGACTTTGTCGCCCGCGCCGAGCGCCGATGCGGAAACCCGCCCGGAAACCTTCGCCGCGGCTTCGCGCCGACTCGCCGCATCGCCCTTCGCGCTGCTGTCGACGATGCGCCCGAAGGCGTCGAGCCGGAGCGGGAACAGTCCGGCATCGACCCGTTTGCGCTCGACCTCGGCCAGCGCGGCGAGCGCGGCGGGCGCATCGACGGTGCAATCGACCTGGCTGCCCTCGACGCGGTAGCCTTCGCCTTCGCGGACGAAGCGCAGCGCATAGGTGCGGCTGGAGACGACCTCCTTGCCATCGGCGAGGACCCGGCGAACCGAGCGGGTCAGCGTGGTCGGTCCGGTCGGCGCGACGAAGCGCTCGGCCTCGGCGGCGCCCGCGACCTGGCCGGACGCGGCAATCGCGGCGAGCGGGAGCAGGGCCGAAGCCCCGGCGAGCAACAGCGCGGTGCGGCTCATCGTTCCATCCGCCCGAGCCGGGCCGTGCGCGTCGGCGGCGTGTAGTGCGAATGCAGCGCAGCGCGCCGCGCCAACGCCGCCGCGAGTTCCGACCCATTGGTCTTCAACAGCACGCCGCACTCCACCGCTGCTTCGCGCGCCCCCCGCCAGCGGCAGGGCGAGCGCATTCCCGGAGGGACATTGGCGCAGGCAATCGGGTGTTCGTCAAGCATTT
Organism: Novosphingobium sp.; assembly: GCA_050725835.1. GTDB lineage: Bacteria > Pseudomonadota > Alphaproteobacteria > Sphingomonadales > Sphingomonadaceae > Novosphingobium. The sequence goes on from JBOHIC010000158.1 coordinate 17,829, forward strand.
GTGCCGTCCCGCGTTGGGCTGCCGCGGCATGGCGAAACGGCCGGCGCGCGGCTCATGCCTTGCGCCCGGCGAGGTGGACGCCCCAGGCGGTCGCCGCGACCAAGAGCGCGCCGACCAGCTGGTGGAGCACCGCCAGCCACAAGGCCATCCCGCTCATCACCGTGGCGATTCCGAGCACGATCTGGGTCCCGAACAGGCTGTGGATCGCGATCGAGGCGCGGCGGTCACGGGTGCTGATCCGCCGCGCCAGGACGACGAGCAGCGCGACTACCAGCCAGGCCCACCAGCGATGCAGGAAGTGGAGCAGGAACGGGTCGTTGAGCAAGGCGTGAAGCGCGCCGCGCGCCCAGTCGATCCCCGCCGGCCACAGCCGCCCCATCATCAGCGGCCAGGCGTCCCAGTTGAACCAGCCCATCCCGGCGACGTATCCGGCGCGCAAGCCCGCGACGAAGGCGCCGAGGGCGACCTGCAGCGCCAGCGCGGCGAAAACCGCCGCGCCGAACCCGCCGAGCCGCGCCGTCGCCTCGCCGCGGGCGTGCGCGCGCAGATCGAGCGCGGTCCAGACCAGCCCGGCCAGCGTCACCAGCGCCACCAGCAGATGCGCCGCGAGGCGGTAATGCGCGACCCTGACGTCGGCCCCTGCGCCGAGCCCGGACGAAACCATCCACCACCCGATCGCGCCCTGAAAGCCGCCCAGCGCGAGCAGCGCGACCAGCCGCGGCTTGTAGCCCGCGGGGATCGCACCGCGCAGCCAAAACCATGCCAGCGGCAGCGCGAAGGCCAGTCCGACCAGCCGCGCAAGCAGGCGGTGGAGCCATTCCCAGAAGTAGATGAACTTGTAGTCGGCCAGCGTCATCCCGGCAGGGCCGTTGACCTCGAGGTATTGCGGGATGCGCCGGTAGGCGGCGAATTCGGCCTGCCACTGCGCCTCGCTCAGCGGCGGCAGCGCGCCGGTGACCGGCTTCCATTCGGTGATCGACAGCCCCGATTCGGTCAGCCGGGTGATCCCCCCGACCGCGACGATGGCCACCACCAGCGCGGCAACCGCGAACAGCCATGCGGCGATTCGCTTGGGCTGGAGGAGCGATCGAGGCGATGGCGCGGTCATGGCGGACCGCCCCTGCGGCGCGCCGCGACGAAGCGCAAGGGGCGAAATCGCGGGTCGGCGGGGGTTGCCAGATGTGACGCTGTATCATATCTGCACGGAACGATGCGCGCCGCCATTCTCTCGATTCGCGACCGGCTCGACCGCGCCGGGGTGCTCCTTTCGGGGCTCTGCGCGCTGCATTGCCTGCTTTCGATCTTCGCGGTGAGTACGCTCGGGCTCTCCTCGCAGTTCCTGCTCTCGCCGTGGATCCACCGCGCCGGACTGGGGCTGGCGATCGCGGTGGGCATCGTGACCATCGGCTTCGGCGCGGTGCGTCACCAGCGGATGGACAACCTCCAGATCGGCGCGGGCGGGCTCGGGCTGATGGCGGGCGGGCTGTTCGTCGATCACGGCACCGCCGAAGCGCTGCTCACCGTCTGCGGGGTCTGCCTCGTCGCGCTGGCGCATTTGCGCAACCTCAAGCTGCTCGATTGACCGCGCGGCGCGCGGCGCTATCTGCGCAGCGTGAAATGACCGAGCAGCTTTCCCTTACCGTCAACGGCGAAGCCCGCCGCGCGCCGCCCGGCAGCCTCGCCGACCTCGTCCGCAGCCTCGGGCTGGATCCGGCCAGGGTCGCGGTCGAGCGCAACGGCGCAATCGTGCCGCGTTCGACGCTCGGCGCGGTTCCGCTCGGCGAGGGCGACGCGCTCGAAATCGTCCACTTCGTCGGCGGAGGTCAGGACGACGACGCCTGGCGCGTCGCCGGCCGGACCTTCCGCTCGCGGCTGATCGTCGGCACCGGGAAATACAAGGATCTCGCCGAAAACGCTGCCGCGGTCGCAGCCGCCGGGGCGGAGATCGTCACCGTCGCGGTGCGGCGGGTCAACATCAGCGATCCCGGCCGGCCGGTACTGATGGACTTCATCGACCCGAAGAAAGTCACCTACCTCCCCAACACAGCGGGCTGCTTCACCGCCGACGAGGCGATCCGAACGCTCCGGCTGGCGCGCGAGGCGGGAGGCTGGGAACTGGTCAAGCTCGAGGTGCTGGGCGAGGCGCGCACGCTCTATCCCGACATGCGCGAGACGCTGAAGGCGACCGAAGTTCTGGCCAACGAGGGCTTCCTGCCTATGGTCTATTGCACCGACGATCCGATCGCGGCCAAGCAGCTCGAAAGCGCGGGCGCGGTCGCGGTGATGCCGCTGGGCGCGCCGATCGGCTCGGGTTTGGGGATTCAGAACCGGGTGACGATCCGGCTCATTGTGGAGGGCGCGTCGGTTCCGGTGCTGGTCGATGCCGGGGTCGGCACCGCCAGCGACGCCGCGGTCGCGATGGAGCTGGGCTGCGACGGGGTGCTGATGAACACCGCGATCGCCGAGGCCAAGGACCCGCTGCGCATGGCCCGGGCGATGAAGCTCGCGGTCGAAGCCGGCCGAGCCGCCTACCTTGCCGGGCGGATGGCGACGCGCAAATACGCCGATCCGAGCAGTCCGTTGGCGGGGCTTATCTAGCCGACCCGCACGCGCGTCTGATCGCTCACCACCGCGATCCCGGCTGCCGAAAACGCGGTCGCGACGATAATAGCCGGCACCCCGCCGAGCGCGATGCGGACGCTTGGGTTGCGGGGGGTGACAACCGTTCCGGCGGCATCGATGAAGCTGTCGGCAGCGGTCGCAAGCGGCATGCCAATGGCGGTCACGCGTGTTTGCCTTGGCACGTGCTGCACCGGACGCCCTGCGCCATCGACGATGGCGGCTGCGGCAGTAAGCAGGGTGCCAACCGTCACGTGATCTCCAGCGCGCCGTCGTTGATTGAAACCACGGGCCCGTGCAGCGCGATGCGGGCACCTTTGCCGTTGTCGAGTTCGATGCCTTCCGCGCTCATTCGCAGGCTCGGACCCTCGGCGAGGGCGATCGCTATGGCCGGATGCTGCGGGTCGTTCCCGTCGAAGGCAATTTCGCCGCCGGGAAACTGCAATCGGGCGAGCCCCGCCTCCGCCGCGAGCGGCCCGGTCTGCGCCGGTCCCTGGACCCTCCCGATCACCACAGGGAAGGCTGCATCGCCGTCTTCGAACATCACCCACACCGGCGCTCCGGCCGCCGGGGGTGGGGGCTCCGCGTCACAGCGCCACGGCCCGAGCGGCCCGGCTGCCTCGGCCCAGACCGGGTTTCCCCAGCCCGCCAGGAGCACCTGCAGCCGGCCCCGCCGCTCAGGATCGATGCTGGTCACAACCGTCGCCCGATAGATTCCGCCAAGCTGCGCCATTGTCGTCTCCGGTGATTACCCGGCGTTAACCATATTGCGCGACAGTCGCCATGCAACAGGGGGCACCGACCATGGCCAATACCGGCACCGCATCGCTGACCATCGCCGAGCTGCGCGAGTTCGCCAGCTTCGACGCGGCCGAGCAGCGCTATATCAAGCGCTCGATCGACATCGGGCTGGGCCGGCAGGACGCATTCAAGCTGTGGGCGCGCGACGCCAGCGAGAACGCGGCGATCCGCAGCCAATACGTGGTCTACCAGGAACTCAAGGGTCTGCGCGGCAACATCCCCGCCGAGGGCAGCTTCGAAGCGCTGGAGGTGTTCATCGGCAAGCTCATCCGGGTCTCCGCCTTCGACCTTGCGCAAGAGCGCATCGCCGGCTTCTCGGCCTTTCGTTTCCTCTACGAACGCCTGCTCGGGGCCGAGGTCCGCCCATTCCTGCCGAGCGCGTTCTGCGCCGCCGCCGCGCTCCCGCAGATCCGCCCCGAGCGGCGCAAGGACCTGCTCCAGTCGATCAGCGAAGCCGCCGCCACCGCGCCGGGCTGGTCGACCCGCGAGCCGAGCTTCTATCCCGAGTGGGTGGAGAAAGAAGCCGCGTAACAGGTGGGTTCGCCGTTCGTTTCCGCGCGTGAGCGCGGCCAAGATCGTAACCCGAAATCAACCATTCGGCCCCAAGGTCGCGCGCAGGCAGGGCCGGGGGAACGTGCGTGACCACCATCGCGGTCGATGGATTGAGCGAGGAAGACTTTCGCCGCGCGATCGAAATCCGCTTGCGCGAGGATCGCCCGGGCGTGGCGGTCGAGCGGCTGCGCCGGTTGCTCGCGCCTTTCGCCGGGCCGAACGGCATCTTGCCCTCGCGCTTCCTGACGGTTTCCTCGGCCGACCTCACCCTGACCGGGTGGGAGGGTCTTGATGCCGCGCTTGGCCGCCACGACCGGCCCGATCACCCGATCACCGCGCTGGGCATCGCTTTCGGCTGGCCCGGCGACGACGTCCCTGAGCCCGACGCCGCGGGGCGGCTGCGCCCGCACATCGAAACCAGCTACTTCACCGACGAAGCCTTCCCGTTCTCGCAGAGCGGGCGCGACGACCTGCTCGAAGGCTATTCGTTCCACGGCTGCACCTGGGCGGGCGACGCCCAGGCGACCGACACCGCCCTCGCGCTCGAGGGGATCGACGACCTGTGCGGCGCGCTCGCGGCGCTCGAAGCGCACTTGCTCGCCAGCGACGAACCCGACGACGACGGCATCCGCGCCGGCTCGCTCGGCGCCTGCCTGATCTCGGTGCTGCTGTTCGAGGCGGTCGGCGCGAAAGTCGCCGCGGCCGGCCTGCCGCGCGCCCTGTGCGTCACCGCGGGGAGCAACGGGGTCTATCCTTATTTCGACGCGCCGGTGGCGGGCATCCCCGAAGCGCTGCGCCAGGCCGCCGAGGCCGATGCGCAGTCGACCGCCCACGCGATTCCCGGCCCGCGCTATTCGAGCCTGCTGATGACAGGGATTCCCCGCGCCAAGAAGCGCGCGGTGCTGGTGCTCGAGGAGAGCGAGGAAGAGCTGGTCGCGCGGCTCGCCAAGCTGCGCGGGCTCAATCACGGCGCGAGCGAAGTGGTCGAGGACGAGCCGGAGCCGGCGGTCATCGCCGCGCTCGGCAGCCCGCTGATGACCCGCAAGCCCGGCGGACACACGTGGGATTTCCGCGACATGCTCTCTCCCGAGACGCCCCCTGAGGAGGCGCTGGCGGACGAGCCGAGCGAGGACGATCCGGACGACTGGCCCGAACCGCTGCCCGAGCTGCCCCGATTCGAGCCGGTTGCGCCGAAGGCGTTTCTTGCGGAACCTTCAGAGCCGGAGTGCGATCCGACGCCTCCTCCTCCTTTCGAGCCGGTCGATCGCGCCGAACCCTTGCCGGCTCCCGCAGGCCGGCCCGAACCAGAACCGCTGCCCCTGCCCTTGCCCTTCGCCGCGCCCGAACCCGACACCGCGCCCGGCTTCACCCTGCTCGAACCCGAACTGCAGGAGCGCCTCCAGGCGCTGCTCACCGCCTACGAGCCGCCCGCCGTCAAATCCCCGGCGGTCATGCCCGAGCCGGAAGCGCCGCAGTTGCCCGCAGCTGAGGAATCGATCGCCTATTGGCCGAGCGGGACAGGCTGGATCGAAGAGGACGATCCGGGTCCCGCGCCGCTTGCGCCGGTTCGCCCTGCCG
>JBOHIC010000159.1:0-1706 GCA_050725835.1 Novosphingobium sp.
AACGCGGCCTCGCGGTGTGGAGCGCCGATGCAGTGGCGCGCCCGGTACTGATCGTGCGCGGCCAGGCCAACCTGCTCGACGAGGCCGCGCTGGGCGATCTCGAACGGGTCCGCCTGCTGCTCGACGACCTCGAGAACAAGCAGTCTGTCGCCGACCTGCTCGAGCGCGCGCGCGAGGCGCAGGCGACGCGGATTTTCATCGGCGCGGAGAACCGGCTGTTCGCGCTTTCGGGCTCGTCGGTGATCGCCTCGCCTTACCGTGACCGTGAGGGGCGGGTGGTCGGAGTCGTGGGCGTGATCGGCCCGACGCGGTTGAATTATGCCCGCGTCGTGCCCATGGTGGATTTCACCGCCCAATCGCTGGGCAAGCTGATCGGATAACCGGACACAATGAGCGAAGAAACGAGGCCGCAGGACGATCCAGCGGTGGCCGAAGCATTGCAGGGCGTGCCCGAGGAGCTGATCGACGGCGGGCCGGAAGGCGGCACGCTCGAGGACTCGCTGGCGCTACTGCGCGCCGACCTCGAAGCGGCCAAGCAGGAAGCGCTTTACGCCAAGGCCGAGACCCAGAACGTCCGCCGCCGGCTCGAAAAGGACGCCGCCGACGCGCGCAATTACGCCGCGACGGCCTTCGCCCGCGAAATCCTCTCGGTCGCCGACAACCTCGCCCGCGCGCTCGAAGCGGTGCCGGCCGAGCTCCGCGCCGACGAGGCTCACAAGGGCTTCCTCGCCGGGATCGAAGCGACCCAACGCGAGATCGACAAGGCCTTCGCCGCGCACAGCATCACCCGCATCCCCGCGATGGGCCTGCCGCTCGACCCGCACCAGCACCAGGCGATGCTCGAAATCCCGAGCGCCGAAGCCGCGCCGGGGACGATCGTCCAGGAACTCCAACCCGGTTACATGATCAAGGACCGCCTGCTCCGCCCGGCGATGGTGGCGGTGGCGAAGAAGCCCGACTGAGCGTGGTCAACGGCAACCTCACCGCCGACCGCCCGACCTTCGTCACCCATCTCGAATGCTCGCTCACCGGCGAGCGGTATGAGGCCGACCGTTTGCACGGGCTTTCCGCCGCGGGGCGGCCGTTGCTGGTGCGTTATGATCTGGCTGCCGTCGGCAAAGCGCTGAGCCGAGATGCGCTCGACGCGCGCGACTCCGACCTTTGGCGCTGGCGCGAACTGCTGCCGGTGCGGCAGGCTGCGAACATCGTCAGTCTGGGCGAGATCGAGACGCCGCTGGTGGCGATCCCGGCCTCTGGTGGGGTCAATGTGCTGGTCAAGGACGAAGGCCGGCTGCCGACCGGGAGCTTCAAGGCGCGCGGGCTGGCCTTGGCGGTTGCGATGGCGAAGGAGTTGGGAGTCCAGCGGATCTGCATGCCGACCAACGGCAATGCCGGGGCGGCGGTAGCCGCCTATGCCAGCCGCGCCGGAATCGAGACGGTGGTGTTCTGTCCCGACGACACCCCCGAGATCAACGTGCGCGAAATCGCGATGCAGGGCGCGCGCGTCTACCGCGTCAATGGGCTGATCGACGAGTGTGCCGCGCTCGCGGGCAGGGGCGCCGCGGAAGGCCTGTGGTTCGATTTCTCGACGCTCAAGGAGCCCTACCGGATCGAAGGCAAGAAGACGATGGGGCTCGAACTGGCGGCGCAGTTGGGCTGGCGGCTGCCGAGTGCGATCTTCTACCCGACCGGCGGCGGGACCGGGC
>JBOHIC010000160.1:0-5808 GCA_050725835.1 Novosphingobium sp.
TCCCAAGATGAAGCACCTGGTCCAGGGCGTGGTCGCGGGGATCGGCGGTTACGGCAACTGCGTCGGCGTGCCGACGGTCGGGGGAGAGACCAACTTCCACGCCTCCTACGACGGCAACATCCTGGTCAACGCGATGACCGTCGGCGTCGCCGATCAGGACAAGATCTTCTATTCGGCCGCCACCGGCCTCGGCAATTCGATCGTCTATGTCGGCTCCAAGACCGGGCGTGACGGAATCCATGGCGCGACCATGGCCAGCGCCGATTTCGCCGAGGACAGCGAGGAAAAACGCCCGACCGTGCAGGTCGGCGATCCCTTCACCGAGAAGCTGCTGATCGAGGCCTGCCTCGAGCTGATGGCGACCGACGCGATCGTCGCGATCCAGGACATGGGCGCGGCGGGGCTGACCTCCTCGAGCGTCGAGATGGCGAGCAAGGGCGGCGCGGGCATCCGCCTCAACATGAATACGGTGCCCTGCCGCGAAGAGGGCATGACCCCCTACGAGATGATGTTGAGCGAGAGCCAGGAGCGAATGCTGATGGTGCTTCAGCCCGGCAAGGAGCCGATGGCCGAGGCGATCTTCCGCAAGTGGGAGCTCGATTTCGCGGTGATCGGCGAGGTTACCGACACCGGGCACATGGTCCTCGAATTCGATGGCGAGGTGGTCTGCGACATCCCGCTCGGCCCGCTGGCCGACGATGCTCCACTCTACGACCGGCCCTATCTCAGCCGCGAGGATTACAAGGCTTGGGCCGCGGTCAAGCCGCTTGGCGAGGTGCCCGAAAGCACCGACATCGGCGCGGACCTGCTCAAGCTGATGGCCAGCCCCGACGTCGCCTCGCGCCGCTGGATCTGGGAGCAATACGACAGCCAGGTCGGTGCCGACACCCTGCAAAAATCGGGCGGCGACGCCGCGGTGGTGCGCGTCCACGGCACGCGCAAAGCGCTGGCGATCAGCACCGACTGCACCCCGCGCTACTGCTACGCCGACCCCTATGAAGGCGGCAAGCAAGCGGTGGCGGAATGCTATCGTAATCTCTCAGCAGTCGGGGCCAAGCCTTTGGCAATCACCAATTGCCTCAACTTCGCCAACCCCCAGCGTCCCGAGATCATGGCCCAGATCGTCCACTGCCTCGAAGGCATGGCCGACGCCTGCCGCGCGCTCGACTTCCCGATCGTGAGCGGGAATGTGAGCCTCTACAACGAGAGCAAGGCGACGGGGGGTGGCAGTGCGATTTTGCCGACGCCTGCGATTGGCGGGGTCGGGCTGCTTGACGACCATGAGCGGATGGCGACGATTGGGTTCAAGAACGTAGGTGATCAAATCGCTTTGCTATTTGGCGGCTCCGGCACTGAGTATTTCGGTGAGGACTTGAGCCAGTCACTTTGGCTTCGAGAAATAAAGGGTCGGGAGGACGGCGGAGCGCCACACGTCGATCTCGATGCCGAGAGGCAACGCGGGGAGTTCATCCGACAACTGATTTCGACCGGGCGCATAAACGCAGTCCACGACCTCTCGGACGGTGGCATGTTGGTGGGTCTCGCGGAAATGGCACTAGCGGGTGGGATCGGTGCCAGCGTCGATTTTCACCCCAGCGTCGGCAATGCCTTTGGTGAAGATCAGGCCCGTTACCTGATTGCGGGTCCGAATCTCGACGCAATCTCAAAGATTGGCCACCCGGTGATGATGCTCGGCAACGTCGCAGGATCAAGCGTAAGAGGGAGAAATTTTGACATCCCCCTCACCGCCCTGCGCGAAGCGAGCGACAGCTTCTTCCGGGACTGGATGGAGGCGTGATCCGCGTCGGTGTCGGCGGGTGGACATACGAGCCGTGGCGCGGGGTGTTTTACCCGCCCGGCCTGCCGCAGAAGCGCGAGCTCGAATACGCTGCGCAGCACGTCACTTCGATCGAGATCAACGCGACGTTCTACGGCCGGCAGAAGCCCGAGAGCTGGCGCAGGTGGGGCGAGGCGGTGCCGGACGGGTTCAAGTTCAGCCTCAAGGCCTCGCGCTTCAGCACCACGCGCAAGTGGCTCCCCGATGCGGCGGAATCGGTCGGGGTGTTCCTCGGCCAGGGGTTCACCGCGCTCGGCGACCGGCTCGGGCCGATCGTCTGGCAGTTCGCCACGCACAAAGCCTTCGATGCCGCAGAGTTCGCGGGGTGGCTCGCCCTGTTGCCCGATAGCCTCGACGGCCTGCCGCTGCGCCACGCGCTCGAAGTGCGCCACGAGAGTTTCCGCGATCCCGCGTTCTACGCGCTCGCCAGGGCGCGCAACGCGGCCATCGTCTTCGCCGACGACGATACCTTTCCCTGCATCGACGAACCCACCGCCGACTGGGCCTATGCCCGGCTGATGCGCACGGCTGACGATCAGGTCGAAGGCTACCCGCCGCGCGAGCTCGATGGCTGGGCGGCCAAGGCGCGCGGCTGGGCCGAGCGCGGGCGCGACGTGTTCGTCTATTTCATCGACGGCGCCAAAGTCCGTAACCCGGCCGCGGCGCAGGCGCTGGCGCGGAGGCTGACGTCATGAGCGACTATCCCAAGCTGCCCTTCCCGCCGCTGCCCGCGCTGACCGACGCCGAGCGGATCGAACGCGCTCAGGCGGCATATGAGCGGCTTCGCACGCGGCGGACTTGCCGGTTTTTCACCGACGCGCCGGTGCCGCGCGCGGTGATCGAGCAGGCGATCCTTGCTGCCGGAACCGCGCCCTCAGGGGCAAATCACCAGCCGTGGCACTTCGCCGCGATCGGGACCCCGGAAATCAAGGCCGATGTGCGCCGGCTGGCCGAAGAGGAAGAGCGCGCTTTCTATGCGGGCAAGGCCGGCGCCGAATGGCTCGAGGCGCTGGCCCCGCTCGGGACCGACGAGGTCAAGCCATACTTGGATACCGCCCCTTGGCTGATCGCGGTGTTCGGCCAGCGCCGCGGCGGCCCGAACCCGGGCGATGCACGGCACAACTATTACGTCACCGAAAGCGTGGGAATCGCGGTGGGACTGCTGCTGGCGACGCTGCACGAGGCGGGCCTGGCGACGCTGACCCACACGCCCGCGCCGATGAAGTTCCTCAACCGGATCTGCGCCCGCCCGGCCGATGAGAAACCGCTGATGCTGGTGGTGGTCGGCAACCCCGCGCCCAACGCAACCGTCCCGGTCCACGCCGTGCAGCGCAAGCCGCTCGATCGGGTCTCCAGCTGGTTCTAGCCGCGCTCAGGCGGCTTGCTTGGCCGCGTCCTCTCCAAGCAGGTCATAGGGATCGACCCCCATCGCCTGCCACGCGGCGTGGGCCTGCTGGTAGCGCGTCGTCGGAGTGATGCTGAGCTTGCGGCGAACCTCGTCCAGCGGCATCGCCAGCAGTTCGCGGATCGGCATTTCGGCGATGCGCGGGCAGGCCTTGCCGAGGCGCTGGCCTTCGCGCACCGCGCGCAGCACCGGGGCGCTGCTCTTGACCCGCTTCTTGATCTCGAGCCCGCCGGCGTAACCCAGGAACAGGTGCGCATGGCTCGGCTGCTGGCTGTAGGTGAAGGCCAGCACGCACTGCTCGCCCAGCGCATCGCGGCCATAGCCGGTGAGGATGTGGAGCAGGTCGTGGGTGTCGCGCATCCGGTTGAGGTACCAGATGAACTGGTCGTCGAAGCGCGGCTTGCCCTCGGCGAACTGGTCGAACTCGTCGACCAGCCCCTGCGCGGTCAACCCCTCGCGCTCCATGAAGTCGCAATAGGCGTGGGCGAGGCTGCCCGCCGGCGTCTTGCGCAGCTCGGCATGATCGTCGAGGATCGCGGGGAGATAGGGTTCGCTGGCGACGATCGCCTGGCCGCGCTCGCTGGTCAGGAACGCCTCGGCCGCGGCGCGCATTCCCTTCCACGGCAGCGCCTCGAAAATCGGGAACACCTCCTTGGTGTCTTCCTTGTTGGCGATCAGCTTCTTGAAGTGGTGCCACGCCTTGCCGATGTCGCGGCTCGGCAGCTCGCGGTCCGGGTGGAACAGCGGAAGGGCCTGAGCGGCCGGGGCTGAAACAGGCGCGTCGAACGGCTCGGCAGACGCGAAGGCGGCGGTGGGGGCGAGGCTGTCCATCTCTCGATCCTGCATTTAACTGACATCAATGTCAATAGGTATAACGAAAAGGAGTTGCTCAATCCCTTCCACGCCTATACTCAATTCATTCGATAGAGATAGTGGGGAGAGCCGCGATGTCGAGACGCTGGCCGATGGTGTTGGGATTGGTCCTGGGAATCCTCGCAGTAGCGGTGGGCTTCCTCGCCGGGCAGGATCGGGTGGCCGATTGGGGCTTGGCGGCGCGGTGGACCGCGCGCGTCGGCTTCCCCATCTTCATCCTCGCCTACTCGGCCTCGTCGCTAGCGCGGCTGTGGCCTTCCGACCTGACCCGGACGCTGTGGCGCGACCGGCGGTGGTGGGGACTCGGCTTCTTCGCTAGCCACACCATCCACCTCGGCGCGCTGATCACCTACCTCCAGGTCAGCGGCGACACCCGGCCGTGGGCGGTGTTGATCGTCGCCGGCGGAGCCTACGTCATGCTCTTCGCGATGGCCGCGACCTCGAACGAGGCTGCGATGCGCGCGCTGGGCAAGAACTGGAAGCGGCTCCACACCTTCGGCATCCACTACCTGTGGTTCATCTTCTTCGTCTCCTACCTCGGGCGGACGATGGAGGTGGGCAAGATGGCGCAGGGCTACATCGGGGTGAGCATCGCGCTCGCCGCGCTGGGTCTGAGAATCGCCGCCTGGGCCAAGGGCCGCGGGCAGCGGACCGCCGCGGCCTAACCCCGCTCGAGCCAGTCGCTGCGCGGGATCCCGAGCAGGCGCAGCACATTGGTGAGATCGCCGACGTCGATCCATCCATCCCCAGTGGCGCGCGCCTTGGGCTTGGCGCGGTAGGCTACGCCGTAGGTCGCCGCCTGCAGCATCGGGATGTCGTTGGCCCCATCGCCGGTTGCCAGGCTTACCGCATGTGCGCCGATCCGCGCCGCTTCGTCGCGCAGCACCAGTTCCTTCACCGCGCTATCGACGATCGCGCCGACGAGCCCGCCGGTGAGGCGGCCTTCGCTCGCTTCGAGCCGGTTTCCGACCACCAGCTCGAACCCCAGGTCTTCGGCGACCGGATCGGCGAACTGGTGGAAGCCCCCGGTGACCAGCACGGTGTGGCACCCCCGCGCCTTGAGCGTAGCGACCAGCGTCTTGGCGCCGGGCATCGGGCGGATGCGTTCGGCCAGGCAGGTCGAAATCGCATCCTCGCGCAACCCCGCGAGCAGCGCCACGCGCTCGCGCAGCGCCGCCTGGAAATCGAGCTCGCCCTGCATCGCGCGTTCGGTGATCGCAGCGATCTGCGGCTTGATCCCGGCATAGTCGGCGAGTTCGTCGATGCACTCCTGCCCGATCATGGTCGAATCCATGTCCGAGACGAACAGGTGCGGCACCGCCGGCTCGTGATCGGTCACTAGCAGGTCGCTGGGGCCGAAACATTCGTCGAGCAGCTGGCGCAGACGCACCGGATCGCCCTCGGGCAGGTCGAGCTGGAGCGTGGTGTCGCAGTGGTCGAGCATCTCGGCGGAGGCGAGCTTCATCCCCGCCGCCTCGATCCGCACCGTCGCCAGATCGAGCGCGGCGGACAAATGCGCGGGGTCTGCTATCAGCCGGGCAATGAGCAAGGCGGATTCCTCTGAGGCTGGGGCCGGCAAGCCGCCGGTCGCGCTCATCGCAGGGCCGACCGCGAGCGGCAAGAGCGATGTCGCGGTGCGGCTGGCGTTGGCGCTGGAGGAACGCGGGCGCGCTTCGTTGGTGATCAACGCCGA
>JBOHIC010000161.1:0-2462 GCA_050725835.1 Novosphingobium sp.
CCCCCGCCCGGCCACCCAGAACCTAGGGTTACCCTATGGGTGGCCGGGCGGGGGAGCGGGCTGGTGCCGCAAGCCCTCGACGGATGTCGAGGGCGCATCAACCAAGACGTTGACGATTCGCTGGGCCGCCGCTAAGGGCCGCGCTTTCCGGCGGGCGAGTCCCGCAAAACCGCACGAGATTCAAGGACGATCATGGCCAATACGCCGCAAGCCAAGAAGCGCATCCGCCGCAACGACAAACGCGCCGAAATCAACGGCGCCCGCGTCGGGCGCATCCGCACTTTCGTCAAGAAGGTCGAGAGCGCGCTCGAAGGCGGCGACAAGGCCGCGGCAGCCGACGCGCTCAAGGCGGCGCAGCCCGAGCTGGCCCGCGGTGTCGCCCGCGGTGTGCTCCACAAGAACACCGCCGCGCGCAAGCTGTCGCGGCTGAGCAAGCGCGTCGCCGCGCTCTGATTCGCGAGTCGGCCCGCGTTCCAAGCGGGACGAACATGGAACGAAAAGCCAAGCAGGCCGGTGGACATTCCGCCGGCCTTTTTTGTTCTCGCCGAGCGGCAAGCGGCGCTCGCGGCTAAGCCGATGGATTCCGGCGATTCGCACTGACATCGCTGTCAGGTCTGGAAAAACGCCAAGGTTAACAGCGTGTTAGGAAATTGTGCGCGGATTTCTCCACGCCACCTAGAGTCAACCCGATTTATTTCATTTTTTTTACGAACGACTGCTTGCGCGGCTGCCAGACTGCTTCATAAATCCCGGACTGCCCGGGTGCGGATTCAGCCTCGGGCATCACATGACAAGAACAAAACTTGGCCCGCCGTGGGGAGTGGGCGAGCGAGGGCGCGGGGCGTTGCGACGCCGCGATGGGCATTGCTTTGGACGGGGGCATACCGGGGTGACTGGTGCGGTGACGAACGGGCGCTGGAACGCGCCCGGAACCAAGATGGACGACGAGCGCATGCGTGAGGAACAGGAGGCGCTCGATCTTGCGGCCGACTGGTCCGACATCAGCCAGGGGCTGCGCAAGGACCTCGGCCAGCAGCTCCACAGCCAGTGGATCAAGCCGATCCAGGTCGGGCTGTTCTGCAAAGACACCGGCACGCTCGATCTGTTCCTGCCCACCGAATTCTCGGCCAATTGGGTGGGTGATCGCTTCGCCGACCGGCTCAGCCTGGCGTGGAAGATCGCCCGGCCCGATGTGCGCCACGTCCGCATCTCGGTTCACCCCGGGCGGCGTCAGCTGCCCGAGCTGCGCCTCGCCAAGGACGACCGCCGGCCCGCCAACGACGGCACCGGCGGCGAGCTTGGCGGGTTCGGCGTCGCCGGCGAATTCGCCGCGCCAAGCGCGCTCGGCATGGCCTCGATCGGACTCGATCCCTCGCTGACCTTCACCAGCTTCGTCTCGGGCGCGTCGAACGTGCTCGCCGCCAACGCCGCGCAGCGGATGGCCGCGACCGAGACCCCGCAGTTCGCCCCGCTCTATCTCAAAGCTGCGACCGGGCAGGGCAAGACCCACCTTCTTCACGCGATCGGCCATTCCTATCTCGCCGCGCATCCGCGCGCGCGGATATTCTACTGCTCGGCCGAGCGCTTCATGGTCGAATTCGTTCAGGCGCTGCGCCAGAACCAGATGATCGAGTTCAAGTCGCGTCTGCGCGGCTTCGATCTGCTGCTGGTCGACGACATTCAGTTCATCATCGGCAAGGCTTCGGCCCAGGAAGAGCTGCTCTACACGATCGACGCGCTGCTCGCCGAGGGCAAGCGGCTGGTCTTCGCCGCCGACCGCGCCCCGCAGGCGCTCGACGGGGTCGAGCAGCGGCTGCTGTCGCGGCTCAGCATGGGCCTCGTCGCCGACATTACGCCGGCGGACATCGATCTGCGCCGGTCGATCCTCGAGCACCGGCTTGCCCGCTTCTCGCCGCATCACGTTCCGGCCGACGTGATCGAATTCCTCGCGCGCACGATCAACCGCAACATCCGCGAACTGGTCGGCGGGCTCAACAAGCTGATCGCCTACGCCCAGCTGACCGGCCAGGCGGTGTCGCTCCAGCTCGCCGAAGAGCAGCTGACCGACATCCTCTCGGCCAACCGCCGCCGCATCACGATCGACGAGATCCAGCGCACGGTCTGCCAGTTCTACCGGGTCGATCGCACCGAAATGTCGAGCAAGCGCCGCGCCCGCGCGGTGGTCCGCCCGCGCCAGGTGGCGATGTACCTCGCCAAAGTGCTCACGCCCAGAAGCTATCCCGAGATCGGCCGCAAGTTCGGCGGGCGCGACCATTCGACCGTGATCCACGCGGTCCGCCTGATCGAAGACTTGCGCACCCGCGACGCCGACATGGACGGCGACGTGCGGAGTTTGTTGCGGCAATTGGAGAGTTGAGTCGGGGCCGGCCTTGCGCGCGGCCTTCGACAAGCTCAGGCTGAGCGGGCTTTTTTTGCAGTCCCACCAACTCCCGCTCGTGCTG
>JBOHIC010000162.1:0-4574 GCA_050725835.1 Novosphingobium sp.
CCTGACCTTCGATCACGTTACCCCGCGCCGGCTCGGCGGGCGGACCAGTTGGGAAAACGTCGCCACCGCCTGCGCGCCGTGCAACTTGCGCAAGGGCGGGCGCACGCCACGCCAAGCGCACATGCCGCTGCTGGTCGAGCCGATCCGCCCGACTTGCTGGCAACTCCAGGACCGCGGCAAGGGCTTCCCGCCCAATTACCTTCACGAGACCTGGCGCGACTGGCTCTATTGGGACGTCGAGCTGGAGGCTTGAGGGAGCGCAGTCTGTCTGGACAAGCCTGTTCCGCAGTATAGCGAAATTATTTCTGACAAATTGGAAGTATTGGGTTGAGAGCAGCCCGAAGAAATGCGAAGTCATGCGCGAATCGGGAGCAGATTCCATGCGCGCAGGCATTCTACTACTGACAGCGGTGTTAGCACTAACGCAAGGCATAGCTGTCGCGGATGCCGCCGAAACCATCACTTACGCCTATGACGCCAAAGGCCGACTGATGAAGGTGGTGCATTCCGGCACGGTCAACAACAGTGTAGTCACGCAATACGAGCATGACAAGGCCGACAACCGCATCAAGGTCAAAACCACGGGCGCGCCGAGTTAGGCGTGGCCGTTTCGAAAAGGGGGCAGGGCGGTATGCTC
Organism: Novosphingobium sp.; assembly: GCA_050725835.1. Taxonomy (GTDB): domain Bacteria; phylum Pseudomonadota; class Alphaproteobacteria; order Sphingomonadales; family Sphingomonadaceae; genus Novosphingobium. The sequence continues at coordinate 638 of JBOHIC010000162.1, forward strand.
GGGGGGATGGTGCGGAGTTGTGCCAGGGCTATTGCGGCGCTGGCGGCGATGCTTCCGGGCTCTCTCGCGGCCCAGACCGCGACCTACCTCAATGCGCCTTCGCCGGAGAAGATTGCCGTAAGCGCGGGCGGGGTCGATGTCCGCACCGGGCGCTACGCCTATAGCAAGACCGACCTCAAGATCGGCGAGGGCACCGGATCGCTGTCACTAGAACGGACCATGACGACCCCGATCCAGGGCCACGTCGCGCCGTTCGGCAACCTGTCACACAATTGGGACATCGTGCTGGTCGTAAAGGCCACGATGAACACGCAGTACAACACTTACGATTACCTCGCCAACGTCAGCTACGGCGGGCGCTCGCAGACATTTGAAAAGATTTACCCTCAGGACCCGGCGTTTCGACAGAAGTCGCAGAACGATACCACCCGGCTGACCACGCCGAGCGGGATCGGCGCGAGCAACGCCATCTACTCCTACACGGCGACCGACGGCACCGTAGTCGTGTTCCGTCCAATCGGTACTGGGCAATGCACGTCCGCGTCGTTCTCGCACCAGTGCGCCAACGTCGATTACATCGTCGAGCCGGACGGAACGCGGTTCGACTTCGAGTATGAGACCGGCAGCGGACAGGCCAACAATGCGCGCCTGCGCAGTGTCACCAGTTCGCGCGGCTATGGGCTGCTGTTGGAGTACGGTGCGGCTAACGCAGCATGGAACCACGTCGCCAAGGCCTGCGTGCTCAACCTCGCGGTGACCGCCAAGCCGGCGAGCAACATTTGCCCTGTGAGTGCGCAAACCACCACGACCTATTCCTACACCGGCGCGACCGGGCGGGTAACCCTTGCTTCGGCCACCGCGCCCAATTCGACTACGGACGCCTTCACGTACACGACGGCGACATCCGGCCAAGCGTATCAGATGGGATTCGTCAAACCGGGGCAGAGCGCGGCCTGGCTGACAAACTCATTGGCGTTCGGGTACACTCCCGAAGGAGAGTTTGAGCCCTATGTGACGAGCCAATCGCTGTCCGATGGGGGCAGCTACAGCTACAATTATGATCTGACGCCGGACACCCGCGATGTTGCCAACCAAGAGACGAGTTACCAGTCGATCGCCGGCGGGTATTATCTGAATGTCCTGGGGCACAAGACCGAAGTGCGGTATGCGTTTCCGCGCACTCCCGGGAGCTTCAATCCACCCCGCGTGCTGGGCGTGGCGGGCGGCGCGTACTACGTCTACGTCGGCGATAGCATCTATCAGACATCGCCGGGTCCGGTTGAGGTGATCGACCCGCTCGATAGGGTCACCATCAGCGACTATTGCGACGCCAACGCGATGGCCAACCTTCCCGCGTCGGAGCACAACCGCTGCCTGATTGCGCCCCTGCAGTCAGTCACCGATCCCGAAGGCAATCTCGTCCGGATCAAGTACGGCTACAACAACCAGCCCAATGAGATTCGCCACGTCGCCAAGCCCGGCTCGGGCCTCGCCGACATCGTCGAGACCGCGAGTCAGTCTTCCACGACCTGCACCACCACCTTCATCGTCTGCGGCAAGCCTCTTTCAGTCACCGACGCAAAGGGGATCGTTACCGACTACACGTGGGACCCGGCGCATGGCGGGATGCTCACCGAAACCCTCGCCGCGCCGAGCGCCGGGGCTACCCGCCCGCAGAAGCGCTACACCTGGGCGCAGCACTACGCCTGGTACAAGAACGCCGCAGGAACGCTGGTGCAGTCGCCCTACCCCACCTGGCTGCTTACCCAGGTCTCCGAATGCGCGACCGGCGCGGCCCCGGCCTGTGTCGGCACGGCGGACGAGACCCGCACCACTTTCGCCTATGGCCCCAGCGGTGCGCCGAACAACCTGCTGCCGGTCTCGAAGTCCGTCGCCGCCGGCGACGGCTCGCTCAGCGCAACCACCGCCTGGACTTACGACGAAGCCGGCAACAAGCTGACCGAGGACGGCCCGCTCGCCGGAACCGCCGACACCACCCGCTGGCGCTACGATGTGCTGCGCCGGGTGATCGGCGTAATCGGCCCCGATCCCGACGGCGCGGGCGCGCTGCCGCATGTCGCAACGCGCAATACCTACGATCCCGCCGGGCGGCTGGTGAAGGTCGAGCAGGGCACCGTCGCCGACCAGTCCGACACCGCCTGGGCCGCTTTCGCGGTGACTCAAACCGCCGAGACCGCTTACGACCCGCTCGACCGTAAGATCGCAGCTTGGGCCTATGGCTTCACCGGCGGCATCCAGTCCTACATCCAGTACAAATACGACCTCGCCGGACGGCTCGAATGCACCGCGGTGCGGATGAACCCGGCCAACTACGGCGCGCTTCCGGCCAGCGCCTGCGCGCTCGGGGCCGAGGGCGCGAACGGCCCCGACCGGATCACCCGCAACATCTACGACGCCGCGGGCCAGCTGCTGCAGGTGCGTGAGGGGGTGGGCACCGCGGTCGAGGCGGCCGAGGCGAGCTATGCCTACACCCTCAACGGCAAGCGCGCCCAGGTGATCGACGGCAATGGCAACCGCGCCGAGCTGCGCTACGACGGGCACGACCGCCAGGTCCGCTGGGTGTTCCCTGCGGCGACCGGCCCGGCGGCTTGGAACGACGCCAACCCCGCCACCGCGCTCACCAGCGCGGGCGCGCTCAACGAGAGCGACTACGAAGCATACGGCTACGACCTCAACGGCAACCGCATCAGCCTGCGCAAGCGCGACGGCTCCGTGATTGGCTATGCCTACGACGCGCTCAACCGGATGACGGTGAAAACCGTGCCCGAGCGCGCCGATCTTGAAGCTACGCATACTCGTGATATTTACTACTCTTACGATTTGCGCAGCCTGCAGACCGCGGCGCGGTTCGACAGCCTCACCGGAGTCGGCGTCGAGTTTCAGCACGACGCATTCGGCCGCATGACCGCAGCGACCCAGTTGCTCAACGGGATCAGCCGAACGCTCGCCTACCAGTATGACAGCAATGGGAACCGCACCCGGCTGACCTACTCGGATGGCGCCTACGTCTCTTATCAATACGATCCGCTGGGCCGGCCCACCGCGATCCTGCGCAACGGCGGCGCGGGCATCGCCGCCTACACCTACAGCGCTAGCGGCGAGCGCAGCGGGTTCGCCAGCGGGTTGGGGCTTGCCACCACCTACGATTACGATCCTGTCGGGCGGCTCTCGTTGCTCACCACCACCCTCGCGGCGAGCAGCAGCAACAACCAGTGGAGCTTCATCTACAACCCGGCCTCGCAGATCGCTTCGCTCACCCGCTCGAACGATGCCTTCGCCTGGACCGGGAGCGTCAACGTCGACCGGCCCTACACCGCCAACGGACTCAACCAGTACACCGCGGCGGGTCCGGCGAGCTTCTGCTACGACGCCAACGGCAACCTCACCGCGGACGGGACGCGGGTCTTTGTTTACGACGTCGAGAACCGGCTGATCCGGATGCACGCACAGGCCGGCAGTGCATGCCCGGGCAATGGCGGCATTTATGGCGGCGCCGTGCTGGCGCGGCTACGCTACGACCCGCTGGGCCGGATGCTGGAGAGCCAGGGCGCAGCGGGGCCATCGAGCATGGTGCGTTACCTCCACGATGGCGATGCGTTGAACGTCGAGTACGACACCGGTGCCACCGTGCTGCGCCGCTATGTCCACGGCGCCGATCTCAAGGCCGACGATCCCATTGCGTGGTACGAGGGCGCGGGGTTCACGGGTGCGGAAGAGCGGCTGCTGCGCGCCGACCGGCAGGGCTCCATCGTGCTCGCGGCCGACAGCTCCGGAAGCACCGTCCACGCCATCAACCGCTACGACGAATACGGCATCCCCGCCGCGGGCAACGCGGGGCGGTTCGGCTACACCGGGCAGGTGTGGGTGGCCGAGGTCGGGATGTGGTACTACAAGGCCCGCTGGTACTCGCCCACGC
>JBOHIC010000163.1:0-22594 GCA_050725835.1 Novosphingobium sp.
GCTTCCGCATCACCAAGGCGGTGGGCGCGCACAAGGCGGCGAGCGCCCTTCCCGCTTCCGACCCGGCGCGCGAGGAAGCCCAGATCGCCCGCCTCCGCGCACTGGCGACCGAAGCCCAGCTCGACCCCGAGTTCTCGGAGAAGTTCCTGCGCTTCATCATCGACGAGGTGATCCGGCACCACGAGCAGGCGAAGATTGGAAACTGAGCGCTAGCGGTTCCCCACCTCGATGCGCCCGAGCACCCGGCAAACGCCATCGATTATGCGATCGCCCTACGCAATCACCAGTCGGACTTCATAAGCCGTCGCCTTGCCGCCTGATGTACGAAATCCGTCCATGGCGAAGCGACATGATCGACCAGGGCGTCGAGTGCCTCGGTCGTTTCATCGTCGGGGGCCATGCTCTCCAGATAGAACCTCAATGCCCTTCGATAAAAACCGCTGCGGGTGGTGCCGAGTCTCATGGCGACGCGGTCGGCCTCGGCAGAAAGATCATCAGGCATGGAAACTGCGACTCTCATACCCAATTTCATACCAGATTCGTTGCCGGATGCAGCCCTCAACCCGCCCGCGGCAACCTGAGCCTAACCAGCAGACCGCCCAGGTCCTCGCTCTCGCCCAGCTCGACCGAACCGCCGTATATCTCCGCCACGTCGCGCACGATCGCCAGCCCCAGCCCGGTCCCGGGCTTCCCCGTATCGAGCCGCGCGCCGCGGTCGAAGATGCGTTCGCGTTCTTCGTCGGGGATGCCGGTGCCGTCGTCTTCCACCCAAATCACGCAGGTCTCGGCGTCGGGTTCGGCGTCCATCGTCACGAACACGCTGCCGCCGCCGTACTTGGCCGCGTTCTCGATCAGGTTGCCGAGGATCTCGTCGAGGTCCTGGCGCTCGATCGCGACTTCGGCCTGGCGGTTGCCGTCGAGGTCGAAGCGCGCCTTCTCGTAGAGCACGGTCACCGCGCGAAGCACCGCCTCGGCGCTGTCCGCCACGCAGGCGCGCGACAGGCCGACCGCGCGGCGCCCGACCGCACGAGCGCGGGCGAGGTGGTGATCGACCTGACGGCGCATCACCGCGGCCTCGCGGATCACCGTATCGGGCAGGTCGCCGGCGCGCGCGGTGGCGGCGTTCATCACCACGGTCAGCGGGGTCTTGAGCGCGTGGGCGAGGTTGCCGGCGTGGGTCCGCGCTTCCTCGGCTTGCTTTTCCGAATGTTCGAGCAGGGCGTTGAGTTCCTGCACCAGCGGCTGGACCTCGAGCGGCAGCGGCTCGGTCACCCGGTTGGCCCCGCCCGCGCGCATCCGCTGGATCGCCGAGCGCACCCGCCGCAGCGGACCGAGGCCGTAGCGGTTCTGCGCCGCCGCCATCAGGAACAGTCCGAGCCCGAGCACGACGAAGCTCCACACCAGGATCGAGCGGATTCGCTTGATCTGCTCGTCGAGCTCCTCACGGCTGGCGGCGACGGTGAACCACCAGTTGGTTTCGCTGCCGGGGAGCATGATCGAGCGTTCCATCACCCGCAGCGGTTCGCCCGGAAACTGGGTGCTGTCGTAAACGTGCGGGGTGGTGTCGAAATGGTCGCTGCGCACCGCCAGGTTGCGGTCCCACAGCGAGCGCGAGAGGAAATCCTCGTGGTCCTTGCCGCTGATCTGCCAGTAGCGCCCGCTGTTCGGCTCGAGGAAGCGCTGGTCGCCGAGCGGGCGATTGAAGAACACCTCGCCGTCCGGGGCGATTTCGGCCGAGCCGATCATCGCAGTAAGGACATAGCCGAGCTGTTCGTCGAAATTGCGGGTGACCAGCCCGACCAGGGTGCGATCGAGCGCTACCCCGCCCAGCACGAGAAGGATCGAAATCCACCCCGCGGCGATCAGCATCATCCGGCGCGAGAGCGAGCCGGTGTGGCGGGCGACGGGGTCGTTCACGGACGCCAAGGCTCCGCGCGGGCGGCTGTCACCCCCGCGAGCCTTCGGCCGGATCGTCGAGGCTGTAGCCGAGCCCGCGGATCGTGGTGATCACGTCGGCGCCGAGCTTTTTGCGGATGCGCGTGACGAAGACCTCGATGGTATTCGAATCGCGGTCGAAATCCTGGTCGTAGATGTGCTCGATCAGCTCGGTGCGGCTGACCACCTTGCCCTTGTGGTGGAGCAGGTAGGAGAGCAGCTTGTATTCCTGCGCTGTCAGCTTGACCGGTTCGCCCGCTAGCGTGACCCGCCCCGAGCGGGTGTCGAGGCGCACCTCGCCCGCAGTCAGCTCGGACGAGGAATTGCCCGAAGCGCGGCGGATCAGCGCGCGCAGGCGGGCGATCAGCTCTTCGGTCTGGAACGGCTTGGCGAGGTAATCGTCGGCCCCGGCGTCGAGTCCGGCGACCTTGTCCGACCACGAATCGCGCGCGGTCAAGACCAGCACCGGGAACTTGCGGCCCTCCTTGCGCCACATGCCGAGCACGGTCAGCCCGTCGATCTCGGGCAGGCCGAGGTCGAGGATCACCGCGTCGTAGTCCTCGGTCGAGCCCATGAAGTGCCCGTCCTCGCCGTCGGTCGAAAGATCGACCGCATAGCCGGTGGCCTCGAGCGTCGATTTGAGCTGCTTGCCGAGGGTCGGTTCGTCCTCGACGATCAGGATACGCATTGGCCAGGCCCCTTGATGAACGGCGATGAAATGGGAGTTTGCCGCAGTTGCGTCAAGCGCGGTGGCCGCTAGCGGGTCTCGCGGATGATCTCGCCCGAGCGCGCATCGACATCGACAAAGATCACCTGGACCTTGTCGAGGAACTTGAGCCTATAGACCATCGCCGCGGGATCGTATTCGGGGCCGAGGTATTGCATGCCGCGCTTGGTCGGTAGCACCCGGTTCTCGATCGCGCGGAGCGAGAGCACCTTGCCGGCCTTGCGCTCCTTGCGCACTTCGCCCTGCGCGTCGCCCGGATCGGCGTGCGCGGGCAACGCCGGGGCGAGCACGGCGAGCAGCAGGGGCAAGGCGAGAGTCCGGATCATCGGTTGCGAGCTAGGGGAAAGGCATTGAACACCGTGTGAATGCTCAGTTGGCGCGCAGCAAGGCGATGTAGCGGCGGCGCAGCTCTGCAGTGACCGGCCCGGGCTGGCCGTCGCCGACCGGCGCGCCGTCGACCGTGACCACCGGCTGCACCAGCGTCCCCGCGCCCGAAATGAACGCCTCGCGCGCGGCCGAGAGCTCGGCCGGAGTGAACGGACGCTGCTCGACCGCGATGTTCATCTCGCGCGCGATCTCCATCACGCTGATCCGGGTTACGCCTGGAAGTACGCCGTGGTCGACCGGGTGCGAGACCAGCACGCCTCGGCTATCGACGATGTAGGCGTTCGAACTGGTCGCCTCGGTGACCAGGCCGTTTTCGACCAGCCAGGCGTCGTCCGCACCCGCCTCGCGCGCTTCGGCCTTCATCATCACCGCGTAGAGCAGCTGTGTGGTCTTGGCCCCGCGCAATTGCCAGCGCAGATCGGGACGCAGCACGATCCTGAGGCCATCGCGAGCCGCGGCGTTGTCGAGCAGGTTGTCGGCTTGGGTATAGGCGATCCGCGTCGGCGAAATTGCCGGATCGGGCAGCGGAAAGGCCCGGTCGGCGGCCTCGCCCCCGGTGAGTTGGAGGTAGACCCGGCCCTCGACCAGTGCGTTGCGGACGATCAGCTCGCCCAGCACCTCGGGCCAGTCGGTATCGTCGACGATCCGCGCGGTAGCCTTCGAGCGTTCGAGCCGCGCGGCGTGGTGCGGCCAGTTGCAGAACCGGCCGTCGATCACCGGCGAGACTTCGTAGACCCCCTGTCCGAAAGTCAGCGCGCGGTCGAAGATCGAGACTTTCGCCTCGTCTTCGGGAAGAAACTCGCCGTTGAGCCAGACTGTCCGCATCACCGCCCCTCTGTGCTTGTCAGGACCGCCTTTGCCCCTCTAAGGGCGCGCCTGCAATGGCCGCCGCACCGATCCTGTCCTGGGAAGAGCTCGGCCTGATCCAGGGCTCGGGCTGGCTGTTCCAGGGCCTCGACCTCCACATCGGCCCGCGCGACAAGCTCGCGCTGATCGGCCGCAACGGCGCGGGCAAGACCACGCTGCTCAAGCTGATCCTAGGGCAGATCGAGGCCGACAAAGGCAAGCGCTCTGTCCAACCGGGCACGCGGATCGTGCTGCTCGAGCAGGACCCGTTCTTCACCGGCTACGCCACGCTGATGGACTTCGCCCTCCACGGACCCGACGCGCCGCCGCGCCACGCGGTCGAGGCGATCGCCGGGCAGCTCGGGATCGACATGGCGCGGCCCGCGGAGAGCGCCAGCGGCGGCGAACGGCGGCGCGCCGCGCTCGCCCGCGCGCTCGCCTCCGAACCCGACCTGCTGCTGCTCGACGAGCCGACCAACCACCTCGACCTCGCCGCGATCGACTGGCTCGAGGACTGGCTCGGCCGCTTCAAGGGCGCGTTCATCGCAATCAGCCACGACCGGACTTTCCTGACCCGGCTGACCAAGGCGACGCTGTGGCTCGACCGTGGGTCCTTGCGCCGCAAGGAGATCGGCTTCGGCGGCTACGAAGCCTGGATGGAGGCGGTTTACGCCGAGGAAGCCCGCGCCGCCGACAAGCTCGACGCGAAGCTGAAGCTCGAAGCGCACTGGCTCGAACGCGGGGTCACCGCGCGGCGCAAGCGCAATCAGGGCCGGCTCGAGAAGCTGTGGGAAATGCGCGCCCAGCGCGCCGCAATGCTCAACCCGCAAGGCGCGGCCAAGCTCAAGCTGGTAGCGGACGAGGTCAAGACCAAGTCGGTGATTGTCGCGGACAAGGTGACCAAGCGGTTTGGCGAGCGCACCATCATCCGCGACTTCAGCCTGCGCATCCAGCGCGGCGACCGGATCGGCGTGGTCGGCGCGAACGGTTCGGGCAAGACCACGCTGCTCAAGCTGCTCACCGGCGAGCTCGCCCCCGATGTGGGTTCGGTCACGCTCGCCAAAACCCTCCACGGGGTGATGATCGACCAGCAGCGCAGCCTGATGGCGCCCGACAAGCGGGTCCGCGACGTCCTCGCCGAAGGCGGCGACTGGATCGAGGTGCGCGGCGCGAAGAAGCATGTCCAGGGCTATCTCAAGGACTTCCTGTTCGCGCCCGACCTGGTCGACGCCAGGATTGGCACGCTCTCCGGCGGCGAGCGCAGCCGGCTCTTGTTGGCCCGCGAATTCGCCCGCAAATCGAACCTGTTGGTGCTCGACGAACCGACCAACGACCTCGATCTCGAAACGCTCGACCTGCTCCAGGAGGTGATCGCCGACTACGAGGGCACCGTCCTCATCGTCAGCCACGACCGCGACTTCCTCGACCGCACGGTGACGGTGACGCTCGGGCTCGACGGCTCGGGCAAAGTAGATATCGTCGCCGGCGGCTATGCCGACTGGGAGGCCAAGCGCCAGAAGCGCGCCGCTCCGGCGAAGGCGGTCAAGTCCGAAGCCACGCCGCCGCCTCCACCCCCGCCGCCACGCAAAGCCAAGCTCTCCTACAAGGACCAGCGCGACTACGAACTGCTCCCGGCCCGGGTCGAGGAGCTCGCCGCCGCGATCGAACGCGACGAGGCCGCGCTCCACGATCCCGCGCTTTACACCCGCAACCCGGCGAAGTTCGCCGCGCTGACCTCCGCCGTCGCCGCCGCCCGCGCCGAAAAGGACGTCGCCGAGCTCCGCTGGCTCGAACTGGCGGAACTGGTCGAGGGTTAACCCATGATCGCCAACCGCTCCCGGATCCGCGCGTCGACCCGCTTCTCGAGCAGCGCCAGCGGCATCACCCCGTCCTCGAGCACCGCGTGGAACCACTTGAGGTCGAACCGTGGCCCCAGCGCGGCCTGCCCCTTTTCGCGCTGGCGGACCCAGGCGGTGTGGCCGATCTTGTAGCTGCAGGCCTGGCCGATAGACACGCAATAGCGCTCGACCTCGCGCTGGCTGCGCGGGCGGGCAAAGCCGGTGGTGGCGACCATGTAATCGGTCGCCGCCTCGCGCGTCCAGCGCTTGTGGTGGAGCCCGGTGTCGATCACCAGCCGCGCCGCGCGGAACAGGAACGACTGGAGGTAGCCGGCGCGCTCGATTCCCGAGAACGCGCCGAGTTCGTCGGCGAGCTGCTCGGCGTAGAGCGCCCAGCCCTCGCCATAGGCCGAGATGAAGTTGTTGCGGATGATCATCGGCACTTCGCCCGCGAGCTGGGCGATCCCGCCCTGGAGGTGATGCCCGGGGACGCCTTCGTGATAGGTTAGCGCGGGGAGCGAGTATTTCGGCCAGTCGCCGACATTCTTGAGGTTGATCCAGTAGATAGCCGGGCGGCTGCCGTCGAGCGAGGCGCGGTTGTAATAGCCGTTCGAGGCGCCGTCCTGGATTTCGGCCGGGACCGCCTTGATCTCGAGCGGCTGCTGTGGCGGCGCATTGAAGGCGCGGGGCAACAGCTTCGCCATCGCGGCATTGCTCTGGTTGAGCCCGGCAATCAACTCGCGCCGGCCCGCGGCGGTGTCGGGATAGAGCTGGTCGGGCCGCACGTTGAGCGCGGCGAGCCGCTCGCCGACGCTGCCGCTGGTGAGCCCGGCTGCGCGCAGGATCGTGTCGAGTTGCGCGGTGATGTCCGCGACCTGCTCCAGCCCGACCTTATGGACCTCGTCGGGGGTCATTGTCGTGGTCGTCGCCTGGGCGAGCGCTGCGGCGTAGATCTCGCCGCCGCGGGTCAGCCGCCACGCGCCGTCGCCCGCACGGGTCTTGTGCCGCAGCCCCTGCATTAGCGCGATCTGGCGATCGAGCGCTGGATAGACCTGGGCGTTGACGATGCTCGCCGCGCGCGCCTGCCAGTCGCCGGCGATGCCCTTCGCCGCGGTGCGCCGCACCAGCGACTGGACCAGCCCGCTGCCCTCGGCCTGGACCCCGCGCAGCTTGCCCATCTGCCCGAGCGTAAGGTCGATCGACCAGGCGGGCGCGACGAAGCCGCGGCGGGCTTGCGCCTTCTGCTCGGCGGTCTCCTGATCGAGCACCACGGCGAAAGCCTCCAGCCGCGCGAGATAGGCGGCGGCATCGTCGGCGGTCTCGATGGTGTGCTGCGAATCGAGGAAATCGGGAACGCCGAAATAGGCTCCGCCGCGCTGCGAGATCGGATAAGGGCTCTGCACGCCATTTATTCCGAACCGCGCGGGGGCAACGATCTGCTGCTCGAGCTCGTAGACCTGCTGATCGCGCCATAGCCGCGCCGACTGCGACAGCTTGGCCGGATCGAACCTGCGCAGCTTGGCGAGCCACTTGCGGTTGCGCGCCAGCTCGCGATTGCGCTCGGTGGCTGTGCGCGGGCTGAGCTTGGCCTTGAGCGCGGCCCACTTGCCCTTGTCGAGCCCGAGCGAAGTCGCCGTTCCCGGCGAATTCAGCACGTCGTCGTCGAACTCTGCGTCGAGCATCGCCTTGAGCGCGGCGTCGCCATGTGCGGCGGGCGCGGCGAGCGCGGTTTCGGTGGTGGCGGCCAGCGCGGCGGCGCTACCGGTGGCAAGGAATGTGCGGCGATCCATATTGGCGTCCCGGTTCGATGTCTCCCGGCAAGGGTCTGGCACCCCTGTCCGGCGCGCGCAACCGAGCCGCTCGACAAACGCCTTGGCGCATCGACGGGCGGCCTTGGACCGCTTGAACCACAGTCCAGGCCATCAAAACCGGTAGAACGCGGCGACACGATCGAGCGCGAGGCGGAGCACCAGCTTGCCCGCGCGTGCAGGCCAGGAGAGCGCGCGTTCGGCCCCGGTCACGCTCTCGCCCGCGCAGACCACGCGCCAAAGAATATCGGCAAGGCCTGGACCGGCGGCTTCGCTCGCCCCGTCGAAGCGGCGGCGCGCGGCGAGCTGGCGCTCGGTCGGGTGCAGCCCCTGCGCCCCGCCCTGCGCGCGCACCACATCCCACCGCATCGTCACCTCGGGGGCGAGCTGGGCGCGCTCCCAGTCGGCGCGGAGCTGCTCGCCCGCGGCGAACTGAACATCGCTGAGGTGGCCGCGCGCGTGGAGCCAGGTCAGCGGACTTTCGGCGAGATTGACGGTGACGCTGCGCCGCCCCTTGCGCGGACCGTGCGGCGCGGGTCCGGCGGGGGTGAGTTCGCGTTCGACGAGCTGGCGGCGCATGGTTCGATCCCCTTGGTTGCGGCAAATCGCGCTTGCCAAATGCGCGCGGTTGTAGGAAAGCGGAAAAACCAGATTGGTTAAGGGGAAGGCCATGATCAATCGCATCCGCGACGTTCGCCGGCAGAAAAAGCTGACCCTCGCCGATGTCGCCGAGCGCTGCGTCCCGCCGACCACCGCGCAGACCATCGGCCGGCTGGAAACCGGCACCCGGCAGCTCTCGCTGACCTGGATGAACCGCATCGCCAAGGCGCTCGGGGTCGAGCCCGAACTGCTGGTGCGCGGCGAGGAGACCGAGGCGCCTCGCACCATCGCGCGGCTGACCGACACCGGCGCCGAAGCCCTCTCCGCCCCGCGCGACGCGATCCTCCCGACCGCACTGGGAGGCGAGGGAACCGTCGTGGCGCTGGCGGTCGAATGCGGCGCAGGCGACTATCGCAGCGGCGACCAGGTTTGGCTGCGCGAGGTTTCGCCCGAAGCCTTTGCCCGCGCGCTCAACCGCGACGTCCTAGCCCCCCGCCCCGGCGGCCGCTTCGCCTTCGGCCGGATGATCGACCGCGACGACACCCGCGTCGCCCTGCTCCCTCCCGGCGCGGGTGCCCGGCAGGTGGTGATCGACAACCCGCCATGGCTGGCGGTCGCGGAAATGCTGGTGCGCAAGCTTTGACCGTGCCGCTGCGCGTCCTGTCGATTGCCACGCTGTTTCCGAGCGAGCAGCGTCCCGGCTTCGGGCAATTCGTCGCGCGGCAGTTCGATGAGCTAGTGGAGCGCGAAGACATCGATTTGACTGTAATCTGTCCGGTCGCGCGGCAGGAAGCGTCGGGGCAAACGCGTTCGTATCCGGTGCACTATGTCAAGTTTGGCGCGCTCCCTCTTGTCGGTTCTCCGTGGAACCCAATTTCGATCAAGCGATCGATCCTTTCGCTGGTCCATCGGATGCATGCCGAGCAACCGTTCGACCTGGTCGATGCCCAGTTCTTCTTTCCCGACGGACCAGCCGCTGCCCGGATCGCGACAGAACTGGGGTTGCCGCTGTCGATCAAGGCGCGAGGGTCCGATATCCATTTGTGGGGCAGAAAAGGTTACGCGCGCAAAATGATGCTTGCGGCGGCCGAACAGGCCGGCGGCATACTCGCGGTGTCAGCGGCATTGCGTGAGGATATGGCCCGGCTCGGCATAGATCGGGGCAAAATCAACGTGCATTACACAGGGCTCGATCACAGCCGTTTCCATCCGCGCGACCGTGCTCAAGCGCGAGAAAAGTTCCACTTCTCGATGAGCTGCGATCAGCCGCTGATTGTCAGCCTGGGCAACCTCATCCCGCTCAAGGGTCACGACATCGCTATGGACGCGATGGCAACGATTATTGGCGCGCGGCTGATCATTGTCGGCAACGGTCCGGAGCAAGCCAGGCTCAATCGCCGACGCTCATCTTTGTGGCTTGCGGGAAAGGTGTGGATCACCGCCTTGCCACAGGAAGAAGTCGCGGTCTTGCTTGCGGCCGCCGACGTCATGGTTCTCGCATCGGCCGAGGAAGGCCTCGCCAACGCTTGGATCGAAGCTCTCGCCAGCGGAACTCCCATCGTAATTACCGATGTGGGCGGCGCGCGCGAAGTTGTCACTTCGCCGGCCGCCGGAAGGATTGTCGAACGCAATCCGGACGCGATTGCTCGTGCGCTAAACGAAATCCTGAGCGACCCACCCAGCCAAGCCGAAGTCGCCGCGCACGCCGCCCGCTTCAGCTGGGAGGCCAATGCCGCCCAGCTCGCCGAGCATTACCGCCGCGTCGCCGGGGCCGGGCCGCCTTCGCGCGTGATCCGCTCCTGACGCTCGAGCGCGGTTTCTTCGGGCACGAAGCTCGCGGCGTTGACCTTGAGCCAGATCAGCAGCGGCGCGGCCATGTAGATCGAACTGTAGGTGCCGACGAAAATGCCCAGCGTGATCGCCGCGGTGAAGCCGAAGATCACCGGCGGACCGAGCAGCAGCAGCGCGACCAGCGTGATCAGCAGCGACAGCGAGGTGACGATGGTTCGGCTCAGCGTTTCGTTTACCGAAAGGTCGAGCAGCTCGGGGATCGGCATCCGCCGGAATTTCTTCAGGTTCTCGCGTATCCGGTCGTAGACCACCACCGTATCGTTGAGCGAGTAGCCGATCAGCGTCAGCAGCGCGGCGACGATGTTGAGATCGAACTCCATCTGGGTCGCCGCGAACAGCCCCAGGGTCAGCGTCACGTCGTGGACCAGCGCGAACAGCGCACCGACCCCGAACTGCCATTCGAAGCGGATCCAGATATAGGCCGCGACGCCGAGCGCGGCGAGGCCGAGCGCCAGCGCCGCATCGCGCCCAAGCTCGCCCGAAACCTTGCCCGAAACCGAATCGACCCCGTCGATCCGGACCTCGGGGTGCTTCGCCTTGAGTTCGCCGGTGATCCGGGTGGCCATCTGGTTGGACAGCCCGGAATTGGCCTCCGCGCCTTCGGGCAGCTTCATCCGGATCGAAACTTCGTTGGGCTTGCCGAAGACCTGGATCGCCGGCTCGCCATAGCCGAGCGCCTCGATCTCGCCGCGCAGCTTGGGGATTGGCGCGCTCGCGCTCTGGGTGAAGGTCGCGCGGATGGTCTGTCCGCCGAGGAAATCGACCCCGAGGTTGAGGCCCTTGGTCGCGATCAGCCCGATCGACAGCGCCATCAGCAACAGGCTGGCGACGTAGAACGGCACCCGCCAGCGCAGGAAGCGGATGTTGGTGTTGTCGGGGATGAGCTTGAGAAGTTTCATCGCAGCAACCTCAAAGTACGATTTCGCTGGGCCGCGCACGGCGCAGCCAATACGCCACCCACATCCGGGTCAGCGTCACCGCGGTGAACACCGATGTGGCGATGCCGATCAGCAGGACGATGGCGAAGCCGCGGATCGGACCCGTGCCGAAATAGGCCATGATGATCGCGGCGATGACATTGGTGATGTTGGCGTCGAAGATCGCGCGGCTGGCTTCCTTGTAGCCCATCTCGACCGCCTGGACGACCCGGCGGCCGCGCCTGCGTTCCTCGCGGATGCGCTCGTTGATCAGCACGTTGGCGTCGACCGCGGCGCCGATCGTCAGCACGAAGCCGGCGATCCCCGGCAGGGTCAGCGTGGTGCCGATCATCGCCATGATCCCGAGGATCATCATCACGTTGATGACCAGCGCGGCGCAGGCATAAAGCCCGAAGCGGCCGTAGGTCGCGACGATGAAGGTCATCAGCGCGAGCGTGCCGACGAGCATCGCGATCATCCCTTTGCGGATCGAATCCGCGCCGAGATCAGGGCCGACGGTGCGCTCTTCGATTACCTTCAAGTCGACGGGAAGCGCGCCCGAGCGCAACGCGATCGCCAGCTGGTTGGCGCTTTCGATCGTGAAGCTGCCCGATATCTGCGCACTGCCGCCGATGATCGGCTCGTTGATATTGGGCGCGGAGATGACCTTGCCGTCGAGGATGATCGCAAACGGCTTGCCGACGTTGTCGGTGGTCAGCTTGGCGAACTTGGCCCCGCCCTGCTGGTCGAACTGGATCGAGACCACCGCCTCGTTGGTGGTCTGATCGTTGGTCTGGAGCGCGTTGGTCAGCTGGTCGCCCTTGATGCCGCCCAAGCGCCGCACCGCGATCGCCTGCGCGCCCTGGCAGGCCTTTTCATCGACGCAGGGGAAGATTTCGGCGCCTTCGGGGCGGATGCCCTGCGCGACGTCGCTGGGCAGCGCGGACTGGTCGACCAGCTTGAACTCGAGCTTGGCGGTCTTGCCTAGCAGCTCCTTGAGCGCCGCCGGATCCTTGAGCCCGGGGACCTGGATATCGATCCGGTCGCTGCCGAGCCGGCGGATGTCGGGCTCCTTGGTGCCGAGCGCGTCAATCCGCTTGCGCACCACTTCGGTCGCGGTTTCCATCGCGTTGGCGACCGCTTGCGAAACGCCCACCGTGGTCGGGGCGAGGACGATGCGGTTGCCGTCGAGCACGGTGAAGTCCCAGTCGCGCTGGCCGGTGAGCTGCGCCCCGCTGGTCAGCGGCAGCACAACCTCGCGCGCGGCGTCGACCTGCGCCGGGTCCTCGACCACGAAGCTAACCCGTCCGTCCTTGCTCGAAACGTCGCCGATGCGGATTTTCGGCTCGGCCTGCTTGAAGCGGCTTTTGACGGCCTCTTCCATCGCGTCGAGCCGCTGGCGCACGACCTGGTCGGCGCTCGCCTCGAGCAGGATGCGGCTGCCCCCGGCGAGGTCGAGGCCGAGGTTGACTCGCGCATCGGGAAGCGCATCGGGCCAACGGACTGGGCTGAGCGAAACCAGCGAGGGCAGCGCGGCGAGCGCGCAGGCCAGCGTAACTGCCCACAGCCAGGCCTGCTTCCAGCGAGGGAAATCGAGCATGGCCGGGCTCAGTCGTTGGCGGGCTTGGCGCCGGCGGGCGGGATCACGTCGGCGATGGTCGACTTGAGCGCCTTGACCTTGATGTTCTGCCCAAGCTCGAGTTCGGCGTAAGTATCGTCGACCTTGAGCACTTTGCCGACGAGGCCGCCCCCGGTGAGCACCTGGTCGCCCTTCTTGATCCCCGTCACCTTGGCCTGATGGTCCTTCTGGCGCTTCATCTGCGGGCGCAGGATGAAGAACCACAGGATCACGAACATGCCGACGAACAATGGAATCTGCGACTGAACCCACCACGGGGCAGGAGGCGCGTTGGCGGCGCCGGCGGCGGCGCTCAGGGTCAGGAAAATGGAGTTGCTGAGCAAGGCCGGGCCCTCATCGAAAAGCGTTGGAGCGCCGCCCGCAGGCGAGGCCCGGGAGCGCAGAATGGCGCGCGCCTAGCAGCTATATGGGGGCATAGCAACGCGGCGCCAGCCCCACTCGCACGGCTTGCCTTCACCCTTTCGCCTGCCTATAGGCCCCGCTCCGGTCGGGACGTAGCGCAGCCTGGTAGCGCATCACACTGGGGGTGTGGGGGTCGGAGGTTCGAATCCTCTCGTCCCGACCAATTGTTTCCCCCCTACTGCCGGTGCCGGTCGGCAAGCTCCTCGATCTCCTCGACGCTCAGCGGATTGTCGCGCAGCGTTTCGGCGTCGGCGAGCAGCGAGGTCGCCGCGTCCGCGCCGAGCGCTTCGGCGGGCATCGCCACAGCTTCCTCGACGCTCCCCGGATCGGGCCAGCGCGGGCCGAAGCGATAGACCGCATAGAACATTATCCGCGCCTTGAACCCCGGCACCCCGCGGCACAGCATCGCCGCGTGGAACATCCGGTGGGTGTCGCGCCAGGTCCGCTCCGGGTGGTCGCAGTAGTAATCGTGGACCACCGAGGCTTCGCGGTAGCGCCCCTCGAACGGCCCGCCGATCACCGACCAGAACGCGCGCGGGATCGACGCGCCGTCGAGCCAGGCGTCCTTGGGCGCAGGCCATTCGCGCCCGGCCTCTTCGACGTATGAGATCGGCGCGAGCAGGCGCATCGAGCGCCCATCGTCGCCCCAAACCGACTGGATCGGCAGGCCTTCGAAGCGGCCGTGGCCTTCGGCGCTCTCGGTCACCGCCTCGGTCGCCCCGGGTTCCATCGCCGCGATTTGGGCGATCGCCTCTTCGACCTGCGGCGCCTCGGAGCCGGGAGCGCCCGCCAGGGCATCGCCGCGGTGCAGCGCCTTGGCGAATGTCAGCGAGCCGAGCATCGTCTCGAGCCTGGCCAGGCTCACCTGGTGGCGCTTCCACGTGTCGGGCACGGTGAATTCCATCGGGGTGTTGGCGAGATCCTGCTCGAGCACGAAAGCGAAGGTCTTGAGCCGCCCGTCCTTCACCGCGACGACCACTTTCCAGTAGCGCCGAGGAATCTGCACCTGGGTCGCGCCGCTATCGTCCTTGCCCTTGAACACAGGATCGTCGGCGGCGAGCACCGGACCCGAAAACAGGCAATAGCGCTCGCTCGCCGCCTGCTTGAGCACCAGGTCCTCGAGCGCGCCCCAGTTGTCCGCATGGTTCGAGCGGTTGAATTTGGCGATCTGCGGCGAGCAATTGGTGACGTGATAGGTGTCGCCATTGGCGGCCTGGACCTCGGCGAAAGTCCGCCCCCAGGCGACATCCTCGCGCCGCACCAGATGGCCCTTGTCGAAAGCCCCGCGGTCCTTGTCGAAGAACTTATCGGGCAATTGCTCGGTCCCGCGCAGGCGCGGGTCGTTGAACCATTTTTCCCGGTCCGCTTCGCCCAGTCCGGTGAGCCCCTTGCGGGTGTAGTTGCGGCCCGGCTCGGGCTCTTTCATCGCCAGGCTGGCGTCGATATTGGCGGCAGTGAACAGGGCCAGCCGCCGCGCCTTGTGCATCGTCACCGAGAAGTTGTGATAGGGGATTGCCGCGCTGCCGTCGGCCAGCGTCGCCAGCTCCGCCGGGCGGCGGACCTTCGGCGGGGGCGCTTTCACGCCGAGGAACATCGGGTCGTAGCCCTTGCGCGGCACCTCTTCGCCGTCGTGGATCGGCTCGACCCCCTCTTCCGCCGCTTCGCCGGCGGCAAGCCGGGCCGACGCGCCGAGCTGCGGGTCGCCGAGCGAAATGTCGATGTGGAGCGGCACGGTCAGGCTTATCCTGCCGCCGGCCGAAGCGCTTTGTGCTTGGCCGCCGCCAGGACCCGCACCGCCGCCGCCGCCGCCCGCCGCTGCTGGCGCTTCGGCCGCATCGGCGCGCGCCCACCACTGGTCCCACGCGCCCGATTCGCGGCGCCCGCCGCCCTCGATCGCAACCCCGGCGTCGATCACCCGGCCGTCGCGCGCGAGGTCGATCGCCGGCACCGCGAAGTTGCTGTCCTTGTAGAGCCCGCCGAAATGGAGCCCGGCGATCAGCCCGGTGAGCGCATCGACCACCGCCGAGCCCGAATTCCCCCCCAGCGTCGAGCTGTCGTGGGTTCCCGCGGGGACGTCCTTGCCGAAACTCTCGATCTCGCGCCGCCCGCGCCACAATCCCGGCTGGAACCGCTTGATGTTGTAAACCCCGCGAAACACCTCGTTCTGCACCGCGGCGTCGTTGCGCGAATCGAAGGCCGGATAGCCGATCACTCCGATCCGCCGCGGGCTCGCCTCGGACGGCTCGAACCGGCCGAGGCTGAGCACCGGCCGCTCGCCCAAGCCCTCGACCTCGAGCAGCGCCATGTCCCAGTAGGGGTGGATCATCACCACTCGGCGCACGCCGAGCACCGCGCAATCGGTGCTGCCGCGCTCGCGGTCGAAATCGATCCCGGGATCGATTTCGGCGTCGAGCACCAGGCTGCGCTGGCCGAGGCCGCTGGTGAAAATCCGCGCGACGTGGCGGTTGGTCATCACCAGGTTGGGGCCGACCACGAACCCGGTTCCGCCATAAGGTGCGCTAGGATGGCCCGGAATCTCGATCCGCCCGACCGCGGGAATACGCGCGGTGAAGACGGCGTGCGCCGGAGTTCCGCGGACATAGTCGCGCCACTGCGGATGATCGGTATCGTAGCTTCCGCCGAGCACGTCGATCGCCGGGCGCAGGTCGGGCAGGATGATCGCCTCGGTGATGTAATCCTCGCGCGGACCCAGCGCTTCGCCGCGCCCGATCTTGTCCGATACAGCGACGACCTCGTCGGTGGAGAAGCCTTCGGGAATGTTGGCCGGGACATAGGGCCCGGCCGCCGCCGCAGCCTCTTCCGCCCCGCCGGGGAAGCCCGCGCTTTCGCTGACCCTGCCGCCGCCTGCCGCCTCGCCGATCAGCTTGCGGGCAAGGTCGCTTGCCGAATTGTCGCTGCGCTTGGCCATGGGCGGATCCTTTTGCTGGGGCGATGTGGTGGCGAATGTCGGACTAGGTTTGCGGTGCGCGGTCCGCTGCGGCGCGCTGCCCGCGGGTGCGGACCTCGGTCGCAGGTTGGAACCGCGGGAACACCCACAGCTCGATCGTGCCGTTGCTGACTTTGGCGGCGAGCGAGGTGTTGGCGAGCGAGCGCACCACCACCCGGTTCTGCTCGACCGGATCGAGCACCTGATTGGCGAGGCATGCGACCTGTTCGGCGCGCCCCTTATCCTGGTCGTAATAGTAGCGCACTTCGTTCAGCCCCGGCGGCATGTCGAGACGTTGCACTGGCGGCGTCACCAGGCCCGCGGCGCTCAGCGCGGTGGCTAGACGCGCGATCGTCGGCTCGGCCGGGTTGGGCACTTGCAGGTAAACCGACGAGGGGAGGCGAACATTGACCCAGTATTGCAAACCCTCGTCGGTCTTGTGGATCCATGGCTCGTCGATCACCAGCGCGACCGACCGGGCCGATACCGTGCCCACGGCCGCAGCGTTTTTGCTGTAGCCGCGTTCGTCATTGGTCGGGACTCCGGCTCTGAGGTTGATCCATGCGCGGGTCAGGAGCGCAGTGTCGCGCGCGACCGCGTCTGGCTCGATGACCTTTCCATCGTCCTTGAACACCTGCGAATTGCCGGGCGAACCGATCCACATCCACCCGCTGGCATCGGCCTTCGCCGGGCAGACCGCGTTGCGCACCGGCGGCCTGACGGCCTGGGCTGCTTTCAGTTCGGACGGGGTATCCGAGCTCTTGACGGTATCGCCCTGCTGCGTGTCTTGCTGCTGGTGGCCGCGGATATAGTCGACGAGCAAGATCGTCAGCAGGAGCGCGATCACCGCACCGCCCCCTGTGATCCAGCTTCGTGCATACCGCTTCCTGCGCCGCTCCGCATCCTCCGCGCCGGCGACGAATTCGGCCACCGCCGCATCGCGCGCCGCGAAGTTCCGCGCCTGGCTCAACGCCTCTCCCTGGGGCAGCGCGTCGTCGAGGCCGGTGGCCTTCCAGTTCAGCGCGTTCTCGCGGACCAGCTTGTACTGGTGCTCCTCCTCGCGCGATGCGGTCATCCAGGTCTCGAGACGGCGCCACTCCTGGGCGACGCTATCGTGCGCCAGCGCGTAGCGCGTCCCGCTTGCCCCGCTCGCCGGGACGATCACCCCGGCGGCGGCGAAGCGTGCGGCGATATCGGGATCGATCGCCCACAGGCTCGAATAGGGATTGGCGATGGCGAGGAACAGCTGCCGCGCCTTTTCGCGCGCGTCGTCGTCGGTCAGAGCGAGATAGGTCGTTTCCGCCGTTTCGGCCAGCGAGGTGGCGAGGCCTTGATCGACCGGCAACAATGTTCGCGGCGAAACTGGGCGGCGGGTGAATGGGCGCGGCCGATCGGCGATGCTTTGGCCGAAATGCCCTGCCCGGTCGCGCAATTCGACATGGCGCAAAGCCCAATAATCCAGCAGGCTTTGCGCCAGGCTGCGCTGCTGCGGATCGGCGATAACCGCTCCGGTCGCCGACAGCCGCCATTCGAACGACCGGATCGCCCGGCGAACCTTCGCGATCTCGACCATCGCTTCGCGCGCCGCGGCATCGCGAACCTTGTCGGGCAAGGTCAGCGCATCGACCTGGCCGACCAGCGCAATGTGAGCTTCCTGCGCTTCGGCGAGTCCCGAAAAGGGGGCCGATGCGGTGTTGTGCGTTTCGATCCGGTACATGCGGCGCTCCCTTAGAGGCGGGCCAGTTGTGCGGTGATCAGGCCGAGCCGGTCGCAGCTGGCCTTGAGGTTGAGATCGACCTCGCGGAAGACCTTGCGGATTTCGCCCACGACCGAAGAGAATCGCGCCGGAGCAGCACCACCCAGCGGCACCGTCGGTGGCTGCACACAGACCAGCAGGAACGCATCGGTCAGTGCGCCGATCCGTATCGCCCATTCGGCCTTGGGGTTCCCGCCGAGGCCGTTCAGGCGCTGCACCACGCCGTTCCAGATGCTTTGAAAGATGATGCCGACTTCCTTGCTCTCCAGCAGTTGATCGAACACCTCTTCGAGCAACCACAGTTGCGAATCGAGCGCCTGCCAGTCATGATGCCGGCGGCCGATCATCGACAGGTCCTGCGAAATCACAGTCAGCGATTGCGCCGCCCGCTCGGCCGCAGACTTCAATTCCGGATCGTCCGATTGCTCCGCCAGGTTGCGGAGCCCTGTGACCAGCCTGTCTAGCGGTAAGACCTGCCCAGGCTGCAGCTCGTTGATCCGCTGGTCGATGACCAGTTCGAGGCTCGACATGTCGTCCTTGATGCGGTTGCGCAAGAGCGTCAGCGCGTCGCCATAGGCCTTCGCGTCGTTGCCGGTGGCCGCCAGTTCGGCCGACTGGGCGGCAACGCGCAACGATCCCGCCAGGCCTTCCGCCAGAGTGCGGAGCGGCGCGGCGGGTGGCAGGCCGTCGACTTCATTGACCATTCCGTCGGCTGCAGTCTCGACCATCCCCGTAGTATTGGCGATCAGCGCCAGGATTTGCTCGAAGTTCGGACCCATCGCTCCGAGTTTGCGCAGAAGTGGCAACGAACCGGTCTGGAGCGAATGCAAGCTGTCGTGCAATCGCTTGGCCTTGAGCAATTCGCCTGCATGACCGGCGAGCCGATCGATATAGCCGTCGAGCTCGTCGGCGAGCGAGGCCACCGCCGCGGTCGGAGCGACGACGTCGTGTATTGCGTCCGCAACCTTGCCGGCCGCCTCCTCGGGATCGGGTTGGGGCTGAGCCGGCAAAGCGTTGAGCTTGGCGATCCAGTCGCGAAAGGTCTTGGCTCGGGTGGGCTGGACCTGATCGAACTGTGAGGCGCAAGCCTCGAGCCAGACCGAGAGCAGGAAGCCTCCCTCGGCGGTCGCTTCGGTCAGATTGTTGAGATTCGCCAGGTCCAGCTTGAGCAGATCCGCCGGGTAGGTCACGCCATTGCCCACGGCCTTGATCGAAGCCACCACACCGGGGTCGAAATCGGCGAACAATACGTCGCGTTTGTCCGCCAACCCCCATTGGATCGCGCTCTTGCCGATCGCCTTGACGTCCGCGGCGGGAAGCAGGCCCATGTTACACCACCGCCGCGTGAAGTTCGGCCCACAGGTCGGCGTGGTTGGCCTGAAGATCGGCGACGATGCGCTCGATCAGCGTGCCGACGTTGATCCACGCGGTCTGCTTGCCGGCGATCGCAAAGCTGCCGAGGTGGACGGTCGAGGCCTTGTGCAGCGCGATCACCCGCCACTGATCGTCGCACACCGGCGCGCCCGAGCTGCCCCCGGCGGTGTCGCTGAAATAGGCGAGGTCGTTGCCGGTCAACGCCGCGGCGAGGTTGTTGCGGATCGCGTACTGGCGCGGCGAGCCGGCGGGATGCTGGACGATGTTGGTGGCGAACGGGCTGGACTTGTCGAACGCCAACGCCGCACCGACCAGCGGCAACGGATCGCGCCCGGCCAGCGGCGCGGCAAGAGCGACGATCGCGTAGTCGAGTACCGGATTGCGGACCGCCAGCCCGGCGACGTTCGCGGTTTCGCCGGGCATGCCTTCGCTGACATAGTCGAACTCGACCGTCATCGCCGCGACCTGCGCGGCGATGTCTCCCGCGGCGGGTTCGGGCTGGCCGTCGGCGCGCGCGCAGACCACGTGCGAATTGGTGATGACGTGCTTCGGCCCGATCAGCCAGCCGGTGCCGAACACCCCCTTTGGCTGGCCGTTCTGGAAGTTCACCGGCGCCCCGGCCTCGCGCTGCGGCACCATCAGGCGCGCGACCGAGCGCGCCCGCACCGGTGCAAGGTCGATGAACGCGCTCGGCAGCAGGGTGCCGGTGATCATCCGTTCGGGCACGATGACATCGGTTTGCGCCACCGCGGGCGGCAGCGGCGGTGCGGCGGCCGGCTGCTCGGCGGCGCGCTTCGCCGCGAGCTGGGCGCGCTCGTCGAAGAATGCCGCCAGCGACGGGCTGGCGACCATCAGCCCCGCGGCCTCGCGCAGCCAGACGCTGAGCAGGATCGAGCCTTCGAACGGTTCGGACCATTGATTTAGCTGGGCAAGGTCGAGCGTCAGCGCGTCTTGCGGCGGCGCGCCCCACCCCGGCAAGTTGGCCTGGATCTGCGGCGGAAACCACGCGAACAGCGCGTCGCGTTTGAGCGCCAGCCCGGCCCCCACCGCCTTGGCGCGGATCTCCTTGAGTTCGTCGATGCTGAACAGCCCCATGCCGCCCATCCCCCAAGTCGTCGTTTGCGCCTAGTTCGCGCCCGGACTCGCCGATCTCGCCAAAATTTCAAACTATCGCAGGCAATTTCGAAGCGCAATCGAGACTTTGCCGCAACGCGTTAGTTTCGTCGCCGGAATCTTGACTATGTCGGTTTCCTACAACCGGCGTGCATCCCACGGACCTCGGCCGAGTCAATTTCCTCCGATCATGGATTGGCCGCCGCTCTGGCGGATTTTCATTTTCCTACATCGGCGAACTTGATTAGCTGCTGCGACTCCGATTTGCAGGAGTCCCCGCCATGGCCATTCTCGAAGCGCTCATCGCGCCGATTTCCGCGATCATCGACAAGATCATCCCCGACAAGGAAGCGCGCGATCGGGCCAAGCTCGAGCTGCTCCGCCTGCAGGGCAGCCAGGAGCTCGAGACGATCCAGGCGCGGCTCTCGGCGATCGTCGCCGAAGCCAACTCGCCCGATCCTTGGACCAGCCGCGCCCGGCCGAGCTTCCTCTACGTGATCTACGTGCTGATCCTGTTCGCGCTGCCGATGGGGCTGATCGCCGCCTTCCGCCCCGACACCGCCCACGCCATCGCCGGGGGGATGAACGCCTATCTCGGTGGACTGCCCGAGCCGCTTTACGCGCTGTTTGGCACCGGTTACCTCGGTTACACCGTGGCGCGGCAGTGGGGCAAATCCGCCGGAACCGACAAGTGAGACGGTTGCGCGGAATTCGGGGGCACTAAGCAAAAAGTAAGCATTCTCCGGCTAGATCGCGACCATGGCCATCAAGACCCTCGCCGCGCTAGCCGGATTGCTGATCCTCGCCGGATGCGGCGACATGCGCGAACGCGAGCTGTCCGAGCAGGTGATGGCCGCCAAAGTCGCCGCGCAGCAGGCCCAGGCGGCCCAGGCGGCCGCCGAGAAAGCCGCCGGGATCGCCGCCAAATCCCCGACCACGACGGTCGAGGAAGACGAACCCGACGAGCCGAGCGACGAGAACCAGGTCGACGTCGATACCGAACGCGGCTTCGTCGATGCCGACGCGCCGCCCAACCCGGCGCGCGTCAACGCCGCCATCAGCTAGGACGCGCACCACTCGCCACGTCGGGCTTGCCACCGCCAGCGCCCCCGCGCATAGGCGTTTGCCGTGGCAATCACCGAGGACCGCATGGCCGAAGCAAAGCGCGCCGACCGCTCGGGCGGCATGAACGTCGACACTGCGCTGGTGCGCGAGCTGGCCGAAATGCTCGCCGAAACCGGACTCACCGAAATCGAGGTCGCGGACGGGGAGCGCAAGATCAAGGTCGCGCGCGGGGGTGCTCCGGTTTACGCCGCCGCTCCCGCTGCGCCCGCCTCTGCCCCGCCGGTCACACTGCCCAGCGCGGCGCCCACCGCCGCGGCCGCACCCGCCGCCGATCCCAACGCAATCAAGTCGCCGATGGTCGGCACGGTCTATCTCGCCGCCGATCCGGACGCGGCGAACTTCGTCAGCATCGGCCAGGCGGTGAAGGCCGGCGACACCCTGCTGATCATCGAGGCGATGAAGGTGATGAACCCGATCGTCGCTCCCGCCGCCGGGACGGTCAAGGCGATCCTGGTCGAGAACGCGCAGCCGGTCGAATTCGACCAGCCGCTGGTCGTCGTCGCCTAAACCCATGGGAATCAGCCGAATCCTGATCGCCAACCGCGGCGAGATCGCGCTGCGCATCCACCGCGCCGCACACGAGATGGGGATCGAGACGGTCGCGGTGCACTCGACCGCCGACGCCGAGGCGATGCATGTCCGCCTCGCCGATCACGCGGTTTGCATCGGTCCGCCGCCCGCGAAAGACAGTTACCTCAATATCGCCAACATCATCTCGGCCGCCGAGATCGCCCACGCCGATGCGATCCACCCGGGCTACGGCTTCCTCTCCGAAAACGCCCAGTTCGCCGAGATCGTCGAAGCGCACGACATCGTCTGGATCGGCCCCAAACCCGAGCACATCCGCACGATGGGCGACAAGATCGAGGCCAAACGCACCGCCGGCGCGCTCGGCCTGCCGCTGGTCCCCGGCTCCGACGGGGCGATCGGCGAGATCAAGGAAGCCAAGCGGATCGCGGAAGCGGCCGGCTATCCGGTCATCATCAAGGCCGCAAGCGGCGGCGGCGGGCGCGGGATGAAGGTCTGCACCCTGCCCGACGAGCTCGAAACGCTGATGGCCCAGGCCGGAAGCGAGGCCAAGGCCGCGTTCGGCGACGCCACGGTCTATTTGGAGAAATACCTCGGCAACCCGCGCCACATCGAATTCCAGGTGTTCGGCGACGGCAAGGGCGAGGCGATCCACCTCGGCGAGCGCGACTGCTCGCTCCAGCGCCGCCACCAGAAGGTGCTCGAGGAAGCGCCCTCCCCGGTAATCAGCCCCGAGGAACGCGAGCGGATGGGCGGGATCGTCGCCAAGGCGATGGCCGACATGGCCTATCGCGGCGCGGG
>JBOHIC010000164.1:0-3381 GCA_050725835.1 Novosphingobium sp.
GTACTGACCGGTCGATGCCGCGAAAATTACCTGCTTCTTCCGTGCGGGTAAATGCGCAAGTTCGCCGGCAGTTTCATGACATACCTATTCTTCGTCGTCATCCTCGCGCCGCCCGCCCGTGCCGAGCAGCTTCAACTTGCGGTGCAGCGCCGAGCGTTCCATCCCAATGAAGCTCGCGGTCCTGGAGATATTGCCCGAAAATCGGCGGATCTGGACGCGCAGGTATTCGCGCTCGAAGTTCTCGCGCGCCTCGCGCAGCGGCACCCCCATCAGCGCCGAAATGCCCGAATCGCCGTTCATCCGCCCCGAGAGGATTTCGGGTGGGAGCATATCGGCCTCGATCCGGCCGAGCCGTTCGCGCGGGGTGAGGATGGTGGTGCGCTCGATCACGTTGCGCAACTGGCGGACGTTGCCCGGCCACTCGTAGGACTGCAGCACGGCCATCGCCTCGACGCTGACCTCGGGCGGCTGGATGCCGTTGTCGGCGGCGTAGCGCGCGAAGAAGTGATCGACCAGCGCGGGGATGTCCTCGCGGCGATCGGCGAGCGAAGGAATGCTCACCGGCACCACGTTGAGCCGGTAGAACAGGTCCTCGCGGAAGCGGCGCTCGGCGATCTCCTTCTCGAGATTGCGCGAACTCGATGAGACCACCCGCACGTCGACGCGGATCTGGCGGTTGCCGCCGACCCGGACGAACGCCTGCTCGGTCAGCGCGCGCAGGATCCGCGCTTGGGTCGAGAGCGGCATGTCGGCGACTTCGTCGAAGTACAGCGTGC
The DNA here is from genome assembly GCA_050725835.1 of Novosphingobium sp. Taxonomy (GTDB): domain Bacteria; phylum Pseudomonadota; class Alphaproteobacteria; order Sphingomonadales; family Sphingomonadaceae; genus Novosphingobium. The sequence goes on from JBOHIC010000164.1 coordinate 777, forward strand.
CGCCGTCGGCCATCTCGAGCAGCCCGGCGCGCACGAGGTTGCCCCCCGCCTCCTCGCCGAACAGCTCCTGCTCGAACCGTTCCGGGGTTATCCGCGCCGAGTTGACGCTGACGAAGGCCTGGTTGGCGCGCGGACTCCACGAATGGAGCAGCCGCGCCGCGACCTCCTTTCCCGAACCCGCCGGGCCGGCGATCAGCAGCCGGCTGCCGGTGCTGGCGACCCGCTTGAGCGTCGCGCGGACCTGGTTGATCACGGTCGAATTGCCGGTGAAGGCGTCAACGATGGTAAAGCCCTGGCGGAGCTGCGCATTCTCGCGCCGCAGCCGCTCGGTCTCGGTGGCGCGGGCGACCAGGAGCAGCAGGCGCTCGGCCTCGAACGGCTTCTCGATGAAGTCCATCGCCCCGCGACCGATCGCGGAAACCGCGGTGTCGATGCTGCCGTGCCCGGAAAAGATGATCACCGGCAGCTCGGGCTCGCGGCTCTTGATCGCGTCGAGCACCTCGAGCCCGTCCATCGGGCTGCCGTGGAGCCAGACGTCGAGCAGGACCAGGCTGGGGCGGCGCTGGTCGATCATGTCGAGCGCGGTGGTGCTGTCGCCCGCGGTGCGGCATTCGTAGCCTTCGTCGTCGAGTACGCCCGCGACCAGGTCGCGGATGTCGCGCTCGTCGTCGACGATCAGGATATCAAGCGACATGCAGTGTTCCTCTTGGCATTCGGGTCATTCGGCCGCCTCGGCAAAGCGTTCGCCGCCCAGCGGATCGCGCGCGAAGCGCAGCGTGACTTTGGTCCCACCGGCATCTTCGCCGGCAAAGCCCATGTCGCCGCCGTGCTCCTCGACGATCTTCTTGACGATCGCCAGGCCCAGCCCGGTGCCCTTGTCGCGGGTGGTTACGTAAGGTTCGACGATCCGCTCGCGGTCCTGCGGCAGCCCAACCCCGTTGTCGCAAATCTCGATCGCGATCCCCGCGCCGAGTTCGCGCATGCGCATCTCGATCTTGCCGACGAAGCCCGGGCCAGAGCTTTTTGCCTTTGCCTCGACCGCTTCGACCGCGTTCTTGAGGACGTTGGTCATCGCTTGGCCGAACTGGTGCCGGTCGCACAGGATCGGCGCGATTTCTGCGTCGGCGGCGAACTCGTAGCGGACGTCGGTGTGGCCGACTTCTTGCAGGAACAGCGCCTGCCGCGCGAGATCGACCGCATCCTCGCGGCGGAACACCGGCTTGGGCAGCCGCGCGAACGAGGAGAATTCGTCGACCATCGTGCGCAGGTCGCCGACCTGGCGGATGATCGTGCTGGTCAGCTCCTCGAACAGCGCCGGATCGCCCTCGATCTGCTTGGCGTAGCGCCGCTTGAGCCGTTCGGTGGCGAGCTGGATAGGGGTCAGCGGGTTCTTGATCTCGTGCGCAATGCGGCGGGCGACGTCGGACCACGCCGCCTGGCGCTGGTCGAGCAGCTGGCGAGTGATGTCCTCGAAGGTGATGACGTAGCCGGAGCGGTCGCGGGTGACGCGCACTGCAAGGGTCAGCAGCTCGCTGCCCTTGGCGTATTGAACCAGCCCGCTGGGATTCTCGTCCTCGATCTGTGCGGCGAGCGGCGGCGCGACGTCGGCCAGCTTCCAGCCGAGTTCCGCCGGTGCATCGCGGTCGAACAGCAGCTTCTGCGCCGAGCTGTTGATCAGCCGGACCCGCCCCCCGCGCCCGACCGAAATCACCCCGGCGGTCACCGATTCGAGCACCGCCTCGATGAATGCGCGCCGCTCCTGGTTCTGCTGGTTGGCCCCGACCAAATCCTGGCGCTGCTCTTCCAGTTGGGTGGTCATGCGGTTGAAGGCGCGGTTGAGCAGGCCGATCTCGTCGGCCCCGGTACGCCCTTCGACCCGCAGCGCGAAATTGCCCGCGCCGACCTGGCGGGCAGCCGAAACCAGATCGTAGAGCGGTTTCACCTGGCGGTCGGCGAAGCGCAGAGCGAACCAGATCGCCAGCCCGACCAGCGCGAGCGAGGCGACGAACAGCGCGACGTTGAAGCGCAATTGCTGGATCCGCGCGCGCAGCGTCAGCACTTCGTAAGCGCGGACGATGTTCTCGGCGCGCTGGCCCTGGCTGAAGGCGAGCAAGTCGGACGAACGCGCCGCGTAGAGATAGACCCCCGAGCGAACATCTATCGGGGTGAGCGTCTCGATCCGGTTGGCGTTCGCGGTGAGCACCATCGGCTCGCCCGCTTCGATCCGGCGCACGTAGCTGGTCGGCAAGGCGTCGGGATTGCCCGCGCTCTGGGTGTTGGCGATCGCCGCGGTGTGAAGCCGCCCGTCCACCCCCTTCTGCAGGATCGCGGCGTTGTTGAGCTTGCGATTGATCACCTGGAAGCTGAGCAACTCGGCGAAGGCCGGGCTGGTGATCGGTTGCTGCGAGAGGAAGTCGCGCATGTCGCCGGCCATCGCGAGCGATTCGTACTGCACGTCGCGCTGGGTCTGCTCGTAGTACCCGCGTGCGAGCTTGTTGGCGTTTTCGAGCATCCCCTTCGAGCTGTCGGAAAACCAGAACTCGACCCCCGACTGGAACAGGAACGAGGCGAAGATCACCACCAGCAGCGTCGGGATCGCCGCGAT
>JBOHIC010000165.1:0-23773 GCA_050725835.1 Novosphingobium sp.
CAGCAGGATAGAGCACCAGATTCCTAATCTGGGGGCCATGGGTTCGAATCCCGTCGAGCGCACCATAGCTAGAGATAGTTTGGACCGATCGTAGCATCACATGAAACTGCTTTTTTCAGGCGCATTGACGCTCGCAACTATCGCACCCGCCGCCGCTCAATCTGGCGAGCCGGTCATAACCGCCAAACTTGTGACCGTCCCGACAAGAGGCGAGTCGGCGCGTGCAGCAGCCGGAGATGAATTGTTCACCTATTCGCGAATCTACACAACTGACGGTGCCGTTCTCGAAGATCGGGCCAAGGCAGGAAATTGGCTGCTTCAAGATTGGTACGAAGTCGGCACCAAACTCATACCCGTCTCCACTAAGGCAAAGTTCAAGGCGTGTGTCCCCGCCACAGGAACTCTGGACACCTACAACGGCGTTTGTTTCCTCGATGATGACGGTGATGGAACCTTTGACCGCAGTGCAGCCGACTTTGTTTCGACAGCTACGAAATTGAAGTCCAAGGCTCGCTATTCGCGTGTGCCAGTTTCGGTCCAGCGCGACGACTCGTTTAAGTTTGTCCTGCTTTATCAGGGCGCGACTGCCGACACTCTGCGATTCTCATATCGAGAGTTTAAGAACGACATGGCGCGCGAAGCGTTCACGGAAGAGCTCACTGTGCCCCGCGAACCCGTGCCGATGATGCTTCGTCTCAAGGGGCGCACGTTCGAGATCAGAGCAATTAACGGGCTGGGCATCGAATACCGTCTAATTGACTGATTTGCCGAAACTGTTGGCTTACTCCGCCGTATTCGCCTCATGCAGCCACGCCGCGTGCTTCGGCGCTTTCTTCGTCACGTTCCACTCCTCGAGCATCGGCGCCGCCACCCGCTTGAGTTCGGCGTATTGCTCGGCCGTGCCGATATCGGCGGCGAGTTCGATGCGGTGGCCGTTGGGGTCGAAGAAGTAGATCGACTGGAAGATGCCGTGGTGGGTCGGGCCGAGGACGTCGACGCCTACGCTCTCGATGTGCGCCTTGGCGGCGAGCAGCGCTTCGACGTCGGGGACGCGGAAGGCGAGGTGCTGGACCCACACCGGGGTCTGCGTGTCGCGGCCCATTGCCGGCTGGTTGGGGAGCTCGAAGAAGGCCAGTACGTTGCCGTTACCGGCTTCGAGGAACACGTGCATGTAGGGGTCGAATTCGCCGGTCGAGGGGACATGGTCCTCGCTGAACGCGGTGCTGTAGTCCATGCCGAGGACGCGGGCGTACCAATCGACGGTTTCCTTTGCGTCCCTGCAGCGATAGGCGGCGTGGTGGATTCCGCCGAGCTTGACCGGGTGGTCGCTCATTTCGCGCCCTCCACCGCGAGCACGCCGCGGGCGATCTGGTCGCGTTCGATGGATTCGAACAGCGCCTTGAAGTTGCCCTCGCCGAAGCCTTCGTCGCCGCGGCGCTGGATGAATTCGAAGAACACCGGGCCGACCTGGGTTTCCGAGAAGATCTGCAGCAGCAGCCGCGGGGTGCCGCCCTCGGTGGTGCCATCGAGCAGGATGCCGCGCTTCTGCAGCTCATCCGCCGGCTCGCCGTGGCCGGGGAGGCGCTCGGCCAGCATCTCGTAGTAGGTCGCGGGCGGCGGGCTCATCATCGGGGTGCCGAAGCCTTTGAGGCGGTCCCACACCGCGATCAGGTCGTCGCAGATGAAGGCGATATGCTGGATGCCCTCGCCGTTGTAGGCGCGGAGGAACTCCTCGATCTGCCCGCCGCCGGCCTGGCCTTCCTCGTTCAGGGGAATGCGGATCTTGCCGTCGGGGGCGGTCATCGCCTTGCTGGTCAGGCCGGTGTATTCGCCCTTGATGTCGAAATAGCGGATTTCGCGGAAATTGGCGATGCGCTCGTAGAACGCCGCCCAGTGCGCCATGCGCCCGCCGTAGACGTTGTGAGTGAGGTGATCGATCAGCTGGAGCCCGGCGCCGACCGGGTTGCGATCGATCCCCGGCTCGTAGACGAAATCGATGTCGTAGATGCTGAGCTCATCGCCATAGCGGTCGATCAAGTAGATGATCGAGCCGCCGATCCCTCTGATCGCGGGGAGATTGAGTTCCATCGGCCCGGTCTTGAGCTCGACCGGCTCGGCCCCGCGCGCGATCGCCTCGGCATAGGCCTTGGCTGCGTCCCTGACCCGCCAGCCCATGCCGCAGGCCGAGGGGCCGTGCTCGGCGGCGAAGTAGGCCGCCGGGCTGCGCGGCTGGTAGTTGGCGATCAGGTTGATCTCGCCCTGGCGCCACAGCTCGACGTCTTTCGAGCGGTGGCGGGCGATCCTGGTAAATCCCATGGCTGCGAACACCGGCTCGAGCACGCCCTTTTCGGGGGCGCAGAACTCGACGAATTCGAAGCCGTCGAGGCCGAGCGGATTGTCGAACAGGTCAGCCATCGCCAAATCCAAGATAGTTTCAAACGAAACCATATTGGCGCATGAGACGGCTCAAGTCAAGGCGCGCGCCAGCCGTTCGCCCGAGCCGCGCGCTCGCCTGGCCCATCGAGCGCGGAGCCGGCGGCGAGGTCCTGCGCGGCGGCCATTACCGCGGCTTCGCCGCTGCCGGCCTGGCGGAACTCGCCGGCCTGCGCGGCACTGCCGCCCGCGGTCATCCGCAGCTTCCATCCTGCATCGTCCTTGCAGGCAATCCCCGATTGTGCGGGCGAGGCGTAGCCGCGGCAGAACGCGCCAGCCTTGTCGCGGAAGCTGAGCAGGACGCGGGTGCCGTTGGTAGCAGTTCCCGACGACGTGGCTTCAAGCGCCGCGGCAAGCTGGGTCGGTGCGTAGCCCTCCGCCGTCTCGCCACCGCGCGGCAGCAGCACCGCGAGCGCGAGGCTGGCGGCGAGGGCAGGGGCGCCCCAGCGCACCGCCGGGGCCCTCCACCACGCGGCGCGCTGTTCGCGCACCGCTCCGAGATCGACAACCTTGGCCGCTGCCGCGATCGGCGCGCCGATAGCCTCGGGCACCGGCTCCTCGAGGATCGGAGCGAAGTGCGCCGACAATGTGTCGCGCAAGCCAAGATGCGCGGCGAGCTGCGCGGCAAGCTCGGGGCTATCGGCCACCGCGCGGGCGATCCGCGCCGCGGTCAGCTCGTCGAGTTCGCCGTCGGCATAGGCCGCGATCTGTTCGGGCGTGACGGTCATGCCGCTTCTCCCAGCTTGAGCATCAGCGCCTCGCGCCCGCGCAGCAGCCGCGAGGTCAGCGTGCCGATCGGGCAGCCGACGATTTCGGCCGCCTCGGCGTATTTGTAGCCCTCGACCAGCACCAGCAGCACCGCCTCGCGCTGCTCGCCCGGCAGGGTCTGCAGCGCGCGGTCGACATTGCTCAGCTCGACATGGGCTTCCTGCCCGCCGCCCGCGCCCACGCTCAGCCCCGCCTCCTCGTCGGCGAAGGTCTTGCCGAAGCGGGTGCGGGCGCGGGCGGTGTCGATCCAGATGTTGCGCATGATCCGATAGGTCCAACTGTCCAGCCGCGTGCCCTCGCGCCATTGCTGGCGCGAAAGCAGCGCGCGTTCTACCGTGGCCTGGCACAGGTCGTCCGCGTCGGCTCGGTCGCGCGCCAGCCCGGCCGCAAAGCGGCGCAGGCGCGGCAACAGCGCGGTGAGTTCGACAAGGAACGCGTCGTGCGGCGGCATTGGCATTCGAGTGGATGAAACGAGCGAGCTGCGACGTTTCATCCACGATTAAGCGGAAAAACCTTCAAAGGGCAGCATGAACCTTCGCCAACCCCTCTTCGTCCTCGCCATCGCGGCGCTCGCCGCGCCGGCGCTAGCGCAGCTCGGCCTGCCAGCGCCGGTGCTGCCCGGCCTGCCGCCGGTCGGCGAAGTGCTCGACGGCCCGCTGCGCTCCGGCGGCGATCTGCTGCGCGGGACCGCAAGCGAAGTCGCCGAGCGGTTGGATTTCGTGCGAAGCGAACGTCTCGACCGGCTGCTCCGCCGCAACCGCGACACCCTCGAGCGCGACGCGGCCGGCGAGATCGCCCGCCGCGGCGAACTGCTCCTGGTCGATCCCGACGCGGCGACGCTGAGCGCGGTCGGCGCGCTGGGCTTCGCCGTGGCCGAAACCGGCAATCTCGACGGGCTCGACATTGCTTTCCTCAAGCTGCGCCTGCCCGCCGCCCTCTCGCTCGCCGCTGCTCAACGCTTGCTTGCCGAGCGCGTGCCGAACGCGGTGGTGGCGAGTGACCAGCTCCACTTCCAGAGCGGCGGCGCGCCGAGGCCGTCGCGCGCGGCCGCATCTGGCGGCGCCGCGGGAATCGCGGTGCCGGTGGGCCTGATTGACGGCGCGGGGGCGCAGCCGGTGTCGGGCCAACGCGGCTTCGCCAAGGGTGCGCCGCTCGCCAGCAGCCACGGCAGCGCAGTGATTTCGCTCGCCCAGCGGGCCGGGGTGCGGCGACTTTACGTCGCCGACGTCTATGGCTCGGATCCGGCGGGCGGCAACGCGCTGGCGATCGCGCAGGGACTCGGCTGGCTGGTCGGGCAGGGGGTGCGGGTGGTTTCGATCAGCCTGGTCGGCCCGCGCAACCCGCTGGTCGAGCGCGCCATCGCCGCGGCGCAACGGCGCGGGGTGACCGTGGTCGCCGCGGTCGGCAACGACGGACCCGCCGCGCCGCCGGCCTATCCGGCCTCGTACCCCGGGGTGATCGCGGTCAGCGCGGTCGACGCGCGGGGGCGTCCGCTGATCGAGGCCGGACGCGCGCTCCACCTCGATTACGCCGCGCCCGGCGCGGGGCTGCGCGCGGCGGACAAGAAGGGCAAGTGGCAAGACGTCCGCGGCACCTCGTTCGCCGCGCCGCTGGTCGCCGCGCGCGCCGCTGCGGCGGTGGCGGCGGGCGGGGCAGTCACCGCGACGCTCGACCGCGAGGCGCAGGCCCTCGGCCGCCGGCTGCCCGATCCGCAAATCGGCCGCGGAGTGGTCTGCGGCGCCTGCCGCTAAAAAAATGCGCGGTCGCTGAAGGAAAATCGCAGGGACAGTCGTTGTCGGCTCGAGCGACCCTCAGGGGATCGCCCGAACAGAAGGAAGGACAACGATCATGAAAACCCTGTTCCTGGCTTCGGCCGCATTCGTTCTCGCCGGCAGCCTGCCGGCGCAGGCCCAGATTCTCGGCGGACTCGGCGGCAGCGTCGGCGGGGTGGTCTCCGGCAGCAGCCAGGGGACGCTCGATTCGACCCTCGATTCGGTTCGTTCGACCACCCGCGGCGAAGGCGCCGGGCGCGCCGAGACCCGCAGCGAACGCAGCGTCGATCGCCGCTCGGGCCGCGTTTCCACCCGCAACTCCGCCGACGCGCAGGGCGAAGGGTCGCTGACCCAGACACTCACCACCCCGGCGCGTTCGGTTACGCTCGACGGTAATGGGTCGGGCAATGCCAGCGGCTCGGCCAATGGCGATGCGCAGCTGCTCGGCACCGACGCGGTGCGCGGGGTGGTCGGCAGCGCCCGCGGCACGGCAAGCGGCGCGGTCGGCACAGCCACCGGCGCGGCGGGTTCGCTGGCCGGCTCGGCCCAGGGCAGCGCTTCGGGCGCGGGCAACGCGATGTTCTCGGGTGCGGCGGGGCAGCTTGCCGCCGCCGGCAGCGCCGCGGCGCAGGGCGCTGGCAGCTTCGACATTTCGCCGGGCACCAAGCTCTACGACCTCAAGGGCGACAAGATCGGCAAGGTCCGCGAAGTGATCGCCGACGGGCACGGCCGGATCCAGGCGCTGCTGGTCAAGGTCGACGGCGAGACCGCCGTTCTCCCCGCAGGCAACTTCACCGCGACCGGCTCGACGCTGATCTCGGCGATGAGCGAAGGCCAGATCAAGCGCGAGGGTCAGCGCCAGGAAGCCGCGCAGGCCTCACAGCCGGAGCCGGCGGAACGTCCCGATCGCTCGGACAACCGCTGAGCCGACACGCGGGGCCGACCCCTCCCGCACCTCCCGCAAACGGCCCCGCGGGGCGCCCGGAACCGGCATGGGGTTCCGGGCGCCCTTTGCATTTCGGCGCATTTCCGATGCAAATGCAGAAATAGGACTTGAACTGCTGAATCACTTGTGATTCTTAGTCGGTGATGACGGGGCGGGGACAATCGATTCACCGGCGCGAGGGCGTGATACAGGTTGCTGCGCTGGCCAGCCTGCTGGCGATGGGGGCAGCGATGCTGATCGGGCCGAGCGGGCTGATGGCGTGGAGCGAAAACAATCGCTTGCTGGCCGAACGCCAGACCGAGCTCAAGCATCTCGGGACCCAGCGCGACGAGCTTCGCAATCGGGTCGAACTGCTCGATCCGCGCCACGTCGATCCCGACATCGCGGGCGAGCTGCTGCGCAGCAATCTCAATGTCGTCCACCCCGACGAGATGGTGATGCTGATCAAGTAGGCCGGACGCCCACCGCCGCTACAAAATACGTATGAGGCGGTTTCCCTTGGCGAGGCTTGGCCCTATAGGCTGGCCAATCGAGCATGCCCTAGGGGAAGAGTGAACTTGGCCAAGCCCGCCATCAGCCGCAAGGCGTCCGCCAAGGCCGCGCCGGGCGATGACAATTTCGCATTGCGCAGCCTTCAGGAACGCCACGAAGCGGCCAAGCGCCATGCCGCTTCCGACGCCGAACTGATGGCCTTCTACGAGCAGATGGTGCTGATCCGCCGCTTCGAGGAGCGCGCCGGGCAGCTTTACGGACTCGGGCTGATCGGCGGCTTCTGCCACCTCTACATCGGCCAGGAAGCGGTCGCGGTCGGGCTGCAGTCGGCGCTCGATCCGGCCAAAGACAGCGTCATCACCGGCTACCGCGATCACGGCCACATGCTCGCTTACGGGATCGACCCCAAGGTGATCATGGCCGAACTGACCGGACGCCAGGCGGGGATTTCGAAGGGCAAGGGCGGCTCGATGCACATGTTCAGCGTCGAGCATAAGTTCTACGGCGGCCATGGCATTGTCGGGGCGCAGGTCGCGCTCGGCACGGGCCTCGCCTTCGCCCACCAGTACCGCGCCGACGGCGGGGTGTGCATGGCCTATTTCGGCGACGGCGCGGCCAACCAGGGCCAGGTCTACGAGAGCTTCAACATGGCCGCACTGTGGAACCTGCCGATCGTCTATGTGATCGAGAACAACGGCTATGCGATGGGCACCGCGGTCAAGCGCAGCTCGGCGGAGACCGAATTCCACCGCCGCGGCACCGCCTTCCGCATCCCCGGCATGGCGGTCAACGGGATGGACGTGCTCGAGGTTCGCGCCGCCGCCGAAATCGCGCTCGCCCACGTCCACGCGGGCAAGGGACCGGTGCTGATGGAGCTCAACACCTACCGCTATCGCGGCCACTCGATGTCCGACCCGGCCAAGTACCGCAGCCGCGAGGAAGTGCAGGAAATGCGCGACAAGCACGATCCGATTGAGGCCGCCAAGGCCGAGCTGCTCAAGCGCGGCGTGGCCGAGGACCGGATCAAGGAGATCGACAAGCAGATTCGCAATGTCGTCGTCCAAGCAGCGGATTTTGCGGAAAATTCACCCGAGCCCGATATGCCCGAACTCTACACCGACGTGCTGGTGGAGAGCTACTGATGGGGATCGAGCTCAAGATGCCCGCGCTCTCCCCGACGATGGAGGAGGGCACGCTGGCCAAGTGGTTGGTCAAGGCCGGCGACGAAGTCAGGGCCGGCGACATCCTCGCCGAGATCGAGACCGACAAGGCGACGATGGAGTTCGAGGCGGTCGACGAGGGCACGATCGGCGCGCTGCTGGTCGCCGAGGGCACCGAGGGGGTCAAGGTCGGCACCGTGATCGCGACGATGGGCGGCGAGGGTGAGAGCGCTGCTGCAGCGCCGGCGGCCGAGCAGAAGGCCGCCGAATCTGAGGTTCCCGCACCTTCGCCCGCGACGGTCGCCCCGCCGGCGCCCAAGCCGCGCGCCGCCGATCCCGCGGTCCCGGCCGGCACCAACATGAAGTCCGCGACCGTGCGCGAAGCCTTGCGCGACGCGATGGCCGAAGAAATGCGCCGCGACGAGCGGGTGTTCGTAATGGGCGAGGAAGTCGCCGAGTATCAGGGGGCCTACAAGGTCACCCAGGGGCTGCTCGAGGAGTTCGGTCCCAAGCGCGTGATCGACACCCCGATCACCGAATACGGTTTCGCCGGGATCGGCGCGGGCGCGGCGATGGGCGGACTTCGGCCGATCGTCGAGTTCATGACCTTCAACTTCGCGTTGCAGGCGATCGACCACATCATCAATTCGGCGGCCAAAACCAATTACATGTCGGGCGGACAGATGCGCTGCCCGATCGTGTTCCGCGGCCCCAACGCCGCGGCCAGCCGGGTCGGCGCGCAGCACAGCCAGAATTTCGGTCCGTGGTACGCCAGCGTCCCCGGGCTGGTGGTGATCGCGCCCTACGACGCCGCCGACGCCAAGGGCCTGCTCAAGGCCGCGATCCGCAGCGACGATCCGGTGGTCTTCCTCGAGAACGAGCTGGTCTATGGCCGCAGCTTCGAACTGCCCGAGCTCGACGACCCAAATAGTGATGGGCACGTCCTCCCGATCGGCAAGGCGCGGACTGTGCGCGAGGGCCGCGACGTGACCATCGTGTCCTATTCGATCGGCGTCGGCCTCGCGCTCGAAGCCGCCGCGACGCTGGCGGGCGAAGGGATCGAGGCCGAGGTGATCGACCTCAGGACGCTGCGCCCGCTCGACAAGGACGCTGTGCTCGCGAGCCTCGCCAGGACCAACCGCCTGGTCATTGCCGAGGAAGGCTGGCCGGTCTGCTCGATCTCCTCGGAAATCATGGCGATCTGCATGGAAGAGGGCTTCGACCATCTCGACGCGCCGGTGCTTCGGGTCTGCGACGAAGATGTCCCGCTGCCCTATGCCGCAAATCTCGAAAAGGCCGCGCTGATCGATGCTCCGCGGATCGTCGCCGCGGTCAGGCGGGTCTGCAACCGCTAGGGTCGACGTCGGCCGCCGCGTCCGCCGGTGGTGGTGGAGGTCGACGTCGAACTGGTGCTCGTCGATGTCGAGGTCGAGCTGGTCGTCGTGGAGCCGCCCGACGTGGTCGAGGTCGATGTAGAGCCGCCCGAGGTGGTCGAGGTGCTGCTGCCGGATCCGCCGCCCGAACTGCTCGATCCCCCGCTGGACCCGCCCGAACTTCCGCCCGCGTAGCCATCGTATACCGTGCACCGCGAGACCGAATCCGGCGCGGACGGGTTGGCCTGGTAAATCTGGCTGAGATCGCGGTCGTCGCGCACGGTGAAGGCCGAAGTGGCGGTAATCACCGAGCCGGCGACGAAGCGGTCCGAGACCAGCGGCTGGTAGGCATAGGCGACCTCGACGAACATCACCGCGTCGCCTTCCTGGGCGAGCACTTCGTGCCCGGCCGGTCCCATGCCCCGGCCGCCGAGGTCGTCGCCTTCACCGCCGTAGCTCGAGGTGCGCGGGAGCTCGCCCTTGCAGCGCTGCCAGTGGATGTACTGGTTGCCCGATTCTCCCTCGACCTCGAGGCTGCTGACGACGACGCGGCCGAAACGGTAGAGGTCGAGTCCGTTTCCGCCCTGGACGTGTGCGCCGTAGAGCAGGTCGTTGACGTCGGCCTCGTAGATCCGGCGGTCCTCGAGCGTCGAGGTGTCGCCGATCCGCGAAGCGTTGTCGGCGACGTGCATCGCCAGCTGGCTAACCTGCATGTTGGTCAGCACGAAATTGGCGTTCTCGATCCCCCACAACCCGAACCCGAGCATGAACGGCGCGGCGAGCGCGAATTCGGTCATCGCCACGCCCGAGGAATTGGCGCGCAGCCGGCGCAGGAACGCGGCGAGGCTCACGCGCAGTTCCCCATCGTCGGCTGGGCGACCGCCTGCATGCCGTAAGGCTGGTTGCGCAGCACGGTTTGCGACTTGAGCGAAAAGGTTTCGTCTTGCCCGATCAGGTTAGCGACCGGGAACGGCCGGTCGTAGGTGACCGTCACGGTGTATAGCACCGCGTCGCGCGCGCCGCCCTGGCCGCTATTGCCGCGGTCCTGGTCCCAGGAACCGTTGCCGTTCGAATCCTCGAACGGCTCGCCCGCATTGCAGGCGCCATCGTTGTTGATGTCGGTGAAGTCTTCGGGCCGGGCGACGTCGCTGAAGCTGGCGTAGGACTTGCGCGAGAACGCTACCGTGGAGTGAAGCACCACCGCCTTGACCGCTTCCTCGACGCGCCGGTCGATCTCGGCGGAGCGGCTGGTCGAGCCTTCGATGGTCGAATCGCGGGCCGCCTTGTGGATCGCCCCCTCGAGCATCGAATTGGTGTACATCACGTAGCCGAGGTCGAAGAGCCCCATCACCATGACCAGCAGCACCGGCGCGATCAGCGCGAATTCCATCGTCGTGGCGCCGCGCTCTTCACCCCGGATCAGGCGCGGCGAGAGCAGCGTCACTTCGAAATCCTGAGGTCGCCCATCGCCCGGGCGATATTGCTGAAGACGCTGTTGAGCTGGGCGGCGTCGCGCGCCTCGAAGGCGTGGCCCGCACCGGCGCATTCGATCAGCACCGGGTTGAGCTCCATCCCGAAGCTGACCACCCACACGGTGATGTTGCGCTTGCGCACTTCGCGGCAGGCGACGACGAAGCGGTTTTCGACCGTCTCGGTCAGGCTCCGCGCCGAGCCCGGCGCCCAGCGGCGCTGATTGAGCGGCTCGATCCCGTAAGCCCCGTAGGCGACATCGAGCGGCGCGGTCTCGCCGTCGGTGAGGAAGATCAGGTGGCGGCTGGTCGCCTGTCCGCCCACGTCGCCGTTCTCGCTGGCGAAGATGCCGGTCGGCGAGAGCAGGCGTCCGCCCCAGATCATCCCGATGTCGTGGTACGTATTGCCCCCCGGGTTGAGCGAGGCGAGGTAGCTGGTGAGATCGGTCAGGCTGAGCGGGGCGAGCTTGCGCGCCTGCGCCGGGCAGTTCGAATAGCCCGCCCACCCGGCGTTGAAGAAGTCGTACTCGTAGCGCGAAACTCCGGTGCTGAACGCGCCTGCGCCGGCCCAGGTGAGGTTGCGCTCGAAGCTGATGTTGTGGAGCAGCGGCCGCCATTGCGTGGCGGTGTCGCCGGGGGTGGGGACTCGGTCGATATCGAGGTCGAGCGCACGATCGAAATCGACGTCGTCGTAATCGTCGATCTCGTAAGTCGCGCGTTCCTCGATGCAGCCGGAGAACCCTTCGTTCATGTCGATCGACGCGCGCGGCGTGCCGCCCATCCGCACCCGGATAGTCCCGCCGCGCATCTTGCTCGAGCCGCCGGCGCCCTTGAACGGGCGGACATCGAGCTCGACCGGCTTGTATTCCCAGGTCCGCCGCGCCGACGACGTCAGCCAGTTGTAGACATAGTCGGTGTACTCGGTGCCGGTCACGCTGATGACGCCCGCGCTGATCGTGGTGCAGGTGTAGTCGCGCCCGGTGATCCGGGTCTGGCCGGTCAGGTCGCCGTTGGCCAAAGTGGCCGTGCTCAGCGGGGTCGAAACGACCGTGTCGGCGGGGCAGGTAGCGGCGCGGTACTCGGGAATGGTCGCGGCGCTGCCGCTGACCGGGGTCCAGGTCGTGGCGGCGGTGGCGGTCCCGGTGGTGGTGACCGATTGCCGGCCCTGGTAGGACCATTTATCGACCATCCAATCGGAGTTGAGCGAATAGCCGACGTTGACGTTGGCGGCATAGGGCACGAAGCCATAGCGGATCCGCGTCCCCGAAACCTTCGCCGCTTCGAGCTGGGTGAAGAACGAGGTGACGACCGAACGCAGCGCGACGATCTTCGAGACAGAGTCGCCGGCGTTGGTCGCGCCCATCGATCCCGTAGTATCGAGCACCATCATCACGTCGGTGTTCGAGAAGTTGAGCTTGGCCTGGCAGGTCACCTCGATCGGCACCTCGGCGAACCCGAAGATCCGCATGATGCTGGTCGGGACGGTGACTTTGGCGACCCCGCTGATCGAAAGGTCGTCCTCGAGGGTCATTTCGAAATCGCGTTCCTCGGTGCCGTAGGCGCCGTCGCGGAAATTGAGGTCGAAGAAGCGCTTGCCGATGGTCGCGACGTCGGCGGGAACTTCGCCGGTCGCGCCGACCGCCGAGCCGAGCCGCTTGCGCGCGGCGAGCACCCCGGCGTCGCAGGCGTTTTGCAGGCGGCTCTGCGAAAGATAGCCGCGGCCCATGTCGACCCCGCCGCCGACCATGGCGAGCAGCGGAACCAGCCCCGCGGCGACCAGCGCCATGGTATTGCCGGCGCGGTCTTGCGCCAGCCGCCGAAGCAGCGGGGCGCGGATGTGCGGGCGATCGGGCTTGCGGTGGACGTCCATGCCGGCTCTGCTCCTCGCAATGCAGCCAGCCAGCACTAGGTATCGCGCGTAAGGACGTCGCAAACGAAGCTGGTTAACAGCGAGGAAAAGTTTGCCGTCCTCAGAGTGTACAAATTGCGCTTAGTTCACGCGTCGATCATCTCCGGATCGAGCTCGCCCGCGCGGTTCTGGATGAACATGAAGCGCTGGGCGGGGTCGCGGCCCATCAGGCGATCGACCAGGTCCTTCACCGCGGCGCGGCCTTCATATTCAGGCGGCAGGGTGATCCTCAGGAGGCCGCGGCTTTTGGGGTCCATCGTGGTTTCGCGCAGCTGCGCCGGGTTCATCTCGCCGAGCCCCTTGAAGCGCCCGACCTCGACTTTCCTGCCCTTGAACTGCCCCGCTTCGAGCTCGGCGCGGTGGGCGTCGTCGCGGGCGTAGGCGCTCTCCTTGCCCGCAGTGAGCCGGTAGAGCGGGGGCTGGGCGAGGTAGAGGTGCCCGCGGCGGACGATCTCGGGCATTTCCTGGAAGAAGAAGGTCATCAGCAGCGTGGCGATGTGCGCGCCGTCGACGTCGGCGTCGGTCATGATGATTACGCGGTCGTAGCGCAGGTTGTCCGGATTGCATTCCTTGCGCATCCCGCAGCCGAGCGCGAGGGCAAGGTCGGCGATCTCCGAATTTGCACGAATTTTGTCCGCTGTCGCACTGGCAACGTTCAGTATTTTGCCGCGGATCGGCAGGATCGCCTGGCTCTTGCGGTCGCGCGCCTGCTTGGCGCTGCCGCCGGCCGAATCGCCCTCGACGATGAACAGCTCGGTCTCGGCGCCGCCTTCGCCGGTGCAGTCTGTGAGCTTGCCGGGGAGCCGCAACTTGCGCGCATTGGTAGCGGTCTTGCGCTTGACCTCGCGTTCGGCCTTGCGCCGCAGCCGCTCATCCATCCGTTCGAGCACATGACCGAGCAGCGCCTTGCCGCGGTCCATGTTGTCGGCGAGGAAGTGGTCGAAGTGATCGCGCACCGCGTTCTCGACCAGACGCGCCGCTTCGGGGCTGGTCAGGCGGTCCTTGGTCTGGCTCTGGAACTGCGGCTCGCGCACGAACAGCGAGAGCATGATTTCGCTTCCGGTAACGACGTCTTCGGGCGCGAGGTCCTTGGCCTTCTTCGCGCCCACAAGCTCCGCGAAGGCGCGGATGCCCTTGGTCAGCGCGGCGCGCAGCCCGGCTTCGTGGGTGCCGCCATCGGGGGTGGGGATGGTGTTGCAGTAGTACGAATAGGCCCCGTCGGACCACAGCGGCCAGGCCACCGCCCATTCGACCCGGCCTTGGCTATCGCCGGGAAAGTTCTGCGTGCCCGAAAAGAACTTGGCGGTGACGCACTCGCGCCCGCCCAGCTGCTCGGTGAGGTGATCGGCGATGCCGCCGGGGAACTGGAAGGTCGCCTCGGCCGGGGTCTCGTCGCCGATCAGCTCGGGCGCGCATTTCCAGCGGATTTCGACCCCGGCGAAAAGGTAGGCCTTCGAGCGGGCGAGGCGGAACAGCCGCGCGGGCTTGAATTTCGCCTCCTCGCCGAAGATTTCGGGGTCGGGGACGAAACTCACCGAAGTGCCGCGGCGATTCGGCGTCGGGCCGAGCCGCTGGAGCCCGCCGGTGGCCAGGCCTTGCGCGAATTCCTGCGCGAACAGCTCGCGCCCGCGCGCGACTTCGACCCGGGTGTGGCTCGACAGCGCATTGACCACGCTCACGCCGACCCCGTGCAAGCCGCCGCTGGTCGCATAGGCCTTGCCCGAAAACTTGCCGCCCGAATGCAGAGTAGTGAGGATCACCTCGAGCGCCGATTTGCCCGGATACTTGGGATGCTCGTCGACCGGGATGCCACGGCCGTTGTCGACGATGGTCAAACGGTTCCCGTCGTCCAGCATCACCTCGATCCGGTTGGCGTGGCCCGCGACTGCCTCGTCCATCGCGTTGTCGAGCACTTCGGCGGCGAGGTGGTGGAGCGCGCGCTCGTCGATCCCGCCGATGTACATCCCCGGACGGCGGCGCACCGGCTCGAG
This sequence comes from Novosphingobium sp., assembly GCA_050725835.1. Lineage (GTDB taxonomy): Bacteria > Pseudomonadota > Alphaproteobacteria > Sphingomonadales > Sphingomonadaceae > Novosphingobium. The sequence goes on from JBOHIC010000165.1 coordinate 14,314, forward strand.
CCCCTCGAGCACCTCGATCGCGCTGCCGTCGTAGGAATCGCCCGTGCTCGCGGGTAGTTTGTCGAACAGGTCTTCAGCCATAGGGGCCGGCTATAGGACCGCGCGATTCCGCCACGCAAGCGCTCTGCGCGGCTTATCCTCCCCGGAACGGGGAGGGGGACCGCCGCTAAGCGGTGGTGGAGGGGTCGAAACCTATCCCAGATACGCCGAGTATGTCGGCGAGGCATCCGGCCCCTCCGTCAGCCTGCGGCTGCCACCTCCCCGTTCCGTGGAGGATTAGCCGCCGAAGCTCTCGGGCGCGGGGCTGACCACCACCACGCCCCCGGCGCGCGCCTCGCGCACTTCGAGCGCGCGCTCGATCACCCCGTTCGAGAAGAACCGGAACGGCCCGTCGAGCCCGAGGAAGCCGCCGCTGTCGCGCAGCCGTGCGACCGGGAAGCTGGTCCCCGGGCGCCAGTCGCGGGCGACGCGGATGGTCAGCAGCACGCTGTCGTAGCCGAGCGTGGCGATGCGGTAGGGCCGCGCCCCGAAACGGCTCTGGTAGCCGTCGGCAAACTGCTTGAAGCGCGTGTCCGAAACCGCCGCGAACCACGCCCCGCGCAGCGCCGGCGTGGTCCCGACCACGCTTTCGCCGCTCCACAGCTCGGTCCCGAGGATCCGGGGGTTGAAACCTGTGCGTTTCAGGTTGGGCGCTGCCTGCACCCCGGCGCGCGCACCGTCCGCCACGAGAACTGCATCGAACCCGCCGCGGGTGCGCAGGCGCTGCGCCGCGCTGACGATCGAGGTGTTGCCGCGCGCATAGGGCTGCACCGCCACGACCACCCCGCCGGCGCTCTGCACCGCCTGGCCGAAGGCGGCTTCGGCGCGGCGGCCGTAATCGCCGTCGGGGACCAGCGCGGCGAACCGGGTAGCGCCGCCGGCGCGGGCATGGGCGACGCTGCGCGACAGCGAGATGCCGGGATGCGTCCCGAGGATGAATACATCGGGCGCGGCGACCGAGGCGTCACCGGCATAGGAAATCAGCGGCACTTTGGCAGCACGCGCCACCGTCGCCACCGCGGCGACTTCTTCGGAGGCGAGCGGGCCGAGGATCAGCTTGTTGCCGTCGGCGATTGCCTTCTGCGCCGCGGCGGCGGGGCCGGCGGCGGTGTCGTAGTTGGTGATGCGCAGGTTCTGGGCGTTGGTATCGAGCAGCGCGAGCATCGTGGCGTTGGCGATCGCCTCGCCGACCCCGGCATTGGCCCCCGAAAGCGGCACCAGCAGCGCGACCCGGTGGCGCTGCCCGTCCTTGGGCAGCGCGTCGCTGGGCAGGTCGGCGACCGGCGGGGATGTGTCTTTGACCCCCTTGGGGATGACCTTGCAGCCCGCAAGCAAGACCAGGGCGCCCAGCGCCAGCACCTTGCGCCGATCGGCGCGCCCCTCGAACATGGCTTGTCGCTCTCCTCGCGGCAGTTCATCAGGCGATCGATGGACGCTCCGCTGCCGCCCGGTCTGTATATAGTCGCGACTCCGATTGGCAATCTGGGCGACATCACACTGCGGGCAGTAGCGACACTGCGTGGCGTGGCTGCGGTGGCCTGCGAGGACACGCGGGTAACGGGCAAGCTGCTCCACCACCTCGGGATCAAGCAGCGGTTGATCCGCTATGACGATCATGCCAGCGACGAGACCCGCGACTACCTGCTTGCCCTGGCGCGCGAGCAGGCGGTGGCACTGGTCAGCGATGCGGGAACCCCGCTGATATCGGACCCCGGCTTCAAGCTGGTCCGCGGCGCGCGGGAGGCCGGGATCGCGGTGACCAGCCTGCCCGGGGCGAGCGCGCTGCTCACCGCGCTGACCCTCGCCGGGCTGCCGACCGACCGGTTCCTGTTTGCCGGGTTCCTTCCCGCCAAGGACAAGGCGCGGCGCGAGTTTCTGCGCGAACTGGCCAGCGTGAAAGCGACGCTGGCGTTCTATGAAACCTCGCCGCGGCTCGGCGCTGCGCTCGCGGCGATCGGCGCGGAACTGCCGGGGCGCGAGGTCGCGGTGGCACGCGAGCTGACCAAGAAGTTCGAGGAATGCCGCACCGGCTCGGCCGAAGAGTTGGACGCACACTACTCCGCGCAACCGCCCAAGGGCGAGATCGTGCTGCTGATCGCCCCCCCGGGCGAGCAAGCCCGGGAATTCGACATCGACGCGCTGCTCCGCGCCGAACTGGCCCACGCCAAGCCTTCGCAAGCCGCGTCCGCGGTGGCCAAAGCGACCGGGCAAGACCGCAAGTTGCTCTACGCAAGGGCGCTCGAGCTCAAGTGAACACGCGCGCCGAACGGGAAGCCCGGGGGCGCCGCGGCGAAACGCTCGCGGCGTGGTACCTCCGCCTCACCGGCTGGCGCGTGCTCGCCCGCCGGGTGAAAACTGCGCGCGGCGAGATCGACCTTATCGCACGGCGGGGGAGGGTACTCGCCTTCGTCGAAGTCAAATGGCGCGCCACCGCCGCCGAGCGCGACCTGGCGATCGACCCCTACCGCCTGCGCCGGGTCATTGCCGCTGCCGAGGGCATCGCTCACCGCTACGTCCGCCCCGGCGACGACCAGCGGGTCGATGTGCTCCTGCTTGCACCGGGCCGCTGGCCGCGCCACATCGTCAACGCCGGACTGAACTAAGCGGAGCGATCACCGAATGACCTTGCGCGTCGCGGTCCAGATGGACCCGCTGGAAAGCATCGCCATCGGCGGCGATTCGAGCTTTGCGCTGATGCTCAGCGCGCAGGAGCGCGGGCACGAGCTGTGGCACTATGCCGCGCCCGATCTGACCTGGGAGGCGGGGCGGCTCTATACGATGGGCACCCCGGTCACCGTACAGCGCATCCAGGGCGATCACTTCGCCGCCGGCGAGCCGCGCATCCTCGATCTCGGGCGCGACATCGATGTGGTGTTGATGCGCCAGGACCCGCCGTTCGACCTCGGCTACATCACCGCCACCCACCTGCTCGAGCGCCTCGCGGGCGAGACGCTGGTGGTCAACGATCCCAAAGCCGTCCGCAACGCGCCCGAGAAGGTGCTGGTGCTCGACTATGCGCGGTTCATGCCGCCAACGATGGTCACCCGCTCATTGGGTGCCACCAAGGAATTTCTCGCCGAGCACGGCGAGATCGTGGTCAAGCCGCTCCACGGCAACGGCGGCAAGGCGGTTTTCCGCGTCCCCGCCGACGGCAGCAACCTCGGCGCGCTGGTCGAGATGTTCAACGCTGCCTGGGTCGAGCCGTTCATGGTCCAGAAGTTCCTTTCCAGCGTGGGCGAGGGCGACAAGCGCATCGTCCTGGTCGACGGCGAATTCGCCGGGGCGATCAACCGGCGGCCGGGCGCGGGCGAGTTCCGCTCGAACCTCGCGGTCGGCGGCTCGGCCGAGGCGACCACGCTGACCGCGCGCGAGGAGGAAATCTGCGCGGTGCTCGGTCCCGAGCTCAAGGCGCGCGGGCTGGTCTTCGTCGGGATCGACGTGATCGGCGGCCAGTGGCTGACCGAAATCAACGTGACTTCGCCCACCGGGATCGTCGCGATCGACCGCTTCAACGGAACCGATACGCCGGGACTGATCTGGGATGCGATCGAGGTTAGGCAGGCGGGGGCTTGAGTCATCGGAAGGTCTTCCCAAATTTTGCCAAAACCGGTATAGGATTGGCCATGACTACGATGAACATCTCGCTCCCTGCTGCGCTCAAGTCGTTCATCGACAGCCAGGTCAGTAGCGGCGGCTACGGCACCAGCAGCGAATATGTGCGCGAGTTGATCCGCAAGGATCAGGATATCGAGCGGCTGCGTGGGCTGCTTCTCGACGGCGCCAACTCGCCGGCGACCGAACCTCTCGACGCAGCATATTTCGCCGGCCTACGTGACCGGGTCCGCCGCGCCGCGCCGTGACTGGCAAACCCATTGTCCCACGCCAGCGTGCAAGGGACGACACCGATTCAGCCATCGATCACTACCTTTCCGAAGCAGGAGCCGACGTGGCGCTTGGATTCGTGGATGCGCTGGAGCAAGCCTATGGGTCGATTGCCGAAGCCCCCGCGACGGGTTCGCCGCGCTGGGGGCACGAACTGAAGCTACCTGGTCTGCGCAGCAGACGATTGAAAGTCTATCCGTGGCTGGTGTTCTATTTTGAGCAAATGGGCCACATCGACGTCTGGCGCATTCTTCACGCCAAGCGCGACATCCCCGCGTGGCTGGCCGATCCGGAACTCGAGGACAGCTGATGCCCGCTCAATCGCGCTCCCTTGGATGCGCGTTGCGATACACATCGAGCAACACCGCCGCATCGACTTTGGTGTAGATTTGCGTCGAGCCCAGGCTCGCATGGCCGAGCAGCTCCTGCAGCGAGCGCAGGTCCGCGCCCGCGCCGAGTAGGTGGGTCGCGAAGGAGTGGCGCAGGGCGTGGGGGGTGGCGGTGGCGGGGAGGCCGAGCGCGGGGCGGGCGCGGGCCATGGCTTTCTGGACCATGCCTTGCGACAGCGGCCCGCCTTTGGCGCCGCGGAACAGCGGCTTGCCGCGTCCGGGGGGCCACGGGCTTAGCGCGGCGTATGCCGCCACCCCATCGCGCACGATCGGCAGCAGCGGCACCGCGCGCTGCTTGCCGCCCTTGCCGGTAACGGTGAGGACTTCGCCGAGCGGCAGGTCGGCGCCGGTGAGCGAAAGCGCCTCGGCGATCCGCAGCCCCGCGCCGTAAAGCAGCAGCAGCACCGCGCGGTCGCGCGCGCCGATCCATTCCTCGCGCGCGTCGTCGTTTACCGCCGCGGCGAGGCCCACCGCCTCGTCGGGGGTGACCGGGCGCGGCAGGCCCTTTTTGATCCGCGGCCCGCGCATTCGCGGCGGGGCCGGATCGGCGTGGCCCGCCTGCTCGCGGGCGAAGCGGACGAAAGCCTTGAGCGCCGAGAGCTCGCGCGCGGCCGAGGTGTTGACCAGCCCCTCGGCCCGGCGGCGGGCGAGCTGGGTGCGCAGCGCGGGAGCCTCGATCCGGGCGAGGGCGGGCCAGGTCTCCAGCGCCGTCGCATCGAGCAGCCGCGCCGCGGTAGCGACATAGGCGCGCACCGTATGCGGGCTGCGGCGGCGGGAGAGGGCGAGGTGGTCGCGCCAAGCGGCGAGAAGCTCGGCGTGGCTCACCTTCCCATTCCCCGTTCGTGGTGAGGAGGGATTGAGTCCGTCGCGAAGCGAAGGGTCGAAGGCCCGTCTCGAACCACCCTCGCGCGCGGACCTTCGAGACGCCACTTCGCTGCGCTCTGCGGCTCCTCAGGACGAACGGGGCTGGGAATACTCACGCCGCCACCAGGCCCGCCGGGACCAGTTCCGCCAGCAGGCCGTCGAGCAGCGGCATGCCATTTTCGGTCACCCCAATGCGCCCGCCGCTGCGCCGGCACAGCCCTTTCGCGATATAAAACTGCAGTTTCGCGGGGTCGCACAGCTCGGCCTCACGCATTCTGAACCGTGCCGCCAGCGCGGCAAGGTCCACCCCTTCTGCAAGCCGCAGCCCCATCAGCATCGCCTCGGCCGCCTGCTCGCTCTGGCCGAGGCAGCGTTCCTCGGCCATGCCATGCCCGCGCTCGGCCACGGCGTTCAGCCAGTTCTCGGGCTTTTTGTGCCGCACCGTTGCCACACCGCCGCGCCGACCGTGCGCGCCGGGGCCGATCCCGGCGTAGTCATGGTAGCGCCAGTAGGCGAGGTTGTGGCGGCTCTCCTCGCCTGGGCGGGCGTGGTTGCTGATTTCGTAGGCGGGGAGGCCAGCGGCTGCGGTTACCTCGCGGGTCAGCGCGAACAGGTCGGCGCAGGCATCGTCGCCCAGCGGAACGAAATCGCCCTTGCGGACCATTGTCTCGAACCGCGTGCCCGGCTCGATGGTGAGCTGGTAAAGCGAAAGGTGCGAGGTGCCGATCGCGATCGCTTTTTCAAGTTCATTGCGCCATGCTTCGGTGGTCTGGTTCGGACGCGCGTAGATCAGGTCAATCGAGACGCGGTTGAACCACTTGTGCGCCGTCTCGACTGCGTTCAGCCCCTCCTGTGCATCGTGGAGCCGCCCCAGAAAGCGCAAGGTCGCATCGTCCAGCGCCTGTAGCCCGAGCGAGGCGCGGTTTACTCCGGCAGCGGCGAGATCGGCGTAGTTCGCCGCCTCGACCGACGAGGGATTGCCCTCGAGCGTGATCTCGATCCCCTCGCCGAAGCCCCACCGCCGCTCGGCCTCGGCGAGCAATGCGGCAACCAATTTGGGCGGCATCAGCGAGGGCGTGCCTCCGCCGAAAAACACCGATTCGAGCCGTTCTCCGCCAGAAAGCTCCGCCTCGCGGTGCATGTCAGCAAGCAGCCCGGCTTCCCACTGCGCGACCTCGACCCGCTCGCGGACGTGGCTGTTGAAGTCGCAGTAGGGACACTTCGCCAGGCAGAAAGGCCAGTGGATGTAGAGCGCGCGCGCCATCGCGGCTTTCAGCGCCGGTTAACCGCTACGAGTCAAGATGCGGGCGCGATGGGACAGCGATTGGAATGGATGGCGGCGGCGCTGGCGCTGGCCGCTTCGGCGGCGGTTCAGGCGCAGCAACACGCTCCGCGCGAGGCGTGGAGCGGGCGCGCTGCGGATCGCAGAAACCTCGCCGCACGCCTCCTCGCGGCGCACAACGGGGAACGCAGCGCAGTGGGTATGCCGGCGCTGAGCTGGAGTCCCAAGCTGGCCGAGGACGCGCGGGCCTGGGGCGCGGAACTCGCCCGCAGCGGCCGCTTCCGCCACTCGAGCTGGGAATCGCGCAAAGGGCAGGGCGAGAACCTGTTCATGGGCACCGCAGGGGCTTACGCCGCCGAGGAGATGATCGGCTATTTCATCGGCGAGGGCCGGGATTTCCGCCCCGGCGCTTTCCCCGAGGTTTCGCGCACCGGGCGCTGGCAGGACGTCGGCCACTACACCCAGCTGATCTGGCCCGAAACGCGCGAGGTCGGCTGCGCGATCGTCGGCGGCGGCGGGCAGGATTACCTGGTGTGCCGGTATTTTCCGACCGGCAACGTGGTTGGCCAGCGCGTGGGTTAGCAAGAGACCACCTTTCCCAAACCCCGTCCATGCTGAGCCTGTCGAAGCACTGTCCTTCTTTTCGGGCCTCACGGGCAACCGCTAGAAGAAAAGGCGGTCCTTCGACAAGCTCAGGACGGACGGGTTTGGATTGAGCGGTTCAGCCCTGGCGCCGATGCCCTAACCGCCAAACTGCTCGGCAACGAGCTTCGCGAAGGCATCGGCGCGGTGGCTGATGTGGTGCTTTTCTTCGGGCTTGTGCTCGGCGAAAGTACGGGTTTCGCCGAGCGGCACGAACACCGGGTCGTAGCCGAAGCCCATGGTCCCGCGCGGCGGCCAGGTCAGCGTGCCGTTGGCGCGGCCTTCGTAGACTGCACTTTCGCCATCCGGCCAGGCGATAGCCAGAACGCAGGAAAACCAGCAGCTTCGGTCGGCATTCTCGCCCCTTTCGGCAAGCATCCCTTCGACCTTGCCCATAGCCATGTACCAGTCGCGCCCGGCGGGCCCTTCGAACCACTGCCGCTCGGCCCAGTCGGCCGTCCACACCCCGGGCCGCCCGTCGAGCGCGGCGACCGACAACCCGCTGTCGTCGGCGAGGGCGGGCAGGCCCGAGGCCTCCGCCGCCGCGCGCGCCTTGATCAGCGCGTTGTCGACGAAGGTCCGCCCAGTCTCGGCCGGCTCAGGCAGCCCGAGTGACCCGGCCGAGATGCAGTTCACCCCGTATGGCGCCAGCAGCGCGCCGATTTCCTTGAGCTTGCCCGCGTTGTGCGTGGCGATCACCAGCGTTTCGGAACAGAGGCGGCGGGTCACCGTTCGGCGGCTTTGCCCTGTGCCGTGAAGATCCGGTCGCAGCCGATCCGGGCGAGGCGGAGCAGACGCAGAAGCCCTTCCTCGTCGTAGGTTGCGCCCTCGGCGGTGGCCTGGACTTCGGCGATGTGGCCGCCTTCGATCAGCACGAAGTTGGCGTCGGCGTCGGCGGCGGAGTCCTCGATGTAGTCGAGGTCGAGCACCGGCACGCCCTGGTGAATCCCGCACGACACCGCCGCGACCTTGCGGGTCAGCGGATCCTCGGCGACCAGTCCGGCGTGCATTAACCCATCGACCGCCATGCGCAGCGCCACCCACGCGCCCGAGATAGCCGCGGTGCGGGTTCCGCCGTCGGCCTGGATCACATCGCAATCGAGCGTGATCTGGCGTTCTCCGAGCTTCTTGAGGTCGGTCACTGCGCGCAGGCTCCGCCCGATCAGCCGCTGGATTTCCTGCGTCCGCCCGCTCTGTTTGCCCTTCGCCGCCTCGCGCTGGCCGCGGGTGTGGGTGGCGCGGGGGAGCATCGAGTATTCGGCGGTGACCCAGCCTTCGCCCTTGCCGCGCAGCCACGGCGGCAGGCGTTCCTCGACGCTGGCGGTGCACAGCACGCGGGTGTCGCCGAAGCTGACCAGCACCGAGCCTTCGGCGTGTTTGGTGAAATTCGCCTCGAACGAAAGCGCGCGCATCTCGTCGGGCGCGCGGCCGGAAGGTCGCATGGGGTTCTCCTGAAATTGCCCAAAAACCGTCCGTCCTGAGCTTGTCGAAGGACAGTCCTTAGCTTGGGCGTTGCAAAAGGGAAGAACGGTGCTTCGACAAGCTCAGCATGGACGGTAAAGGGGGAAGCGATGGCCTCGCCCCCGATCACCGAACTCGACACCCGCGCCCGTGAAATCTTCCGGCTGGTGGTGGAGGGATACATCTCCTCGGGCCAGCCAGTGGGCTCGAAGACGCTCGCCGGGGGCGGGGCGCTCGATCTGTCGCCGGCCTCGATCCGCTCGGTGCTGCACGACCTTGAAGCGCTCGGATTGCTCGCGGCGCCGCACACCAGCGCCGGGCGGCTGCCGACCGAGCAGGGGCTGCGGCTGTTCGTCGACGGGATGATGCAGGTCGCCGAGCCGACCGCGGAAGAACGCGCGGCGATCGCCCGGAGGCTGGCCGAGCCGGGGCCGATCGAGGCCGCGCTCGCCGCGACCAGCGCGGTGCTCTCCGAATTGTCGGCCTGCGCCGGGGTGGTGATGGTCCCGCGCCGCGAGCCGCGGCTGCAGCACATCCAACTGGTCCCGCTCTCGCCCGGCCGTGCGCTGGCGGTGCTGGTGAGCGAGGACGGCGGGATCGAGAACCGTATGGTCGATCTGGCCCCGGGCACCCCCGCCATCGCGCTCGAACAGGCGTCGAACTACCTCAACGCGCATCTCGGGCGCGGCACCTTGGCCGAGACGGTCAAGGCGATCCGCGGCGACATCGCATCGGGCCGCGCCGCGCTCGATGCCGCCAGCCGCGACCTCGTCGAACGCGGCCTCGCGGTGTGGAGCGCCGATGCAGTGGCGCGCCCGGTACTGATCGTGCGCGGCCAGGCCAACCTGCTCGACGAGGCCGCGCTGGGCGATCTCGAACGGGTCCGCCTGCTGCTCGACGA
>JBOHIC010000166.1:0-3233 GCA_050725835.1 Novosphingobium sp.
TGGCGATCGGGGCAAAGGCGCTGACCGAGCGGAATCGGTCCGGGTTGCGCAATGCGATAGTCAGCGCGCCGTGGCCGCCCATCGAGTGCCCGGTGATCCCTTGCCGGGCCATTTCGACGGGGAAATTCGCGGCGACCAGGTCGGGCAGCTCGCTCTCGATATAGCTGCGCATTCGGAAGTGCGCGGCCCATGGCGCCTGGGTCGCATCCACATAGAACCCCGCGCCCTGGCCGAAATCGTAGCCCTCGGCATCGGGCACGCCTTCACCGCGCGGGCTGGTGTCGGGGGCGATGAAGATCACCCCGTGTTCGGCGCAGACGGCGCGGTATTCGCCCTTTTCGGTGACATTGGCGTGGGTGCAGGTCAGCCCCGAGAGGAACCACAGCACCGGCAGCTTCGCCCCCGGAGCATGATCGGGCACGAAGACAGAAAAGGTCATCGCGGTCCCGGTTTCGCGCGAGGCATGGGTGTAGACGCCCTGGGTGCCGCCATGGGCCTTCCAGGCGCTGACCTGCTCCATCAGTAGACCACCACCGACCGGATACTTTCTCCGGCGTGCATCAGGTCGAACCCCTTGTTGATCTCCTCGAGGCTCAGGACATGGGTGATCATCGGATCGATCGCGATCTTGCCTTCCATGTACCAGTCGACGATTTTGGGCACATCGGTCCGCCCCTTGGCCCCGCCGAACGCGGTGCCGCGCCAGTTGCGGCCGGTGACCAGCTGGAACGGGCGGGTGGCGATCTCCTTGCCCGCTTCGGCCACGCCGATGACGATCGAGGTGCCCCAGCCGCGATGGCAGCATTCGAGCGCGGTGCGCATCACCTCGGTGTTGCCGGTGCAATCAAAGGTATAATCGGCGCCGCCATCGGTCAGTTCGACCACTTTGGCGACGGTCTCGTCGCGGCTCATGCCTTTGGTGTTGAGGAAGCGGGTCATGCCGAACTTGCGGCCCCATTCTTCGCGGTCGGGGTTGATGTCGATCCCGACGATTCTGCCCGCGCCGGCGAGTCTGGCGCCCTGGATTACGTTCAAGCCGATCCCGCCGAGCCCGAACACTACGACACTGTCGCCGGGCTGAACCTTGGCGGTGTTGATCACCGCGCCGACCCCGGTGGTCACCCCGCAGCCGACATAGCAGGCCGAATTGAACGGCGCGTCCTCGCGGATTTTGGCCACCGCGATCTCGGGCAGTACGGTGAAGTTCGAAAAGGTGCTGCAGCCCATGTAGTGGAAGATCGTTTGCCCCTTGTGGCTGAACCGGCTGGTCCCGTCGGGCATCAGCCCCTTGCCCTGGGTCGCGCGGATCGCGGTGCAGAGGTTGGTCTTGCCCGAAAGGCACGATTTACACTGGCGACATTCCGGCGTGTAAAGCGGGATCACGTGGTCGCCCGGCTCGACCGATGTCACCCCCGCGCCGACCTCGCGCACGATGCCGGCGCCCTCGTGGCCGAGCACGCTGGGGAAAATCCCTTCGCTGTCGAACCCATCGAGGGTGTAGGCGTCGGTGTGGCAGATCCCGGTCGCCATGATCTCGACCAGCACTTCGCCCGCCCTGGGACCTTCGAGATCGAGCTCGACGATCTCGAGCGGCTGCTTGGGCGCGAAGGCAACGGCGGCGCGGGTCTTCATGCGAATGCTCTCCTCCTCAGGGCGGGTTCCGCTCTATCGGCCCGGCGCGGCTTTGCAAATCTGCGAGCGCCCGGCTAGCGCGGCAAGCGATGCGAAGCCTGCGCGATCCCGACCGGCTGCTGGGCGAAGGCCTCGCCGCGATCCGCGCGCAGTTCCGCATTCCGGAGGGTTTCCCCCCCGCGGTGCTCGCCGCCGCCGCGGCCGCCGCGGCCAAGGTGCCGGAGGCCCACACCGACCGCACTGCGCTGCTCTTCGTCACACTCGACCCGGCGCGCTCGACCGACCTCGACCAGGCCTTCGCGATCGAGCGGGCGGGAAGCGACCTGCTGCTCCACTACGCCATCGCCGACGTCGCCTGGTTCGTCGCCGGAGGCGATCCGCTCGATACCGAAGCCTGGGCGCGCGGCGAGACTCTCTACCTCCCCGACGGCAAGGCCGGGCTCTATCCGCCCGCGCTGGCCGAGGGCGCGGCGAGCCTGCTCCCCGACGGCCCGCGCCCGGCGGTGGTGCTGACCACGCGGGTTGCCCCCGATGGCGCCGTCAAGCTCGAAAGCGCTGAGCGCGCGCTGATCCGCAGCCGCGCCAAGCTGGCTTACGAGACCGTCACCCCAGCCGAGCTGCCCGAAGGCTTCGCCGAACTCGCCGAGCGGATAACCGCCGCCGAAACCGCACGCGGTGCGGCGCGGGTCGATCCGCCCGAGCAGGAGGTCGAGCGCGGGGGCGACGGGCGCTATGCACTTAGCTTCCGCCCGCTACTCGACGCGGAACGGCAAAACGCGGCGATGTCGCTGGCGACCAACATGGCGGTCGCCGATGCGCTTCAAGCCGCCGCAACCGGGCTGTTCCGGGTGATGGCCGCGCCCGACGATTTCGCGCTGCGCCGGCTCCGCCATACCGCGCGCGCCTTCGGACTCGACTGGGCCGAGGCGCAGACGCTCGAAGCCTTCGAGCGCGGGCTCGAACCGGCCGACCCGCGCCACGCCGCCTTCATGCTCGCGATCCGCCGCGCCGGGCGAGGCGCGAGCTATGCACCTTACCGCAGCGGCATCGTCCCGTGGCACGATGCGATGACCGCGACCTATGCCCACGCCACCGCCCCGCTGCGCCGGCTGGCGGATCGCTATGTGCTCCAGGCGGTGCTGGCAGTGGCCAACGGCGAGCCGGTGCCGCCGCAGGTCGAAGCCGCGTTCGAGCGCGTCCCCGCGGTCATGGCCAAGGCCGAGGCGCGCTCGGGCCAGGTCGAGCGCGCGGTGATCGACCTCGCCGAAACCGCGCTGCTGGCGGGCCGCGAGGGCGAGCATTTCGACGCGCTGGTCACCGACCTCGGCGAAAACGGCGCGCGGATCCAGCTGTGCGATGTTCCGGTGGTGGCGCGAGTCGATGCCCACCGCGTGGTCCCCGGCGACCGCATCCGCGTCCGCCTCGACGCCGCCGATCCGGTCAGCCGCACCCTGCGCTTCGCCCGCGTCGCGTGAAATCCCGTTGCGCCGTTCCCCCCGCTCGGCTAGGGGCGCGGACCTTGCGAGAGGCCCGATGGCGGAGTGGTTACGCACCGGACTGCAAATCCGTTTACGCCGGTTCGATTCCGGCTCGGGCCTCCA
>JBOHIC010000167.1:0-1515 GCA_050725835.1 Novosphingobium sp.
GCCGATGCCGTAGATCAGCACGTTGAACGCCGCCGGCATCAGCGCGAGCAGCCCGATGTGGACCACCAGGTAGCCGGCATACATCGGGTGGCGCACGAATTTGTAAGGTCCCGAGACCTTGACCCCGCGATTGGCCGCGGCGATCCCGAACGAGCGGCGCAGCACCAGCTTGGCCCAGGCCTGGAAGCAGTTGCCAAGGAACACCAGCGCGAGGCCCACCGGCACCAGCACTGTCAGCGTCGCGTCGGCGGCGACGATCAGGAGCGGCGCGGCGGTCGCGGTAATCGCCAGCAGCCAGTCGCCGAGCCGCTGGGTGATCTCCTGGGTGGGGCGGCGGATCAGCACGAACAGCACCACTGCGGTTTCCGAAAGCAGCGCGAGCGGGGCGAACGGGTTGGCCGAATGGAACACCCGCCACGCCATCCACGCCCACAGCACAACGATGGTGACCTGCTCGGCGCGGTCGAGCACCGCGGCGGGAATGCGGAACCGCGGGGCGGCCTGGGCGGTAGTGGTCATCGCTGCGGCTTCGCAGGATATGCTTAACATCGAGTTGCCGCGCTTTTCCTTGACTCAGCGGTCGGGGCTGGTAGTGGCGCGCCCCGAGCGGCGGGCTTGCCTGCCGTTCATCCGTCCGAGACCGCTGCTGACCTTATGGTCTTAATTCGCAGCCTAGACGGGGACAGAGATTTCGAGCCCCCCGCAACTGCCGGGTGTTTCGCGCTCCCTTACTCCCCTTCGACGGACTCGTCCGCGCCGTTCCGGCGACGCGGCACTGTAGCCGGCCGTCGAGGGCAACCTCCTCGGTCATTTGTGCCACCGCATGGCTTGTCCATGCGGCCACAAGAGAAGGAGTAAGGCATGGATCGTTCGCAGAAAGCCGAATCGGTCGCTTCGCTCAACGCGGTCTTCGCCGAGGCGGGCGTGGTGGTCGTCACCCGCAACCTCGGGCTCTCGGTGGCGCAATCCACCGTGCTTCGGGGCAAGATTCGCGATGTCGGCGCGTCCTACAAGGTTGCGAAGAACTCGCTTGCCAAGCTGGCCATCAACGACACCGACTACGTCGGTCTCGGCGATCTTTTCACCGGTCCGACGGCTCTGGCGACTTCGGTCGACCCGATCGCCGCCGCTAAGGCCGTGGTCGATTTCGCCAAGACCAACGACAAGCTCGAGATCGTCGGTGGCTCGATGGGTTCGCAGCTGCTCACCGCCGAAGGGATCAAGGCGCTCGCCTCGCTCCCCTCGCTCGATCAGCTCCGCGCGAGCCTCATCGGCCTCGTCCAGGCGCCGGCGACCAAGATCGCCCAGCTCGCCACCGCTCCGGCGGCGAAGCTGGCGCGCGTCTTCGGCGCCTATGCCGCGAAAGAAGCTGCTTAAGTCAGGGTTCAACGAATTCCCGGGGTTTCCCGGTCCATCATTTCAGGAGTGAAACATCATGGCCGATATCGCCAAACTGGTTGAAGAACTTTCCAAGCTGACCGTCCTCGAGGCGGCCGACCTCGCCAAGGCGCTCGA
>JBOHIC010000168.1:0-8961 GCA_050725835.1 Novosphingobium sp.
CCGAGGCCGAACTCGAAGCCCACGGCTCGATGATCGCGATGATTGCCGCGCAAGACAAGACCGCCAAGCGGCTCGAGCCTTTTGTCTTGCGCGAGTTGACCGATGCGGAGAAAGCGGTGGCGGACAATGCCTTGCTCGATCCCGAGCGGCCCGAGGAGATGTTCGAGCCGATCCACAAGCGGCGCGGGCTGTTCGGGCGCGGCGGCTTGCTGCGCAAGCCTCGGCTGAGGAGAAACCGGAAATGACGGCCGAAAAGCCTGCCGTGCCAAAAGAGGTCCAGGACGCGATCCGTACGCTGATCCGCTGGTCGGGCGACGATCCCGAGCGCGAGGGGCTGCTCGACACCCCGCAGCGGGTGGCGCGGGCGTGGAAGGAGTATTGCCAGGGCTACGGCGAAGACCCGTCCTACCACCTTTCGCGCCAGTTCGAGGAAGTCGGCGGCTACGACGAGCTGGTGCTGCTGAAGGACATCCCCTTCCAGTCGCACTGCGAGCACCACATGGCGCCGATCACCGGCAAGGCGGCGATCGCCTACATGCCGCGCGACCGGGTGGTCGGCATCTCCAAGCTCGCCCGGGTACTCCACGCCTTCGCCACCCGGCTGCAGATTCAGGAGCGCCTCACTGCCGAGGTCGCGCAGTGCATCGCCGACAACCTCCAGCCGCACGGGGTGGCGGTAGTGATCGAGGCGAGCCACGCTTGCATGACCGGCCGCGGGGTGCGCACGCCGGGGGTGACGATGATCACCAGCCGGCTGATCGGCTGCTTCCTCGACGACAACCGCAGCCGCAAGGAAGTGCTCAGCCTGATGGGCTATTAGGGGAGGCGAATATGCCGGTGACCGGAATGGGCGGATACTTCTTCCGCGCGAATGACCCCAGCGGGCTCAAGGCCTGGTACAAGGATCACCTCGGTGTCGGCGGGGGGTGCGGGGCCGACCCGGTCACCGGGCACAGCAACGAGTGGGTCTGGTACCAGCAGGGCGGGCCGACGGTGTTCGAGCCGTTCAAGGCCGACAGCGACTATTTCGCCGCGGACAAGCAAGCGATGGTCAACCTGCGCGTTACCGATCTCGATGGGCTACTGGGGGCGCTTCGCGCGGCCGGAATAGCAATCGAGCGCGAGGAAACGATGGAGGGAGTCGGCCGCTTCGCCCGCATCCACGACCCCGAAGCCAACGCGATCGAGCTGTGGGAGCCTGAAGCGGCGGGCTAGCGCCGCGTCAGGCGCGACCGTCGACCCAATCGCGCACCGCGACAGCGTGACGCTGGCGTTCGATATCGCAATAGTTCGCCGCGACCGTACGCAGCTCGAGGACGCTGGCTTCGCCGAGGGAGTATTCGAATGCGACACCGCAGAACTCGCTGCGCGCCCATATCACCTCGCAGAACAGCTCTTTGCCCTCGCACTCTAGCACGCCGACGCTACCGATCGCCGGCGTCGGACTAAGGCTAAGGCTGGCGCCGCTGCTGGAGACATTCTGGACCCAGCAATGTGCCTTGCCGTTCAATGACTCGAACCGCGCTGGCAGCTGCAGCCGCAACCGCGCATGGCTGCGGCGACCAACGTGGCCCTGATCTGCGGAGGCGGGATCGGTGTTCACCCTGCCGGTCTACCCGGAAAAGGTAAACGTTCGGGGTCCCGGTTCGGCCGGCCTCAGCGAACGAAAGTGCGCAACGACCAAGCCATCATGGCGTATCCGGCAAACGCCACGGCAACGAATGCGGCAAAGCCCAGCGGCATAGGCAAGCCACGCCGCAGCATTACCGCAAGCACAACGAAGGCGGGGAGCGAGGCCACGACATAGGCGCTCGACGAAAGCGCCAGGTCGGCGATCTTGGCGGCGTCGCCGGTGTCGCGCCACAGCCACAGCATCGCCAGCAGCGAGACCAGCGGCAACGAGGCGATCAGGCCGCCCCAGCCAGGGCTACGCCGGGCGACCTCGGAGGCGGCGGCGATCAGGACGCCCGATAGGATCGCCTTGATCGCCAGTTGTCCCCACATCTGCTTACAGCTGGTCGAGCATGTGTTCGGCGCTGCTCACGCGGAAATCGCCGGGGGCTTCGACGTTGAGCTGTTCGACCACCCCGTCGTTGACCACCATCGAGAAGCGCTGGCCGCGGGTGCCGAGGCCGAAGGCGCTGCCATCCATCGTCAGGCCCACGGCCTGGGCGAAATCGCCATTGCCGTCGGCGAGCATGGTGATCGCCTCGGAACCCGCGGCCTTGTTCCACGCGCCCATCACGAACGGATCGTTGACCGCGGTGCCGACGATCTCGTCGATCCCCTTGGCCTTGAGTTCGGCGGCGTGATCGACGAAACCGGGGAGGTGCTTGGCCGAGCAGGTCGGGGTAAAGGCGCCGGGGACCGAGAACAGAGCGACGCGCTTGCCCTTGAAGTATTCGCCCGACTGGACGGCCTCGGGGCCGCTCTCGGTGGCCTTGACCAGCTTCACATCGGGCAGCTTGTCGCCGACAGCAATCGTCATCTCGGGTCTCCTTGGATGGGATGGTTCGCAGCCGGATATAGGCGTGTGTGGCGCGGCGGCAACGGCGGAATGGGGTTAATTTCGCTTTACCGCGCCAGTTTAAGGATGGGTAAACTCGCTGGCCGAGGTTGCTCGTGCGGGAAGGGGTCCCGCGCGGGAGACTGACGATGGGGAAATACGCAGGGGTCGCGGCCACGCTGGCCGCAGTGTCGATGCTCGCCTCGGTTCCGGCCACCGCCGGAACGATCGATCAAGCCGAAAAGCTGCGCAAGCTCGATATCATGCTGATGGTCACCGGGCTGCGCTGCCGCAAGGGCGCCGACAACTTCCAGGCCGACTATGGCCGCTTCACCGCAGCGCACCTGATGGAGCTCAACGCCGCGAGCAACACGCTCAAGGCCGACCTCTCGCGCCGCCACGGCGCGGCGGGGGCCAACCGCGCACTCGACCGGCTGAGCACGACGATGGCCAATTCCTATGGCGGCGGCCATCCCTGGCTCGGCTGCGCCGAACTCAAGACGGTGACTCGCAACCTTGCCGCGGCGCGCGGGCCGGGGCCGCTGGCCGAGGCCGCCGACCAGCTGCTCGCGCCGACCGGATCGCCGCAGCTGGCGTGGGCGCGGCGCTAAGCTGGAGGCTCTGAACAACACATAAAGATATCTTTATATTTGCCAGCTTCATGGCGAGGGGCTAAGGGCGGCCGCATCAGCGCGCCGCCCTTTTTTTGTGCGCGGCGCCCCCAATTTGCAGGAGTTTGCCGTGGCCAGCGTCGCCCCCGTAACCAACGACTATGTGATTGCCGACATCGCGCTTGCCGAGTTCGGCCGCAAAGAAATCGCCATCGCCGAGACCGAAATGCCCGGTCTGATGGCGCTGCGCGAGGAGTTCGGCGCGAGCCAGCCGCTCAAGGGCGCGCGGATCACCGGTAGCTTGCATATGACGATCCAGACCGCGGTGCTGATCGAGACGCTGACCGCGCTTGGCGCCGACGTCCGCTGGGCGACCTGCAACATCTTCTCGACCCAGGACCACGCCGCCGCGGCGATCGCCGCCACCGGGGTCCCGGTCTTCGCGGTCAAGGGCGAGAGCCTGGCCGACTACTGGGACTATGTCGGGCGGATCTTCGACTGGGCCGACCAGACCGTCAACCTGATTCTCGACGACGGCGGCGACGCGACGATGTTCGCGCTGTGGGGCGCACGGCTCGAAGCCGGGGACACCATGCCCGAGCCGACCAACGCCGAGGAGATCGAGTTCCAGCGCGCGCTCAAGGCCTTCGTCAAGGCGCGGCCGGGCTATCTCACGATGAGCGTCGCGCATATTAAGGGCGTGTCGGAAGAAACCACCACCGGGGTCCACCGGCTCTACCAGATCGCCAAAGACGGCAAGCTTCCGTTCCCCGCGATCAACGTCAACGACAGCGTCACCAAGAGCAAGTTCGACAACCTCTACGGCTGCAAGGAATCGCTGGTCGACGCGATCCGCCGCGCCACTGACGTGATGCTCGCGGGCAAGGTCGCCTGCGTCGCGGGCTTCGGCGATGTCGGCAAGGGCAGCGCGGCCTCGCTGCGCCAGGGCGGCGCGCGGGTGATGGTCACCGAGGTCGATCCGATCTGCGCGCTGCAGGCGGCGATGGAGGGCTATGAGGTCGTGACGATGGAAGAAGCGGTGACCCGCTGCGACATATTCGTCACCGCCACCGGCAACGAGGACGTGATCACCGCCGAGCACATGATGGCGATGAAGAACATGGCGATCGTCTGCAACATCGGCCACTTCGACAGCGAAATCCAGATCGGCGCGCTCGACAACTACAAGTGGACCGAGGTCAAGGCCGGGACCGACCTGGTCGAGTTCCCCGACGGCCGCCAGATCATCGTTCTCGCCAAGGGCCGCCTGGTCAACCTCGGCTGCGCCACCGGGCACCCCAGCTTCGTGATGAGCAGCAGCTTCACCAACCAGACGCTCGCCCAGATCGAGTTGTGGACCAAGAATGCCGACTACAAGAACGAGGTCTATGTCCTGCCCAAGCACCTCGACGAGAAAGTCGCGGCGCTGCATCTCGACAAGCTCGGGGTCAAGCTGACCACGCTGAGCAAGAAGCAGGCCGACTACATCGGCGTGCCGCAGGCGGGGCCGTTCAAGCCGGATCACTACCGGTATTGAATCTATTTCAGTGATTCAGTCCGAGAGGTAAGCAAGCGGGTGCCCGCGTAGTGCGCCGTCACGCGTGAACAGTCGTGCGCTCATGTGTTGTGCGACCGCCAGCAAAAGCTCGTCGAATGGGTCGCTGTGATCGGGAGGCGGGTTGAGACGGATGGCGCACTGTTCGCCGGACATCGGCTCGATGGTCAGGCCAAGCCGATGCAGGGCGCCCATAACAACCTGCGGATCATAAGGGCCCTTGCGTTGGCCGGATCGGAATCTGCGGTTCCACTTGATCCGCAGCTCCCAAATGGAAACTGCAGAAACCAGCAACCGGTGCTTATTGTCAGTGAGAATCGACAGCTCGGCCTGCGTGAATTGGCTTCGCTCGGTCGCAGCCCACAAGACGAAATGGGTGTCGAGAAGCAGCCTCAATCTTCGAGGCCCAATACCTTCCAGCTGTAGGCGGGATCATCGAATTCGGGAGGCCACAAATCGAGGCCTTCGGGATTGAATCCGATCTCCTTGAGATAGGCGTCGGCAGCAGCGAAATTAAGCTTTGCGCCGCTCCCACGGGGCGGGCTAACCTCGGCGACCACCTTGCCGTGCTTAGTAATGGTCACGGTTTCGCCACGCTCGGCCGCCGCAATGATTGCTGAAAATTGCGCCTTGCCTTCGCGTACTGACATTTCCATCGGACTCGCTCCTTCAAGGGCAACACTATCACATGAAAAATGTGACTACAAGTAGTCACCGATTGCGCCATTGCCATCCTTGTCCGCCCCGCATAGCGCTAGCCCATGCTGCTTACCCCCACCGCGCTGGCGTTGATCGGGCTGCTGCTTGCCGCCTGGACGATCGCGGCGGTGGCGGCAGTGGTCTGGGCGGGGGGCAAGGCGCGGCGCGCGGAGGGCGCGCAGCGCCACGCGCGGCGGCTCGGGCGGATGGTCGACGACAGCCCGGCCCTGCCGCTGCTGGTGCGGGTCGACGGGCGGATCGAGGCGCCGGTGCGGCTCGCCAACTGGCTCGGGCTCGACGGCGTGCCGCAGTACCTGACCGAACTCGACGCCGGCGAGAAGGGCCTCGCCGCAGAGCAGCTCGCCGAACTCAGCGAAGCGGTGCGGCGCACGCAGAAGACCGCGCAGCCGTTTCGCATGGTCGTCACTCCGCGTGGGTCGAAGCGCAGCCTGGCGCTGCGCGGGCACCTCGCCGACCCGCAGGTTTCACCGGGCGGGGCGGCGCTGGTCTGGGTGTTCGACTTTTCCGACAGCGAGAGCGAGCTGGTCGCTCTGCGCGGCGAGGCGTCGCGCGCGCGTTCGGACTTCGCCGCGCTGGTCGGGCTTATCGAGGCGGCGCCGATGCCGATGTGGTTCCGCGGCCCGCAGGGCGAACTGCGGCTGGTCAACAGCGCCTATGTCGGCGCGGTGGGGGGCAGCGATGCCGATAGCGTGGTTTCCGCGGGAACCGAGCTGGTCGAGAGCGTCGACGGCTTGACCGCCGCGCAGGTCGCCACGCAGGCAGCGGCGAAACGGCTCCCGGTCGAGCGCATGGTCAGCGCGACGATCGACGGCGAGCGCCGCGCGCTCAGGGTCAGCGACTTGCCGCTCGGAGACGAAGGAGTCGCGGGCTACGCCATCGACGTCGAGGACATGGAAGAGCTGGCGCGCGATTTCCGCGCCTTCCGCGAGGCGCAGCGCTCGTTGCTCGATCAGCTCTCCGCCGGAGTCGCGCAGTTCGACGCCAAGCGCCAGCTGACGTTCGCCAACCGCCCGTTCCAGCGCATTTTCGCGCTCGGCCCGGCGGTCATGCTCGATCCGCCGACCTTCGAGCGCCTGCTCGACCTTGCCCGCGACGCCGGGCGCGTCCCCGAGGCGCGCGACTTTCCCGCCTGGCGGCGCGAGTGCGCGGGCTGGTTCGCGGCGAGCAGCGCACGGGAAGAAGCGTGGGAGCTGGGCGACGGGACGCACCTGCGGGTGGTCGCGCACCCGCTCCCCGACGGCGGGCTGCTGCTGATCGCCGAGGACCGCTCCGAACAGCTCCAGCTCTCGGCCTCGCGCGACACCCTGCTGCGCACCCGCACCGCGACTTTCGACAGCCTGTTCGAATCGGTCGCGGTGTTCGCGCCCGACGGGCGGCTCCAGCTATGGAACCGGCGTTTCGCGGCGGACTGGGGGCTCGAAGCCGAGTTCCTCGACACCCATCCGCGGATCGAGGCGCTGCTCGAGCGGATCGGGACGCGGCTCAAGAAGGCCGGGCGGGCCAAGGCGGTCGGCGACGTGGTCCGCGCCGCGACGCTTGACCGGCGCCAGACCGGCGGCCGCGCCGCGCTGGCGGACGGGCGCACGCTCGAGTTCGCCGGGGTGCCGCTGCCCGACGGCAACGGGTTGTTGACCGTGCTCGACATCACCGCGACCCAAAAGGCCGAGGCGGCGCTCAGGGAGCGCAACGCCGCGCTGGTCGAAGCCGACGCGGTCAAGACCCGCTTCATCGCCAACATGGCTTACGAGTTCCGCACGCCGCTGACTTCGATCGGCGGCTTCGCCGAGCTGTTGCAGGGCGGCATCGCGGGCGAATTGGGCGAGCAGGCGCAGGATTACGTCGCGGCGATCCTCGCCTCGGTCGAACGGCTCGGCGCGCAGATCGAGAACGTCCTCGACCTCGCGCAAAGCGAGGCCGGGACGCTGCCGTTCCAGCGCGAGCCGGTCGAGCTCGGCGCGCTGGTCAAGCGGCTGGTCGAGCAGCGGCGAACCGATGGCGTCGCGCTCGACTTGCGCGGCGACGATGCCGAGGTGCCGGTCGAAGGCGATCCGCGGCGGCTGGCGCGCGCGTTCGCGCAGCTGCTCGACAACGCGATCGCCGCGGCGCCGGGCGGGCGGGTGCTGATCGAGGTCACGCGCAAGCCCAAGGGCGGGGCGCAAGTCGTGGTCTCGGACAACGGGCCCGGGATGGCCCCGGCGCTGCTCGCGCGCGCGCTCGAGGGCCTGCGCGTTTCGCCCGACGGCAAGACCGTCGACCGCCGCCAGGGCCTCGGCCTGCCGCTCGCGCGCCAGCTGGTCGAGGGCCACGGCGGCAAGCTCGAACTGTTGTCCGAGCCGGGCCAGGGGACCGCCGCGATCGTCACGCTGCCGTGAGGATGCGAGCGCGACTTTTTCCGCCCCCGCTTGCGAGAGGGGGGAAATGAGTTCGCACCGAATCCCGCTCCCCGACCTCGCCGCCAGCGACGCCTTCGGCGCGCGGATCGCGGCTTGCTTGCGCCCCGGCGACGTCATCGCGCTGTCGGGCGAGCTCGGCGCGGGCAAGACCACGCTGGCGCGCGCGATCATCGCCGCGCTCGGCCACGCCGGCGAAGTGCCGAGCCCAAGCTTCGCGATCCTCGAGACGTACGATCCGCCGGGCGTGCGCCTGGCGGTGGTTCACGCCGACTTCTACCGCCTCGCCGACCGCTCCGAGCTCGCCGAGCTCGGGCTCGACGAGCTGCGCGAGGACGCCGCGCTGATCGCCGAATGGCCCGAGCACGCGGGCGGCTTCGGCGATGAGCCGGGCTGCCTCGGAATAGCGCTGGAAGCTGCGGAGAACGGGCGCGTCGCCATTGTAAGCCCCGGACGCGATTGGCTAGAGCGCGAGCGATGGACATGACCGCCCCGGAGCCCTCGCGCGATCCCGTCCCCGCCGACGCCGACGCCTTCCTCGCCGCCGCGGGGTGGGGCGGAGCGACGATCGCGCCGCTCGACGGCGACGCCTCGTTCCGTCGCTACTTCCGCGTCTCGGGTCCCAGGGGCAGCGCGATGCTGATGGACGCGCCGCCGCCCAACGAGGAGCCGGCGGCGTTCCTGCGCGCCGCGCGCTGGCTCGACGAGAACGGAATGCGCGCGCCCCGCATCCTCGCCGACGACGCCGCGCGCGGGCTGGTCCTGCTCGAGGACTTCGGCGACGTGCGGCTGCGCGAGTACCTCGATCAATGGCCGGCCGACGAGGCCGAGGTCTATGCCGCCGCGGTCGACGCGCTGGTCAGGCTCCATCGCCTCCCGCCTGGGCCGTTCACCAACTACGGGCTCGCCGAGTACTTGCGCGAGGCGCGGCTGCTGACCGAGTGGTATTGCCCGGCGCAGGGCCTGGAGGTGGATGGCGCGGGTTACGACGCGGCATGGCAGGAAGTGCTCGCCCAACTGCTCGTGCGCCAGCGCCCCGGCGTCACCGTGCTGCGCGACTATCACGCCGAGAACTTGATGCTGCTCGGCGGGCACGACCGCCAGGGGCTGCTCGATTTCCAGGACGCGCTGGTCGGGCACCCCGCTTACGACCTCGTCTCGCTGCTCCAGGACGCGCGC
>JBOHIC010000169.1:0-1359 GCA_050725835.1 Novosphingobium sp.
GTTCGAGGTCCTATCGGCCGCGCGTCAATCGGCCGAGGCCGCCGCCGCGGTTGCGAGCCGCGCCGAGCCTTCCGCCGCCGAGCCCGCGCCGCCGGGCGAGCAAGAGCCGGTCCCGGCCGAACCCGCCGCCTAGGCGGACAGCGCCGGAGGAATCTGCGCTGGGGCCATCACCGCGTCGATATGCCCGACCACCGCGTCGATCACCGCGCGAACATGCGGCTGGCGGCGGGCCTGGTCGGTGGTGACCATCCAGCACGCCGTGGTCAGTTCGGGGATCGGCGGCATTAGCCGGACCAGCCCCTTGAGGTCGTCGCCCATGATGCACGGCAGCACCCCCGCACCGATCCCGGCCCGGATGCCCGCGATCGCGGTCGAGAGCGAGGTCACCCGCTGGACCACCCGCCCCTCGGGAACCGCCTCGGCGAGCCAGCGGGCGAAGCGGCTGAACGGGGCGGAGTTCTCGACGATCAGCGGATAACGCGAGAGCGCGGCTAGGTTCTCGGGCCGGCCCAGCTTGGTCGCGAGCTCGCGGCTCGCGTAGACGCATTCCTCGAGCTCGGTCAGGTGGCGCACGATCAGCGCCTCGTGGGTCGGCCTGGGGCCGAAACGGATCGCGATGTCGGCCTCGCCGCGGGCGAGATCGAGGTTGGTGTCGGTGGTGAGGATTTCGACCTGGATCTCGGGATGGTCCTGCTGGAGCCGGGCGACTGCGGGGATCACCCACGAATTGGCCGCGCTTTCGACCGTGGTCAGCCGGACCAGCCCGGAAAGCTTGCGCGCCTCGGCCCCGACCGCCTCGCCGAAGTGCCCCGCCGCCGCCTCGACCGCCTCGGCCGCGGGGACCAGCGCTTCGCCCCGTGCGGTCAGCGCGTAGCCCGCCGGCGTGCGCGAGAACAGCTCGACCGCCAGCTTCTCTTCGAACAGCGTGATCCGCCGCGAAACCGTCGCTTGGCTGACCCGCAGCGTCTTCGCCGCGGCCAGCGTCGAGCCGCTCCGCGCGACCGCGAGGAAGAACCTGAGATCGTCCCAATCGTACATCGCCGGGCCTTTCGGCGGGGTTATGCATCGATGCATAACCGGCTTGCAATAACAGTGTTAACACTGCCGCCCCAAGCAGGCCTATCTCCAACTCACGCCGCGGCGACGGGAACTCCCGGGCCGCCCCAGAGAAGGAGACCGACCATGACCGCCACCCGCTTCAACGCCGCCTTTGCCGCCGCGTTCGCCACCCTGCTGACCTTCGCCTACACCGCGACCACCCCCGCCGCCGCGCTCGTCGCG
This sequence comes from Novosphingobium sp., assembly GCA_050725835.1. GTDB lineage: Bacteria > Pseudomonadota > Alphaproteobacteria > Sphingomonadales > Sphingomonadaceae > Novosphingobium. Next base: position 1,282 of record JBOHIC010000169.1, read on the forward strand.
CTGGCCTGAGCCTCCCCAGCCCTCGCTTCTCCCAACCCCCCCGCAGCGAGGACCCGGCCCGGCAGGAAACTGCCGGGC
>JBOHIC010000170.1:0-4374 GCA_050725835.1 Novosphingobium sp.
GCCTCGGCGCGGACCAGCCGGGCGACCTGCGCCGCAAACTGCGGATCGGGCGCGGGCGCCGCGCCGCCCATCAGCGCGCCGAGCTGCCGGTCGATGTCGCGGTCGGTCATTCGTCGTCTCCCAGCAATTGCGCCAAGCGCACCCGTGCCCGAGCCACTACGGATTTCAGCGTGCCGAGTGGCAGGCCAAGGATGTCGGCGGCCTCGCCGTGTGAAAAGCCTTGGGCGAAGCACAGTTCCGCCGCCGCGCGTTCGCGCGGGGCGAGTTCGGCCAGGGCCTGCGCGACCGCCACGGCAATATCCGGATCGGGCGCGAGGACCGGCTGCTCGGCCCAGGCGGCGTCGCGCGCGGCACCGCGCTTGGCGCTGCGCGTCGCATCGAGGAACGCGGTCCAGGCGAGCCGCAGCAGCCAGCCGCGATAGGAGCCGTCTCCGCGCCAGTCCGCGCGCCGCCGCCAGGCCTTGAGCAGCGCCTCCTGCGCGAGGTCGTCGGCCGCATGCCCGGCGGCGCGGCCCAGGAACCGGCGCACCGCCGCCTCGTGGCGGACGACGAGCGCGGCAAAGGCGCGCTCGTCTCCGTCACGGGCGGCGGCGGCAAGCGTGCGGTCGTCGTCGCCCACGTTCGCGGCTCATCCCTGGCGTTGCTGCCACCAGGCGCGGCCGAGCAGCGCGAGGCCCGCGAACCCGGGGAATACTGCCGCGCCGCCGAGGGTCTTGATGTCGTCGGGGTCGCCCTGGATCAAGGCAAAGGAGATCATCGCCAGCGCCACCGCGATCAGCAGGATGCCGTTGCGCCCGTCGTGGTAGGCGGGAGCCGGCGGCTCGATCCCGTCGGCGAGCAGCGGGCCGAGCGACTCGTTGTTGCGGCTGATCGCCTCGCGCAGGGTCTTGTGCAGGATTGCGGTGCGCCACAGCCGGACGAGGTGGCCGACGATCAGCACCCCGCCGGTGACGAGGACGGCGAATACAAAGGTTTCAGAGGGCATCGGGGTTCTCCAGTTCGACTCTCACCCGGCCAGACGCCGCCACGATGCGGTTTGGATGAGCTCAGCGCCAAGAAAATTTCATCATGTTCGATCCCGGCTTGACGCTGCGCCTGAATGCGATATTAATGTGATATCAGATTTAGGAGGGAAATAGCGATGTCCGATCACCATCCCGCGATGACCGCCAGCCGCGAGCGCGGGGCGTGGAGCACCAGCGGCTACCTGATGTTCGTGCTGTTTCTGGTGCTGCTGGCCTATTGCGTGTGGCGGGTGATTGCCTTCGCCAGTGGCGACCCGCTCGACAGCGAGATCCCCGGCTTCCTGATCGGCACCGGGCTCTGCGTGCTCGCGCTGATCCTGATCTCGGCCGGGTTCTACATGATCCAGCCCAACCAGGCGGCGGCGATCACCCTGTTCGGCTCCTATCGCGGGACCGACCGCGCCACGGGCTTGCGCTGGGTCTGGCCGTGGATGGGCAAGACCAAGATCTCGGCGCGCGCCAACAACCTGATTTCCGACCGGATCAAGGTCAACGACCTTCGCGGCAACCCGATCGAGATGGCCGCGCAAGTGGTCTGGCGGGTCACCGACACTGCGCAGGCGCTCTACGACGTCGACGACTACAAGGCCTTCGTCATGGTCCAGATCGAGGCCGCGGTGCGGACCATCGGTTCGCGCTATCCCTACGACGATTTCAGCCACGCCGAGATTACCCTGCGCGGCAACCACGACGAGGTGGGGGTCGAGCTGCGCAAGGAGCTGATCGCGCGGCTGACCATGGCCGGGATCACCGTCGACGAATGCGGCTTCACCCACCTCGCCTATGCCCAGGAGATCGCCGGGGCGATGCTCCGCCGCCAGCAGGCCGAGGCGGTGGTCGCGGCGCGCAAGACGCTGGTCGAAGGCGCGGTCGGGATGGTCGAGATGGCCTTGTCGATGCTCTCGGAAAAGGGCGTGGTCGAGCTCGACGACGAGCGCAAGGCGGCGATGGTCTCGAACCTGATGGTCGTGCTGTGCGGCGAGCGCGACACCCAGCCGGTGGTCAACACGGGCACGCTCTACCCTTAGGCGATGATGTGAGCGGCGCGCGCAAGGCCTTCCCCCTGCGGCTCGATCCGGCGCTCCACCAGGCGCTGGAACGGGTCGCGGCGGCGGACTTCCGCTCGGTCAACACCGAGATCGAAGTCCTGCTGCGCGAGGCGCTGGGGCGGCGCGGGGTCAAGGTTCAACCGGGCGAGCCGCCGCGGCGCGGCCGCCCACCCAAGCAGGGAGACTGACGATGCTCGGAATCATCATGCGCCGCCTTGGCACGCCGCGCGAGGTTGTCCTCGCGGCGAGCGTGCTGTCGGCAATCGGGATGGCGGCGGGGTTGGTGTTGCTGGCCGGCTGAACCGCATTTGCGCGATCTTAACCGCGCCGCGCTAGGCGGGCGGAATGCCGAACCTCGCCCGCCCGCTCCTCGCCTGCGCCGCGCTGGTCGCGCTCGCCGCCCCCGCAGCGCTCACTTATGCGCAAGGCTCGCCCTACACCGTGGTCGAAACCGGCCGCGGCTACGGCCGGCTGCAGGACGCGGTCGACGCGATCGGCGGCGGGATGGGGACGATCCGCTTCGCCCCCGGCCGCTTCGCCGATTGCGCGGTCCAGCAGGGCGGCGACGTGCTTTACCAGGCGGCGACCCCGGGCCAGTCGGTGCTCGACAACGTCGCCTGCGAAGGCAAGGCCGCGCTGGTCCTGCGCGGACGCTCGGCGCGGGTCGAAGGACTGGTCTTCGCCAACATCCGCGTCCCCGACGGCAACGGCGCGGGGATCCGGCTCGAAACCGGCGACCTCGCGGTCAGCCAGTCATGGTTCCGCGACAGCCAGGAAGGCATCCTCACCGCCAACGGCCAGCCGGGCACGGTGACAATCGACAAGTCGACCTTCACCCGCCTCGGGACCTGCGAAGGCGCGGGCGGCTGCGCCCATGCGATCTACATCGGCGATTACGGCGCGCTCACCGTCACCCGCAGCCGTTTCGAGGCCGGGCGCGGCGGGCACTACGTCAAGAGCCGCGCCGCCCAGATCGCGGTGCTCAATTCGAGCTTCGACGATTCGGGCGGCAAGGCGACCAACTACATGATCGACCTTCCGGCGGGCGCGCAGGGCCGGATTGCGGGCAACTGGTTCGTCCAGGGCCGCGACAAGGAGAACTATTCGGCCTTCATCGCGGTCGCGGCCGAGGGCAAGGTCCGCTCCTCCGCCGGGCTCGAGATCGCCGGCAACGACGCCCGCTTCGCCCCCGGGGTGAGCCGCCAGAGCGTCTTCGTCGCCGACTGGTCGGGCGACCGACTGGCGCTAGGGACAAATGCGCTGGGAAGCGGCTTGGCGCGCTTCGAGAAGCGCTGACGCCTACAGCAAATGCCCCGCCCGGTCGCGCTTGGTCGCCAGATAGCGCGTGTTGTGCGGGTTGGCGGGGAGGTAGTGGGGGACGCGTTCGGCGATTGTCACGCCTGCCGCCTCGAGCGCGGCGACTTTGGCCGGGTTGTTGGTCATCAGGCGGATTGCGCCGACGCCGAGCAATGCCAGCATCCGGGCCGCGACCGGGAAGTCTCGCGCCTCGCTGGGCAAGCCGAGCCGGGTGTTGGCGTCGACCGTGTCGAAGCCTTGGTCCTGAAGGCGGTAGGCGCGCAGCTTGTTGATCAGCCCGATCCCGCGGCCTTCCTGGCGCAGGTAAAGCAGCACGCCCCACCCCCCTAGCTTGGCCTCCTCGGCCATCGCCGCGAGCGCGGCGTCGAGCTGCGGGCCGCAATCGCATTTTAGGCTACCGAGGACGTCGCCGGTGAGGCATTCGGAATGGAGCCGAACCAGCGGGGCGCGGTCGGAGCTTTGCGCGCCGAGCACCAGCGCGACATGCTCGCGCAGGTCGTCGGCCGAACGGAAGGCGACGATTTCGGCCTCTTCGCCCGCCGCGATCGGCAGGCGCGCGCGGCTGGCCACGACGAGGTGGCGCGGATCCTTCCATTCGGAGAGGTCGCCGCTCGACACCGTTTGCGCTTCGCCGCCGGTGGAGGGATCGACCAGGAATGCCGGGAGGATGCCCGCGAGCCGCGCCAGTTCGAGCGCGGTTGCCGCCGCCTGCGGGTGATCGAGATGCTCGGCGAGGAACGGACCCTTCAGCGGAAAGCGCAAGTCGAGCGCGGGGTCGGCGAGCACGGCGGCATCGGCCAGCGCAAAAGGTTCGGCGCCGCGGATCAGCACGGGGGCGTGCGGTTCGGCCGCCTCACGCTGGTTGGCGAGCTTGAGCGTCGCCGCGCGCGCCGCCGAGATCAGCATCCGCGGGGCGACGGCGTCCGGCGCGAAGCCGGTTTCGGCGGGGAGCAGGCGAAGCACGCCGTCGATCTCGATCGGCC
>JBOHIC010000171.1:0-19388 GCA_050725835.1 Novosphingobium sp.
GCGGCGCGCGGGCGCGCGGCTGGCTGAGGACCAAGGCCAATTCGATCGAGGGCGGGACCAGCGAAGTCATGCTCAACGTCATCGCCAAGCGCATTCTCGATCTGCCCGGAGCCTGAGCCCATGCCGCTCTACCACACCGACGACCAGGCGATGCTCGCCGACACCGCGCGCCAGTTCATGGCCGGGGAAGGCGCTATTGCAAAGCAGCTGCGCCACTGGCGTGACCGCGAATGCAAGGACGGCTTCGGCCACGCGCTGTGGCAGCAGATGGCCGAGCTGGGCCTCACCGGCATCCTCGTCGGCGAGGGCGACGGCGGGCTCGGGATGGGTCACGTCGAGGCGGGGATCGTGCTCGAGGAGATCGGCCGCAACCTCACCCCCTCGCCGTTCCTGACCAGCGCGGTGATGGCCGCGACCGCACTGAACGAAGCCAGCGAGGAGCTGCGCGGGCGTTACCTCCCCGGGCTGATCGCCGGCGCAAGCGTCTTCGCCGTGGCGGTGGACGAAGGGCCCAAGCACCGCCCCGAGCGCATCGCCGCACGCGCCGTACGCTCGGGCAACGGCTTCATGCTTTCGGGGACAAAGGATTTCGTGGTCCACGGCGGCTCGGCCGACATGCTGGTGGTCGCCGCGCGCACCGCTGGGGCCGACGACGATGCCGATGGCGTGACCCTGTTCGCGGTCCCCCGGGACGCTGCCGGGGTCAGCCAGGACGCGGTGCGCTTGGTCGACAGCTCGATGGCCACCCATCTCAAGCTCGACCAGGTCCAACTCGATGCCGACGCGGTGATCGGCGAGGTCGATGGCGGGCGCGCCTTGCTCGACCGGGTGCTCGACGCCGGGCGGGTCGGCGCGGCGGCGGAAAGCGTCGGGGTCGCCGCGGGGGCTTTCGCGATGACTTCGGACTACCTCAAGCAGCGCAAGCAGTTCGGCAAGGCGATCGGCGAATTCCAGGCGCTCCAGCACCGCGCCGCGCACCTCTATTCCGAAATCGAGATCGCCCGCGCCGCGACGGTCAAGGCGCAGCAGCTGCTCGACGCCGGGAGCGAAAAGGCGCCGCTGATGGTCGCGGTGGCCAAGGCCAAGGCGGGCAAGGCCGCGGGGCTAGCGGTGCGCGAAGGGGTCCAGATGCACGGCGGGATCGGGATGACCGACGAATACGATATCGGCCTCTACATGAAGCGCGACCGTGCGCTCGCCGAGTTCATGGGCGACCAGTACTACCACGCCGAGCGCGTCGCGCTGATGAACGGATATTGACGGAGAACGGACGATGACCCTCGAAGACCTGTTCAGCCTCAAGGGCCGCGTGGCGCTGGTCACCGGCGGCAGCCGCGGGATCGGCAAGATGATCGTCGAGGGTTTCCTCGCCGCGGGGATCGAGCGCGTCTACATCTCGGCGCGCAAGATCCACGAGATCGAGGAAACCTGCGCCGAACTGGGCGACAAGGTAATCGGCATCCAGGGCGATATCTCGACGATTGCCGGAATCGAGGCGCTGGTCGCCGATCTGTCAGAGCGCGAAAGCAAGCTCGACATCCTCGTTAACAACGCCGGCGCGGCGTGGGGCGTCGACTACCTCGACTTCTCCGAAGCCGGCTGGGACAAGGTCATGGACCTCAACGTCAAGACCCCGTTCTTCCTCACCCAGAAGCTCCACGGCCTGCTCACCGCCGCCGCGAGCGCCGAGCGGCCCGCCAAAGTCATCAACATCACCTCGATCGACGGGCAGCGGGTCAATCCGTGGGAAACCTACAGCTACCAAGCCTCGAAGGCGGCGCTGATCCACCTCACCCGGCGGATGGCGGCGCGGCTGGTCAAGGACCACATTTATGTCACCAGCCTTGCGCCCGGCGCCTTCCCCTCGAGCATGAACAAGGTCGCGCGCGACCAGGCCGAGAAATCCGCGCAAGGCATCCCGAGCAAGCGCATCGGCGACAAGTTCGACATGGGCGGGACCGCGGTCTACCTCGCCAGCCGCGCGGGCGACTACACCATCGGCGAGACGCTGACCGTCGACGGCGGGATCGTCAACGCCCACCTGCCGAGCCACTTCGCCGAAGCGATCTAGCTGTGAGCTTTCACGTGCGGTCGAACCGCCCGAGCCCTTCCCCATTGGGGAAGGGTTGGGATGGGGGTTCGGCGGCGGCGGGAGAGCCCTCACCCCAACCCCTCCCCACCGGGGAGGGGCGATTCGTTGCTAAATGCACAAACGCTACCGCATCAATTCCCGCACGAACCCGATCAGCCCGGTCTGGCGGGCGCGCTTCATGCGTTCGGCGTGGAGGATTTCGCGGACCTTTTCGAAGCAGGCCTGCGCCGCATCGTTGACCACGACATAGTCGTAGCCATCCCAGTGGCTGATCTCGGCGCGGGCGCGCTCCATCCGCGCGGCAATTACGTCGGCGCTGTCGGTGCCGCGCTCGGTCAGACGGCGCTGGAGTTCGCCCAGGCTGGGGGGGAGGATGAACACCCGCACCACGTCCTGTTGGTCTTTCTGGTAAAGTTGCTGCGTGCCCTGCCAGTCGATGTCGAACAGGTAATCGCGCCCGTCCTTGAGCCCGGCGCGGATATGCGCCTTGGGGGTGCCGTAGCAGTGGCCGAAGACCTCGGCCCATTCGTAGAATTCCTCGTCGGCGACCATCCGGTCGAACTCGTCCTGGTCGACGAAATGATAGTCCTCGCCGGCGGTCTCGCCGCCGCGGATCGGGCGGGTGGTGGCCGAGACCGAGGGGCACAGCTCGGGCTCTTCGGCGAGCAGCATGTGCGCGATGGTGGTTTTGCCCGCGCCCGAGGGCGAGGAAAGGATGAACATCAGCCCGCGGCGTTGCAGAGTATCGGCCATGCGCGCTGATGGCGCAGGTAGCCTTGCCGAATCAACCCTCGGCCTTGCCCTTTTCCGCTTGTTCGGCGACCTCGGCCGCGCCTTCGCTGCGCGCCGCGGCTTTGCCCTTGCGGCGATCATAGAGCGTCTTGGCGAGCATCCCCCCGCCGACCACCAGCGCGCCGGGGACCGAGCGGGTGGCGATCCGCGCCAGCGCGGTGCCGACCAGGGTCTGCGCCATCGACCGGCCCTTGACGATGTTCTTCGCCTTGCCCGGCGCGAACTTGAGCCCGAGGATCCCGCGCTCGACCGCGTGGCGCATCAGACGCCCGCCGCCGCGCAGCACCAGGTCGGCGATCAGCAGGTTGGTCATCGGATTGGGGCTGATTCCCTCGGCGGTTTCGGCCGCCTCGTCGAGCGCAGCTTCGGTCTTGCGGGTGATCTTGCTGTGTTTGGCCATGAAGTCGCTCCCGCCGGAGCTGCCGGCTATTTCTTGCGGCCGAAATCAACCGTGACGACGTTCGAGCCGTCGCCCGGGTCAACGTCCGCCCCGCCATCGTGTTCCGGCGAATCGTTCTCGGCCTCGTCGTGCGGCTCGGGCGCGTCGAGCCCGGCGACCACGGTCTGGAACTGCAGCCCGAAATCGACCGCGGGATCGACGAAAGCGGTGATCGCCGCGAAGGGGATCTGCAGCTTGGCCGGGATCTGGTTGAACGAGAGCCCGACCTGGAAGCCCTCGTCGTCCACCGCAAGGTCCCAAAACTTGTTCTGGAGGACGATGGTCATCTCGTCGGGGAAGCGTTCCTTGAGATGCGGCGGGATCGCCACATCGGGCGCGCCGGTCTTGAAGGTGATGTAGAAGTGGTGCTCGCCGGGCAGGGTGCCGCCCGCGGCCTGGACTTCGCCGAGCACGCGGCCGACCACGGCGCGCAGCGCTTCCTGGACGATCTCGTCGTAGGGGATCAGGCTGTCGGGCGGGCTGTCGCTCATCGCGGCACAACTGGCGCTGGCCCGGCGGCGGGTCAAGCCGGAAAGCGACGACTTCCCCGCGCGGGCCGGGACCGCTAAGCCCGGCGCCGAGGCCATGAGGGGGTGGGAATGCAAGCCAAGGGTTCTCTGGCCATTTCGCGCCACCGGTTGGTTTCGATTATCGGCGGCTCGGCGGGGAACCTGGTCGAATGGTACGACTGGTTCGCTTACGCCTCGTTCGCGATCTATTTCGCCCCGGTCTTCTTCCCCAAGGCCGACCCGACTGCGCAGCTCCTCAGCACCGCGACGATTTTCGCCGCGGGCTTCGTGATGCGCCCGATCGGCGCCTGGGTGATGGGCCGCTACGCCGACGCGCGTGGCCGCAAGGCCGGGTTGACGCTGTCGGTCGGGCTGATGTTCGGCGGCTCGCTGCTGCTCGCGGTTGCCCCGACCTATGCCATGGCGGGGATCGCCGGCCCGGCGATCCTGCTGCTCGCGCGGATGCTGCAAGGCCTCTCGCTCGGCGGCGAATACGGCGCCAGCGCGACCTACCTCTCCGAAATGGCGCCACGCGCCAACCGCGGGTTCTGGGCCAGCTTCCAGTACATGACGCTGTGCGGCGGGCAGCTCTGCGCGATCGCGGTGGCGGTGATCCTGCAAGGCTTCCTCAGCGAGGCCGAGCTGACCGCGTGGGGCTGGCGGGTACCGTTCGTCATCGGCGCGCTGCTCGCGCTGGGGGTCTACCTCCTGCGCCGCAACCTTGCCGAAACTCCCTCGTTCGAGAACCAGGCGGTCGACCGCCCGGTCTCGACCGCAGCGCTGCTGTGGCGCGAGCATCGCCGCGAGAGCATCCTCGTCGCCATGCTTTCGGCCGGGGGCGGGCTCGGCGCCTACACCTACACCAGCTACATGCAGAAATACCTGTTCAACTCGGTCGGATTCGACAAGGCTACCGCGACCTACATCGTCGCCGCCGCACTGCTCTGGTTCACCGCGATGCAGCCGGTGTTCGGCGCGCTGGCCGACCGCTTCGGGCGCAAGCCGATGCTGCTGCTGTTCGGGATCGGCGGGGCGCTGGCCGCGGTGCCGGTGTTTTTGACGCTCGAGCAAACCACCTCGCCGGTCGCGGCGGTGCTGGTGCTGCTGATCCCGCTGACCCTGCAGAGCGGCTACAGCGCCAACAACGCGCTGGTGAAGGCCGAGCTGTTCCCGGCGCACATCCGCGGGTTGGGGGTGGCGCTGCCCTATTCGATCGGCAACGCCATCTTCGCCGGGACCGTGGAAATGGTCGCGCTCGCGCTCAAGGGCGCGGGGCACGAGCGGTTGTTCTACGGCTATGTTGCGCTGGTCATCGCGATGGCGGGGGTGGCGACGCTGCTCCTCCCCGAAACCCGCGAGCGCAGTTTGATCGAGGACGACTAAAGCCTGTCCCGGCGAAATGGTTGCAGTTGAAATCGGTTGGCGCGGGCGGTAAGCGCGGCCGCGTCCGGCGAGCCGGCGGAGATGCGTCCTGCGGAGGTTAGGACGCTAGCGCCCCGGCCCCTTGCCATCGGTTCCCGCCTCCCTGGGAGCGACAGGCCTGAGGAAACCAGCCATGACCGACACTCCCACTCCCTCGCGCAAACCCAAGCCCGCGGTCACCGCGATCGGCAACCATCAGCTCTCGCCTGCGACGCTGATGATGGGCCACGGCTACGATCCGATGCTGTCGGAGGGCAGCCTCAAGGCGCCCATTTTCCTCACCAGCACTTTCGCCTTCCCCAGCGCAGCAGACGGCAAGCGCTTCTTCGAAGGGATCACCGGCAAGGTTCCCGGCGGGACCGAAGGCCTGGTCTATTCGCGCTTTAACGGGCCTAACCAGCAGATCCTCGAAGGCCGCCTGGCGATCTGGGACGGGGCCGAGGAAGCGCTGACCTTCTCGAGCGGGATGACCGCGATCTGCGTGCTGTTCATGGCCTTCTGCAACGCCGGCGACGTGATCGTCCACTCCGGCCCGCTCTACGCCGCGAGCGAAGGCTTCGTCGCCAAGCACATGAGCCGGTTCGGTGTGACCTATCTCGATTTCCCCGCAGGGGCGACCCGCGCGGAACTCGACGCGGTTCTCGAACAGGCCAAGGCCCAGGCCGCGAAGCAGGGCGGCAAAGTGGCGATGGTCTATCTCGAAAGCCCCGCCAATCCGACCAACGCCCTGGTCGATGTCGAGGCGGTGCGCGATGCGCGTGACGCGGTGCTGGGGGCGGATTGCCCGATCGCCATCGACAACACCTTCCTCGGCCCGCTGTGGTCGCGCCCGCTCGATCACGGGTCGGACATCGTGGTCTATTCGCTGACCAAATACGTCGGCGGCCATTCGGACCTCGTCGCGGGCAGCATTGCGGGGGCGAAGCGCTGGATGACCCCGGTGCGGATGCTGCGCAATACGATGGGCGGAATCGTCGATCCCAACACCGCGTGGATGCTGATGCGCAGCCTCGAGACGGTCGAGCTCAGAATGGACCGCGCGGGCGAGAACGCGCTCAAGGTCTGCAGCTTCCTGCGCGATCATCCCAAGGTCGAGGGGCTGGGCTATCTCGGGATGATTTCCGACGCGCGCCAGCAGGACATCTACAATCGACACTGCACCGGCGCGGGGAGCACCTTTTCGCTGTTCATCAAGGGCGGCGAGGCGGAGAGCTTCCGCTTCCTCGATCACCTCAAGATCGCCAAGCTGGCGGTCAGCCTCGGCGGGACCGAGACGCTCGCCAGCCACCCGGCGAGCATGACCCACCTCTCGGTCCCCGACGATCGCAAGGCCGCGCTCGGCATCGCCGACAACCTCGTGCGAATCTCGATCGGGATCGAAAACCCCGACGACCTCATCGCCGATTTCGACCAGGCCTTGGCGGCGGTTTAGAGCGTGATGACATTGGGTCGAATCTAAGAGCCCTTCCCCGGTGGGGAAGGGTTGGGATGGGGGTTCCACGCCAGCGTTGCGCCCCCACCCCCGGCCCCTCCCCACCGGGGAGGGGAGACCAGCGCTCCAATGTAATGTCATCCGACTCAATGGTTTGGAGCGGTTGGATGGCACCGGAAAAGCCCTTCCCCGTTGGGGAAGGGCTATGGATCAAGCGAGCAACCGACTCAACCCGCCGCTACCACCGCTCCCGCCGGCGCCCCGGCGCGCAGCCGCATCGGCTGGCGCTTCCAGTAGGTCAATGAGCGCCACAGCCATTCGAACGGGCCGAAGCGGAAGTTCGCCAGCCACAGCGGGCTCCACACCAGCTGCGCCGCCCAGATCGCGAAGACCACGTAATAGAGCTGGTAGCGCTCGAAGTCCGAATAGAGCCCGAAGCCGAAGCCGTAGAACAGCGCGGTGCAGATCAGCGTCTGCGCGAGATAGTTCGACAGCGCCATCTGCCCGACCGCGCCGAGCGCGCGCTGCAAGGGGCCGAGCGCCCCGGCCTTGATCGCCATCAGCAGCACCCCGAGGTGGCCGACGACCATCGCCAGGCGGCTTGCCTCATAGGTTTCCATCGCTTGCGAAAACCCCATCGGGCCGAAGTTCGAGGCGAGGATGATGTCCATCTCGCGCAGCCCGAGCGGAATGCCGATGGCATAACCGACCAGCGCCATCAGCGCGTAGGTCCGCATCGACCTCGCCGCGGAAAGTACGCCCAGCTTGAGCAGCCCCATTCCGATCAGCATGAACGGGATCATGTCGAAGATCAGCCAAGGCGGTGCGCCGGTCCACTGGAAGGCGTAGCTGCCGGGTAGCTGGCCCCCGAGCGCATTGGCGTAGGAGCCTTCGTGCCACGAGCGTTGATCGGCCTCGTTCTCAGGCGTCGGGGTGGTGTGTGAGACCATCTCCTGCCAGCCTTCGATCGCCTTGTCCTGTTCGGCGGTGAGCTTCGCCCCGCCCGCCTTGGCCGCTTCGGCGGCCTGCGCGGCGTCATGCGAAGCGATCGCGTCCTGGTAGCCGCCGACCATGAACAGCGCGGCAAGCGCGAGCAGCGATCCCGCCATGATCAGCTGGACCTTGGCCGAAAGCTTGCGCAGCGCGAACAGCAGCATTCCGCACATCGAGTAGGCGAAGAGGATTTCGCCGGTCCACAAGAGCAGGGTCCAGTGGACGATCCCGAACAGCATCATCCATAGCATCCGCCGGAAGTGGACCTCGGCGGCCATAATCCCCGCCCCGGCCTGTTCCATCCGCTCGGTCAGCAGCACGATCCCCGCGCCGAACAGCAGCGAGAATATCCCGCGCATGGTCCCTTCGAAGCCGACGTTGATAATCTTCCACGCGAGCAGGTTGGCGCCGGTCGCGCCGCCATCGACCAGCGGGTTGTCGTAAGCCTGGAACAGCAGCCCGAAGGCGGTGATGTTCATCGCGAGGATGCCGAGCACCGCGACCCCGCGGAGCACGTCGAGCGCTTCGACCCGCGCCGCCTTGGTTACCGGCGCAACCGCTGCATCCGTCTCGCCTGCCATCGTCAGTCCCCCCGAACGTCTGTTACGGAAAGACTATGCCGCGCCCCCCGGCTTGGCAAGGCGGCGGACCATCAGCCCTTCCTGGACGAACAGCTGGGTCGGGGCGAAGTCGGTGAAGCGGGTGACTTCGGCACAATCGCGCACCGCGAAGTCGAGCAGCAGACGGCGCGCGGCGGGGATGTCGCCGGTATCGGGTCCGAAGGCCTTGTCCGAATTGTCGAGGTAGATCATCCCGCCGGGGCGGACGAGTTCGATTGCGAGACGTGCGCAGGCCTCGCGCTGGCTGCCGTCGATCATGATCAGGTCGAACCCGCCGCCGCGCTCGGCCGCGCACAGCACCGCGTAGTCCGCCGCTTCGGCGAACCGGTAACGAACGTTGTCCGCCCCGCGCGCCGCGATGATCCCCGAAACCTGCTCGAACCACGGCCGGTAGTCTTCGATCGAGACCACCTCGCCGGCATGTTCGGCGTACCACACGGTGGACATCCCCGAGCCGAATTCGAGTACCCGCTTCTTGCCGTCCAGGAACCGGGCGATCCCTGCCTGGGCGTCGTAGGATATCCACGGCCGCACCGCGCGGTAGCCAAGCTTCGCTGGGAGAGAGCCAAGCCCCGCGCGCGGCCCGTTGCGCGCCAGCCGCGCCAGCGAAATCCGGTTGCCGAGTTCGTCGTGGAGCCGGGTCTTGCGCGTGTTGCTCCCCGCAATGAGCTTGCGCAGCAGCCCGCTCACCCCTGCCATGCGCGGCGTTCCTCGCCCTGACGTAGAACTTCATAAGCCAGTTGGAGCGCCTGGAAGGCCTTGGCGGCGTCCTCGTCGCCGGGGCGGAGGTCGGGGTGAACCTCCTTGGCTTTGGCGCGGTAGGCCTTGCGGATCGCCTCGAAATCGGCGTCGGGGGTGAGCTCGAGCAGGTCGAGCGCGCGCAGCTCGTCGCGGCTGCGGGTGCCGTCGCCCGAGCCAGCCCAGCCGTAGTGCGCGCTTTCCTTGTAGCCCTCGTGGGTCTGGCGCTCGCTGGCCTCGCGCGCGGCGGCTTCCTCGGCGGTCAGCCCGGCGAAATAGTCCCACCCCGAATTGTATTCGGCGGCGTGGCGCTGGCAGAACAGCCAGCGCTCGGGGCTGTTGGGCGATTTGGGCGCGGGGCACGCGCCCGGCTCGTTGCAGCCGAAGCGGTCGCACAGCCGCAGCGTGGTCGCCTCGCGCGACTTGCCGTAGCCGCCCCAGCGGGGGAAGCCCCAGTTGTCCGATCTGCGCGTTCCGGCCATCGCTTCCAGCCCTAGGCGTGGGCGATGGCCGGATGCAAGTGCGTCAATCGATGGTCACGGTCACCGCGCGGCGGTTCCTGGCCCAGGCGTCCTCGCTCGAGCCGAGCGCGATCGGGCGCTCCTTGCCGTAGCTGACCGTGGTGAGCCGTCCGGCGTCGATGCCGAGGCCGACGAGGTAGTTCTTGGCGGCGTTCGCGCGGCGTTCGCCCAGCGCGAGGTTGTAGTCGCGGGTGCCGCGTTCGTCGCAGTGACCCTCGATCGTCGCGCGCTTGGTCGGGTACTTGCTCAGCCACTGCGCCTGCGTCTGGAGTGCGGCCATGTCGGCGCTGTCGATGTTGTAGCGGTCGGTGTCGAACAGGATGGTGTCCTGGCCGAGCATCTGCGCGACGAAATCGGCCTGGCTGCCCGGCACCGCGCCCATCGCGCCGCCGTCCGAGGTGTCGGTGGTCGTCGCCGGGCCGGGATCGGGCGGGAGCACCTTGGGCGGCTTCTTGCTGCAGCCGGCGATCGCAACGCTGAGCATCAGGGCCAGGGCGATGGGCCTGAGGGTGGATTGGGGGGCGGTCATGGCGTCTCCTTTGGCCTTGTTCTTGTCGCGTCCATGCTGGGTGAAAACGTGGTCAGGGCTGGATCGGTCCCCACGCGGGGTCCGAGCCGTCGACCGGGGTGGCGAGCCGGCGCTCGTTGCGCCCGGTCAGGTCGACCTGCCATATGCCGGTCTTGCCGCTCCCTTTGGCGGTGCGGAAGAACTGGACGATGCGGCCGTTGGGCGACCAGGTCGGGGCTTCGTCCTGCCAGCTATCGGTGAGGTGGCGGACCCCGCCGCCCGAGGGGTTCATCACCGCGATGCGGAAATTGCCGGCGATGTGGGTGAAGGCGATCTGATCGCCGCGCGGGCTCCACTCGGGCGTCGCCGCGCGCCCGCCGAAGAAGCTGATGCGGCTCTGGTTGCCGCCATTCGCGTCCATCACATAGACCTGCTGGCTGCCCGAACGGTCGCTCTCGAAGACGATCTTCGAGCCATCGGGCGAGAAGCTGCCGCCGACGTCGATCCCGGGGGTGTCGGTGAGCTTGATCGGCGCGCCGCCGCCGCTCGCCGAAATCTTGTAGATGTCGGTGTTGCCGCCGATCGCCATCGAATAGAGTACCCACTTGCCGTCGGGCGACCAGCGCGGCGCGAAAGTCGGGTTGCGGCTCTGGGTGATCAGCCGCTGGGTGTCGCTGGCGAGGTCGTAGACGTAGATCCGCGGGTTGCCGTTCAGATAGCTGAGATAAAGCAGCGACTTGTAGTCGGGCGAATAGCGCGGGGTCAGCGCGGTGGCCTGGCCGGTGGTCAGGTAGCGATGGTTGGCCCCGTCCGAATCCATCACCGCGAGCCGCTTGAGCCGCCGGTTCTTGGGCCCGGTCTCTGCGATGTAGGCGATGCGGCTGTCGAAGAACGGGCTTTCTCCCGAGAGCCGCGCATAGACGATGTCGGCGCACTTGTGCGCGGCGCGGCGCCAGTCGCCCGGGCCGACGCGCCAGGCGCCGCTGACCAGCTGCTGCTTCAAGGCGACGTCGTAGAGGTAGCACGAGACCAGGAGGTTCCCGTCCCCCTCGGCGCGGACAGAGCCCTGGACCAGCATCTCGGCGCTGCGCCCGCTCCAGGTCTCATAGCTCGGCGCGCGGACCTGCTCGATCCCGATCCGCGGCAGCGCCTCCGGCCCGACCGGCTTGAACAGCCCGTTATTCTTGAGATCGGCGGTGATCACCTGGCCGAGCGCGAGCCCGAGCGATCCGGTCGAGCCGGCGCTGGTTCGCGTGGCGACGTCGGCGTTGGTGGCGAAGGCGGGAATCGCGATGCCGAGGTCCTGCCACTCGCTCTCGTCGGTCACCGAACCGCCGGTGAGGCCTTCCTCGGCGGGCGGCGAAGTCGGCGTGGGGGTCGGCTGCGCCAGAACGGGTGCAGCCAAAATCGCCAACGGGAGAAAT
Organism: Novosphingobium sp.; assembly: GCA_050725835.1. Taxonomy (GTDB): domain Bacteria; phylum Pseudomonadota; class Alphaproteobacteria; order Sphingomonadales; family Sphingomonadaceae; genus Novosphingobium. Next base: position 11,491 of record JBOHIC010000171.1, read on the forward strand.
ACGCGCTTCATTGCGAGAGCCTTCTATCGAAGCGGAAGTCGACCACGCGCTTCCAAGCGTTGTAGTATTCGGAAGGGAGATTGAACGGCGCGGCGAGCTGGATGGCGCGCCTCGCCTGCTCCTGATGGCGTCCGACCTGCGCACGATTGGCGTCGGTCTGTCCGGTCGTTCGAACGCTGGAGATTCCAGCGAGCGAGCCATCCGGGTTGAGACTGAACGTGACAAAGGTCACCAGATTCTCCACCTCGGCCCCTTGCGGAGCGACCCAGCGCGGTTTGATCTCGCGTGCGATCGCGCCGATCAGCGAGGACTTGACCTGCGTCCCGATCTGCGAGGCCGGGACCAGCGCCGACTGGCTCTCGCCGCTGCCGCCGCTCACGCCTTTGAGAAAATCGCGGTCGACTCGCGGCGCGCCGGGGCGGCCGGTCGGTATGGGGCGCGGCGGGACCGGCCCGGCCTTGACCGGCGGCTTGGGGACCACCCGTTCGGGTGCGCGCGGCTGCGGCCGGGGGATCGGGGTCGGTTCGAGCCGGGCAGGCTCGGGCGGAGCATCGCCGAGCTCGGGCGCCGCGGCGGCGGCGGGCTGATCGGCGTTCGGGGTGGGCGAGGTCGAAGTCAGGCCGATCTCGTCGCTGAGCGTGACGGCGATCGCTTGCGGAGGGGGCAGCGGCTCGGGCGCAGGTTGGTAGACCGCCAGCCACCAAATAAGCGCGGCATGCAGCGCCGCCGCGACGACCAGCGCGGCGGCTTCGTGGCGGGTGAGGGTTCTCGTCGCCATGGTTAATGCGCTAGGGTGCCGATTGTGAACTGCCAATGACCGCCGGCAAGGCGGCCGAAGACGTGACCAGCGAGATGCTGGTGAACCCGGCGCGGTTGAGCTCGCCCATCACCGCCATCACCCGCCCGTAGTCGAGCCCGCGATCGGCGCGCAGGGTCACCTGCGGCAGCCTGCCGTCGGCCTTGCGCGGGACCGAGGCGAGCCGCTCGGCCAGCGCCCCATCGGCCACCTCGGTTTCATCGAGAAACAGCCGCCCGGTGCGGTCGAGGCTGAGCGTCACCGGCTTCTGCTCCTGCGCCAGCGCCTTGGCCCGGCTTTCGGGCAGCTCGATCGGAACCCCGGCGGTGAGCAGCGGCGCGGTGACCATGAACACGATCAGCAGCACCAGCATGACATCGACCAGCGGGGTGACGTTGATCTCCGCCATCGGCGCACGCCCGCGCCGGGCGCGGCGGGGGGAGGCGGTGAAGGCCACTTAGAAATCCTCCCCGGAACGGGGAGGTGCCCCGCAGGGGCGGAGGGGCCGGTTGCTCTCCCCATGAACCGAAGTGCGGATTGGACAGCCCTCGGCCCCTCCGTCAGCCCTGCGGGCTGCCACCTCCCCGTTCCGGGGAGGATTGAAGCAAGGCCACCTCACTCCGCCTCCAGCTCGCGGCTGAGCGTCGCGTGGAAGCGGTCGGCGAAGCGCTGGAGGCGGGCTTCGAAGCGGTTCACCCGGTGCGAGAAGCGGTTGTAGGCGATCACCGCGGGGATCGCGGCGAACAGCCCGATCGCGGTGGCGAACAGCGCCTCGGAAATCCCCGGCGCGACCACCGCGAGCGAGGAATTCTGCTGCTGCCCGATCTGGAAGAACGAGTTCATGATCCCCCAGACCGTGCCGAACAGCCCGACGAACGGGGCGACCGCGCCGACGGTAGCGAGAAAGTTGAGCCGCTCGGCGAGGTTGTCGGCCTCGTGCGCCACCGCCGCGTCCATCGTCGTCGCCAGCCGCTGGCGCGCGCCGTCGCGATCGACCGCCTTGCTTGCCGTCGAGCGCCGCCACTCGGCGATCCCCGCGCCGGCGACGCGTGCGCTGGGAATGTCGGCGCGTCCGCGCTCCTTCTGGAAAGCATCGAGATCGCCCGCCTGCCAGAAATCGCGCTCGTAGGCTTCGCAGTGCTTGCGGATCCCGGCGATGCGCAGGCCGAAGGCGATGATGATGGTCCATACCCAGACCGAGGCGAGCAGCAGCCCGGCCATGACCACCTGGACGACGATATCGGCGTCGCGGAACAGCTTGACCGGATCGAGGTGCGCGGGGGCGTCGGCGGAGACGGCGAGGAACGAGAGGACGGTCATTTGGGTTCCTGGTCGAGAATGGAGGCAAAGGCGTCGCGCCAGGCCACAGGAATGCGAAGCGGGCGGCCGTCGGGCGCGACGAAACCGACGCGCTCGCGCACCTCGGCGAGCAACTTGTCACCCAGGAGCGCGCGCTGGTGCATCCGGCAGCTCGCTCCGCCCAGTTCCTCGAGGCGGGTTTCGATCACCACGACATCGTCGAGCCGCGCCGGAGCGGCGTAGCGGATGGTCAGTTCGGCGACGGCAAACGCACCCTCGCCCGCCTCGTTCGCGCGGCGCTGGTCGATCCCGAGCAGCCGCACGAAGTCCGAGCGCGCACGCTCGAACCAGCGCAGGTAGTTGGCGTGATAGACCACCCCCGAAAGGTCGGTGTCCTCGAAATAGGCGCGCACCGCGAAGCGGTGGAGCTTGCCGTCGATCAGGCCGGAGGGTGGTTGGGGCGCTGCCGCCATGACCCCGCCTTAGCCGCGCGGCGAGTCGCAGGGCAACCCCGCGCGCGGCTTACCGCGCCAGCATCGGGCCGAGCGGCTTGCCCGCGAACACGTGGACGTGAAAGTGCGGGACTTCCTGGTGCGCATCGCCCCCGGTGTTGGCGAGCAGGCGGTAGCCCGGCGCGACCAGCCCGGCTTCGCGCGCGACATGACCGACCGCGCGGACGAAACCGGCGATTTCCTGCGCGCTGGCGCGCGCGGAAAAGTCGTCCCAGCTGACGTATGCGCCCTTGGGGATCACCAGGATATGCGTGGGCGCCTGCGGGGCGATGTCGTGGAAAGCGAGCGCCCACTCGTCGTCGTAAACCGTGCGGTTGGGGATTTCGCCCCGCAGGATTTTGGCGAAGATGTTGCCATTGTCGTACGGCAAAGTGGCGTCGATCGGCATCAGCGCGCCGCCCTTTCGGCGATCCCGCTTGTCCCCTCGCGGCGTTCGAGCTCGGCGAGCACCGCGTCGAGGCTTACCCCGCGCGCGTCGAGCAGCACCAGCAGGTGGAACAGCGCGTCGGCGGCTTCGGCGGTAAGCTCCTCGGCGCTGCTCGAAAGCCCCGCGACGGTCACTTCGACCGCTTCCTCGCCGAACTTGCGCGCGATTGTCGGTAGCCCGCGCTGGTGCAGCTTCGCCACCCAGCTCTCTGCCGGGTCGGCATTGCGGCGCTCGGCGATCGTCGCGGCGAGGCGGTGGAGCGTGTCGGTCATCGCCGCGGGGGAATGCGGCGGGCGGGGCGAAGGGTCAAGCCGGCAAACAAGAAGGGGGCGCCGGACTGCCGTTCCGAACGCCCCCCGTGGGTCTTGCCGTTGCTGCCGGAAAGGAGAGAACCGGCGGCGCGCTGGCAAGTCCCTCAGTCTTTTGGCGGCTTTCGCCTCGCGGCGTAGCGGCCGACGATCAGGCCTGCGACGCCGAGCGCGAAGAGCGTAGTGTCGTTGGGCTCGGGAACCGAAACCCAGTCGTTCGCCCCCGCCGGCGCGGCAAAGCCGAACCCGGCGATTGCCAGCGCCACGACCATGCCCCACCGCGGATGAATTGTCGCAACTCCCCTTTGTCCAGAAGAGGTTAACGCAAGTTTCGTGCCCTCCTGCCCGGTTGCGCAGTGGCGGCGGGGTGCGGTGGTTAACCGGAATCGGCGGGAGCGCGCTTCTGTCAGGAAATCCGACGTTTAGCCGCGCGCCGGGATGCCCGCGGCGCGCAAGGCGGCGTGAGCCTCGGCGATGGTGTGGGTGCCGAAATGGAAGATCGAGGCGGCGAGGACCGCGCTGGCGTGACCCTCGGTCACGCCTTCAACGAGGTGCTCGAGCGTTCCGACTCCGCCGCTTGCCACCACCGGCACCGAAACCGCATCGGCGACGGCGCGGGTTAGCGCGAGATCATAGCCGGACTGAGTGCCGTCGCCGTCCATCGAAGTGACCAGGAGCTCGCCCGCGCCGAGCTCTGCCAGCCGCACCGCATGGGCGACCGCGTCGATCCCGGTGGCGCGGCGGCCGCCGTGGGTGAAGATTTCCCAGCCCGCGCCCGTCCGCTTCGCGTCGACCGAGGCGACCACGCACTGGCTGCCGAACTTCGCCGCAATCTCGCCGACCACCTCCGGCCGCGCCACCGCGGCGGAGTTGACCGCAACCTTGTCCGCCCCGGCGAGCAGCAACGCCCGCGCGTCTTCGACCGAGCGCACCCCGCCGCCGACGGTGAGCGGCATGAAGCAGACCTCGGCAGTCCGCCGCACCACGTCGAGCAGCGTCCCGCGCCTCTCGTGGCTGGCCGAGATGTCGAGGAAACACAGCTCGTCCGCCCCCGCGAGGTCATAGGCGCGGGCCTGCTCGACCGGGTCGCCGGCGTCCTTGAGATCGACGAACCGGACCCCCTTGACCACCCGCCCGTCGCGGACATCGAGGCATGGGATGACGCGGACGCGGACGGTCATGCGCGGTTCGCCATCGCGATCGCCGCGGCGAGATCTAGCCGCCCGTCATAAAGCGCGCGCCCGGTGATCACGCCCTCGATCCCGTCGTCGGCGTAGAGCGAGAGCATGCGGATGTCGTCGAGGCCTTTGACCCCGCCGCTCGCGATCACCGGCAGGTCGACGCTGCGCGCGAGATCCACCGTCGCCTCGATGTTGCAACCCGTCAGCAGCCCGTCGCGGCCGATATCGGTGAACAGCAGGCTGGCGACCCCGGCGTCCTCGAAACGGCGCGCGAGGTCGGCGACCGGAACGTCGGAGAGTGCGGCCCAGCCCTCGGTCGCGACCAGGCCGTCCTTCGCATCGACCGCGACGACGATCCCGCCGGGGAATTCGGCCGCCATGTCGCGCACGAAGTCGGGGTCCTTGAGCGCTGCGGTGCCCATCACCACCCGGCTCACCCCGAGGTCGAACCAGCCCGAAACCGCCTCGCGGGTGCGGATGCCTCCGCCGAGCTGGACGTGGCCGGGAAAGGCGGCGACGATGGCTTCGACCGCACCGCGGTTCTCCGCCCGGCCCGCGAACGAGCCGTCGAGATCGACCACGTGGAGGAACTGCGAACCCGCTTCGGCGAAGGCCAGCGCCTGCGCCGCCGGGTCATCGCCGTAAACCGTGGCGCGGGCCATGTCTCCCTCGGCCAGGCGCACGACCTGGCCGGCCTTGAGGTCGATGGCGGGGAACACGATCATCGCGAGGCCGCGCCTAGCAGCGCCGCACGGTCAGCGGAAGGCCGACTTGGGCACATGGGTGATCCGGCAGGCGAGGTCGGCCTCGCCGCTGGCGACGACGAAATGGTCGCCGGCGTCGGCGATCCCGGTCGTGAAAACCACGCCGTCCACGTACACCTGCTGGGCCAGCGGCGCGGTCAGCTCCGGTTTGGGTTCGAGCAGCGGATCTTGGCTCCCGGCGATCACCCGCCACGGCTCGTCCGGATCGAGCAACGACCAGTAGGTGCGGTAGGTCCCGATCCCGCTGTTGGGCTCGACCCCGTGCCACAGGCTCAGCCAGCCGCGCCTGCCCGCCACATCGGTGAGGATCGGCGGCGTCCCCCCGCCCATCCGCGCGGTGTGTGCACTCGCCGCGTGGGGGCGCAGCCCCGGCTCGAGCCGCGGCTGCCAGTGGCGCGCGTCGAACGAAGAGGCGAGGTTGATCGATGGTCCGGGCGCCCATTCGCTGCCCGGCGGATATGCGAACCACAGGCTCCCGAGCGGGCGGGTCTGGGCGAAGTAGAACCCGCCGACCAGCCCTTCGAAGATCAGCATGTCCTTGTTCTGGTGATCGAGCACGATGCCCTCGCAGCGCCAGCCCAAACCGTCGTCGGACGAATAGAGCGCGGTCGCGTGACGCTCGGGGCTGACCGTGCAGACTGTCATCAGGAAGCGCCCGCCCACCCGGCTGATCCGCGCGTCCTCGATCCCGTAACACTGCCACGAGGCCGCCGGGGCGATCGCGCGGCCATAGTGCACCGCGCGCACCTCAAGCCCATCGGGATCGAGTTCGACCGGGAGCAGCCACGACAGCGAGGTCAGCGCGATCACCGGCCACTCCAGGCCATGGATCTTGAAGCTGCGCGGATCGGTCGTATCGACCCGGTCGAGCGGCCAGGCGTCGAGCACATAACCGCCGCCAGCCCAACGAATCGCGTGGATATGGCCATCCCGCACCGGCTCGCGCAACGCCTCGGCCACGCGCACCGTCAGCAGCAGGTTGCCGTTCGCCAGCCGCGTCATCCCCGGGTTGAACGCGCCGAGCACGTAAGTCTCGGCGGCGATCCTGCCCGCCAGCGGCGAGCGCGCCAGATCGACGTCGCCGGGTCCGAAAATCAGCCGGTCGGAGGAAAAGCCCATCCGCAATGAATGCCGGGGCGGAGCATAGGGTTCCGCCGCTAGGGTTTCCAGTCGAGAAACCGCGCTAGCAGCGCGAGGCCGTAAGCCTGGCTCTTTTCCGGGTGGAACTGGACCCCGAGCAGGTTGTCGCGCGCCACCGCGGCGACCACGCTGCGGCCGTGATCGGTCAGCGCGGCGACATGCGCGCCGTCGGCGGCGACGAAGTGGTACGAATGGAGGAAATAGGCCTCGCCCGGCTCGATCAACGCGGCGCCGTCGTTGTGCGGCATCGGCGCGACTTCGTTCCAGCCCATGTGCGGAACCTTGATCGCCGGGTCGGCAACCTCGATTTCGCGGACCTCGCCGGCGATCCAGTCGAGCCCCGGGGTCGCCCCGTGCTCGAGCCCGCGGGTGGCGAGGAGCTGCATGCCGACGCAGATCCCGAGGAACGGCGCGCCGCCGACGAAGACCCGCTCGCGCATCGCCTCGACCAGGTGGGGAATCGCGTTCAGCCCTTCGGCGCAGGCCTTGAAACTGCCGACTCCTGGAAGGACGATGCGGTCGGCGGCGCGGACCACATCGGGGTCGGCGGTGACCGCGACGCTCTCCGCCCCGGCAGTCTTCAGCGCATTGGCGACCGACTGGAGATTGCCCGCGCCGTAATCGACCAGCGCGACAATCTCAGCCACCGAGCTGGCCTTTGGTCGATGGAATCGCCTCGCCCTTGCGCGGATCGCGTTCCACCGCGGTGCGCATCGCCCGGGCGAAGCCTTTGTAGATGCTCTCGCAGATGTGGTGGTTGTTGGCCCCATAGAGCAGTTCGACGTGGAGCGTGATCCCCGCCGCCTGGGCGACCGAGTGGAACCAGTGCTCGACCAGTTCGGTGTCGAGCTCGCCCAGCTTCTCCTGGGAAAACCGCGCGTTCCACACCAGGAACGGCCGCCCCGAGATGTCGAGCGCGACGCGGGTCAGGGTCTCGTCCATCGGCGAATAGGCCGCGCCGTAGCGCCCGATCCCGGCCTTGTCGCCGAGCGCGGCGAGGATCGCCTGGCCCAGCGCAATCGCGCTGTCCTCGCAGGTGTGGTGCTGGTCGACGTGAAGGTCGCCCGCCACCTTGAGCGTCAGGTCGATCAGCGAATGGCGCGAAAACTGCTCGATCATGTGATCGAGGAAGCCGATCCCGGTGGAAACCGCATAGACCCCACTCCCGTCGAGGTTCACCTCGACCAGGATCTCTGTCTCGTGGGTCTTGCGCTCGATCCTGCCGGTGCGCGCCATTGCCGAACGTCTCCCTATTTGGGCGCCAGCACCATCAGCATCTGGCGGCCTTCGAGCCGGGGAAAGCTTTCGACCTTGGCGATCTCGACCACATCGTCCTGCACCCGGCGCAGCAGGTTCATGCCCAATTGCTGGTGGCTCATCTCGCGGCCGCGGAAGCGCAGGGTCAGCTTGACCTTGTCGCCCTCGCCGAGGAACTTGGTGACGTTGCGCATCTTCACGTCGTAATCGTGAT
>JBOHIC010000172.1:0-7930 GCA_050725835.1 Novosphingobium sp.
CGGCGGATGAGCTGCAGAAGCGCGGCATCCTGCTCGATGGCACCACCGAGGGCGGCACCCCGCGGCTGCTGCTGCAGATCTTCTCGGAAACCCAGGTCGGCCCGGTGTTCTTCGAGTTCATCCAGCGCCGCGGCGACGAAGGCTTCGGCGAGGGCAATTTCAAGGCGCTGTTCGAAAGCATCGAGCGCGACCAGATCGCGCGCGGCGTGCTGCAAGTGGAAGGAGCAGCGCAAGCATGACCCTGGTATCCCGGCGAACCTGCCTGGTCGGCATGACTGCCTTTGCGGCATCTTGCGGGGGGACGGGCGCGAACGCCGCTCCCGAGAACGATGGCGCGCGGCCCAATCTTTACCAATGCGAAGGTTGCGAGGGTGTTCTCGAGACCGATCTCGCCAAGCTGGCTGCCCATGCCCGGATCGGTCCGGTTTCGGAACCGGGCGAGCCATTGCGCGTGACCGGCACGGTGTACCAAGCCGATGGCAGCACCCCCGCCCCGGGTGTCGTGATCTACGCCTATCAGACCAATGCCCAGGGTCTGTACGCCGATGGCTCGAACGCCAGCGAATGGTCGCGGCGCCACGGTCGCCTGCGCGGGTGGGTCAAGACCGGCGCCGACGGCTCCTATGCCTTCGACACCATCAAGCCCGCGCCCTATCCCCGCGAAGCGATGCCCGCGCATATTCACCTGACCGTTCTGGAACCGGGCAAGCGCCCATACTGGATCGACGAGATCGTGTTCGACGGAGAATTCGGCGTGACCCCTGCGTATCGCCGCAAGGCCATCAACCAAGGCGGCGGCGGAATCGTCGCTCTGGTCGCGGGCAGTGACGGCATAGCTATCGCGCGCCGCGACATCGTCCTCGAGCGTCATCCGTGAACAATGGAGATCGACCCATGGCCGAACACCCCGTAACCCTCGCCGGCATCCACCACGCCGCTTACCGCTGCAGGGACGCCAAGGAGACGGTGGACTGGTACGCCCGCGTCCTCGGGATGGATTACTCGACCGCGTTCAGCGAGGATCACGTCCCCTCGACCGGCGAGTTCGATCCCTACATGCACGTCTTCCTTGAGGCCGGGAACGGCAACGTCCTCGCCTTCTTCGAGCTGCCGGGCCAGCCCGCGATGGGCCGCGACGAGCAGACTCCGGTGTGGGTCCAGCACCTCGCCTTCCGCGTGCCCAGTGTCGAGGCCCTGCTCACCGCCAAAGCCCACATCGAGGCCGAAGGCGTCGAGGTGCTCGGCCCGACTCACCACGGCATCTTCCAGTCGATCTATTTCTTCGACCCCAACGGCCACCGCATCGAACTCGCCGCCGACATCGGCACGGCCGAGCAATACGCCGAACTCAAGCGCGTGGCCGCGCCGATGCTCGAGGAATGGAGCGTGACGAAGAAGGCGCCCAAGCACGCGGCCTGGCTACACGAGGCGAATACGGCGGAGTAGCGATTGGTGCGCCCGGCGGGATTCGAACCCACGGCCCCCAGATTAGGAATCTGATGCTCTATCCTGCTGAGCTACGGGCGCCCGCGGCTCGCATAGGCGAGCGCCAAGGGCGGCGCAATCAGTGCGTCTCGTCGGGCGGGGCGACCGGGAACGGCAGCGGGTTCACTGCGATACCTTCGTCGTGCAGTTCCTTGGCCTCGGCGAGCGTCGCCTGGCCGTGGATGGTTTCGGCCTCCGCCTCGCCGTAGTGCTGGGCGCGCGATTGCTCGGCGAAGCCTTCGCCGACCCAGCGCGACTGCTTGAGCGCCTCCGCCTGCATCTGCGCCAGCGCGTGGAGCGCCTTGGCCGCTTCGGGCGACAATTTCCCACCGGCGACAGCCTGCTTGCCTTGCGGTTTGGCCGCGACCAGCTGGTTGCCCTTGCGCCCGACCGCGGGGGCCATCGGCGCCTTGGCGACATCGGGGCAGCCGCATTCGGGGCACGCCACCAGACCGCGCGCTTGCTGGCTCGCGAAGTCGCGCGACGAGGCGAACCAGCCTTCGAAGCGGTGCCCGGTGGCTGCGCAGGCGAGGTCGAACACGATCACGCGGACAGCCCCGGGATCGGCCGCCGGTTGGCGAGGCTCGGCACTTGCGCACGGACTTCGGCGATGCGCGCGGAATCGAGCTCGGCGAAGCCCAGCGCGGCCTCGGCCTCGCCCATGTCGAGCAGCACCTCGCCCCACGGATCGACCACCAGAGAATGCCCATATGTCTCGCGCCCGTCGGCGTGGCGGCCGACCTGGGCGGCGGCGATCACATAGGCGCTCGCCTCGATCGCGCGGGCGCGCTGGAGGACGTGCCAATGCGCCGCGCCGGTCGGCACGGTGAAGGCGGCGGGGATCGCGATGACGTCGCAGCGCGCCTGCCCCAGCGCCTCGAACAGCGCCGGGAAGCGCAGATCGTAGCACACCGTCAGCCCGAGCCGGCCGAGCGGAGTTTCGACCACCGCCAGCCCCTCGCCCGCGGCATAGGCGTTGCTCTCGCGCCAGGACTCGCCGGTGGCGAGATCGACGTCGAACATGTGGAGCTTGTCGTAGCGCGCGGCGATGTTCCCAGCGGCGTCGATCACGAAGCTGCGGTTGGCCCACTTCCCATCCTCGCGCGCCAGGGCGAGCGAGCCGAGTGCGACCCACACCCCGGCCCGCGCCGCCGCTTCGCGCGCCGCTGCGAGCGCCGGGTTGTCGGCCTCGGCGACTACATGCGCCGCCGCCCGCGCCCGGTCGCGGTCGAGCAGGCCGGACATCTCTGGCGTGAACACCATCGTCGCCCCCGCCATCCCCGCCGCGCCGATCGCCTCGACCAGCGTCGCCGCATTCTGCGCCGGGTCGATCCCGGCGGTCATCTGGAGGACCGCGATCTTGTGCATCAGCGCCCCAGCAGCGCGTCGAGCTTGCCCGCATGATCGAGCGCCGCAAGTTCGTCGCTCCCGCCGACCGCGCGGCCGCCGATCAGGATCTGCGGCACGGTCATCGCCCCGGGCACGCGCTCGCGCATTTCGGCTTTCTTCGGTCCGCCCATGGTCACGTCGTATTCGGCATAATCCACGCCCTTGGCGTCGAGCAGCGCCTTGGCGCGGACGCAGTAGCCGCAGCCCCAGCTGGTGTAGATTTCGACCCTCGGTGTGGACACGTGCGAACCCCTTGAAACGGCGCGGCGCTAACATATCTCGCGGGCGGTGTCATGGTTCCCGCACGGGCCATGCCGCCGGGAAGCGCCTTCGGGGCTTCCCATCCGAAAATTGCTCACCAGAGGATTTTTGCCATGAACCGTTTCGATTTCACCCCCTACCGCCGCAGCACCGTCGGATTCGAGCACCTGTTCGACCTGCTCGAGAACACCGCCCGCGCCGGCGCCGGCGGCGACAATTACCCGCCGTTCAACATCGAGCGCCGCGGCGAGGACGCCTACCGCATCACCCTCGCTGTCGCCGGGTTCAAGAGCGACGACATCGAGATCACCGCACAGCAGAACCTGCTCGTCGTCCAGGGCCGCAAGCCCGAAGGCGATACCGGCGATTTCCTCCACGTCGGGATCGCCCAGCGCGGCTTCGAGCGGCGCTTCGAGCTGGCCGACTTCGTCCGCGTCGATAACGCCAACCTCGAGGACGGCTTGCTGACGATCGACCTGGTGCGCGAAGTGCCCGAGGCGATGAAGCCCAAGACCATCGCGGTCGGCACCCAGCGCTCGCTCTCGGTGGTCCCGGCGGACGAGCCGAAGGCCGCCTAGAGCGTGATGACATTGGGTCGGATCTCAGAGCCCTTCCCCGGTGGGGAAGGGTGGGGATGGGGGTTCCACGCCAGCGTTGAGCCCCCACCCCCGGCCCCTCCCCACCGGGGAGGGGAGACCAGCGCTCCAATGTAATGTCATCCGACTCTGGAATGGTTCGGGGGCGGAGCCCGAAAGCTCCGCCCCCACGACGCCGAAACGCCGCCTCGTCGGCCCCGAACGTCCGGGTCGCAGAAGACGATCCGGGCGACAAGCTCGCCAAACCAATCGCTTGAAGGATTTGCGACCCTCGGCCCGGGCCATATAGCGCCGCGCAGGTAAGCGGGAAATTGCAGAAACCCGCCAACCCGCCACTGCGGACGCGGTTTCGCGACTACAGTTCGGAAATCGCTTGAATATTTATTATGCCCCTGGGGGACAGATCAAACCAGCCGCGCCTGCGCCAGCGCCGCGCCGATGAACCCGGCGAACAGCGGGTGCGGATCGAACGGGCGGCTCTTGAGTTCGGGGTGGAACTGCACCCCGACGAACCACGGATGGTCGGGCCGCTCGACGATTTCGGGCAGCAGCCCGTCGGGCGACATCCCCGAAAACACCAGCCCGCCGCGCTCGAGCGCATCCTTGTAGCCGCCGTTTACTTCGTAGCGGTGGCGATGGCGCTCGCTGATCGCGGTCGCCCCGCCGTAAATCGCCGACACGTGGCTGTTGCCCGAAAGCCGCGCCTCGTAAGCGCCGAGCCGCATGGTCCCGCCGAGATCGGTGTCGGCGCCGCGCTGCTGGAGGCCCTCGGGGCTCATCCATTCGGTGATGATCCCGACCACCGGCTCGGCGGTTTCGCCGAATTCGGTCGAGCTCGCTGCGGCGATCCCCGCGGTGTTCCGCGCGCCCTCGATGCAGGCCATCTGCATCCCGAGGCAGATCCCGAAAAACGGAACCTTGCGCTCGCGCGCGAAACGGACAGAGGCGATCTTGCCTTCCGAGCCGCGCACCCCGAACCCGCCGGGCACCAGGATGCCGTGCATCGGCTCGAGCTTGGCGGCGATCTCGTCGTCGCCGGCTTCGAATAGCTCAGCGTCGATCCAGCGGATGTTGACCCGCACCCGGTTGGCCATTCCGCCGTGGACCAGCGCTTCGTTGAGGCTTTTGTAGGCGTCCTGCAGCCCGACGTACTTGCCGACCACGCCGATCGTCACCTCCCCTTCGGGGTGCTGATAGCGATCGACGATGTCGTCCCAGCGCGACAGGTCGGGCGCCGGGCTGGTCATCCCGAAATGCCGTAGCACCTCGGCGTCGAGCCCTTCGGCGTGATATTGCAGCGGCACCGCATAGATGCTGCTGGCGTCGAGCGCTGGGATTACGGCTTCCTTGCGGACGTTGCAGAACAGCGCGATCTTGGCGCGTTCGCTGTCGGGCAGCGGATGCTCGCAGCGGCACAGCAGGATATCGGGCTGGATCCCCAGCCCGGTCATCTCGCGCACCGAATGTTGGGTTGGCTTGGTCTTCAATTCGCCCGCCGCGGCGATGTAGGGGACCAGCGTGACGTGGACCGAACAGGTCGCCTCGCGCCCCAACTCGTTCCTGAGCTGGCGCAGCGCCTCGATGAACGGCAGCCCTTCGATGTCGCCGACGGTGCCGCCGATCTCGCACAGCACGAAATCGAGGTCCTCGGTTTCTGCGAGCGCGAATTCCTTGATCGCGTCGGTGACGTGCGGGATCACCTGGACCGTCGCGCCAAGATAGTCGCCGCGGCGCTCCTTGGCGATGATGTCGCGGTACACCCGCCCGCTGGTGATATTGTCCGCCTGCCGCGCCGAGACGCCGGTGAAGCGTTCGTAATGGCCCAGGTCGAGGTCGGTCTCGGCCCCGTCGTCGGTGACGTAAACCTCGCCGTGCTGGTAGGGACTCATCGTCCCCGGATCGACGTTGAGATAGGGATCGAACTTGCGGATGCGGACCTTGAACCCGCGAGCCTGGAGCAGCGCCGCGAGGCTTGCCGCCATCAGTCCCTTGCCGAGCGAGGAGACCACGCCGCCGGTGATAAAAATATACCGCGCCATGGGAATCGCGCCTTAAGCCGGTTGGGGGGCAATCGGCAAGCGCCGCGTTGGATGAGTCCACAGCGGGTGGACAGCGAAGACCAATTTCCGCTCCTCACCACGACCGGATGTTGGGTTAGCCTATTGCTTGGCGGGAGCGTCGATCGGGTCGGGGCTCGCGGCCGGGCTGGCCACCGGCTGGAGCGGCGCGGTGGCGGGCAGGCTGGCCGGCGCAACCGACGTATCGACCTTGGGCGCGGCATTGGTCGAAGCGGCGATCGCGGCGAGCGCGATCGACAGCACCACGAAGGCGATCGCGAGGAACGCAGTCGCGCGGGTCAGGAACGAGGCCGCGCCGCGCGCCGACATCAGCCCGGTGGGGCTGCCGCCGACACCGAGCCCGCCGCCTTCGGACTGCTGCATCAGGATCACCCCGACCAGCGCCGCGGCGATCAGCGCCTGGACCACGATGAGGAAAATGTAGATCGACATGGACGTCTCGTTCGGTTTCGCGTTGCCGCGCATCTAGGAGCGCGGGAGGCTCGGCGCAATGCCGGTGTCTGGGGCGCCTTCAGGCCGGATCGGGTTCGGCCGCGGCGGCAACGATCTGGAGGAAGCTCTCGGCGGTCAGGCTCGCCCCGCCGACCAGCGCCCCGCCGACCTCGTCCGCGGCGAGCAGTTCGGCGGCGTTGCCGGCGTTGACCGAGCCGCCGTAGAGGATGCGGATTTCGGCCCCAGCCTCGCCATAGATGGTATCGAGCCTGGTGCGGATCGCCCGGTGAATCGCGCCAACGTCTTCGACCGAAGGCACCCGTCCGGTGCCGATCGCCCACACCGGCTCGTAGGCCACCGAGAGTTTCTCGGCCGCACCTTCGCCGCGCGGGAGCGATCCGTCGAGCTGTTTGGCGACCACCGCCTCGGCCTGGCCCGCCTCGCGCTGCGCCTCGGTCTCGCCGACGCAGACGATCACGCCCAGCCCGGCTTCGAGCGCGCATTCGGCCTTGGCCCGGACCGCCGCGTCGGTTTCGCCGTGACGCTCGCGGCGTTCGCTGTGGCCGACGATCGCGAAACTCGCTCCGGCGTCGGCGAGGAGCGGCGCGGACACGTCGCCGGTGAACGCGCCGGCGGCTTCGGCGTGGCAATCCTGCCCGCCCACGGCGATGTCCTGGACCGCCTCGGCCATCGCCGAAATCAGCGTGAACGGCGGGGCGAGCGCGACCTGCGCGCCGGGATAGCGCGCTGCGCCGCGGTCGATCGCGCGCGCCTCGCTCAGCGCCGCGCGGCTGCCGTTCATCTTCCAGTTGCCGACGATGTAAGGCCGGTTCGCCATGACTGCCCCTGTTGGCGCCCGCCCGCGAAGGGAATCGGGCCGATCCGCGGCGCTGCTAGGCAGCGGCGACTGCTATGTCAAAACGGCCTGCCGCAAACCACCGCCCTGCGACCATTGCGGGACGCCGCCAATCTGCCTAAAGCCCGCGCTTTCCGGCGGCCGTGGCCGCGCGCCAAGTGCAGGCTGTCCCTCGATGCTCCAGACCTTCCGCAGTTTCGCCAGTTCCAAGTTCGGGGTCGGCATCACCATCGGCTTCCTCGCCCTGCTGATGCTGGCTTTCGCCGGGGGCGACATCGCGGGCTACGGCGGGCTGAGCGGCGGCGCGAGCGGTACCAACGTCGCCAAGGTCGGCGGCAAGGACATCTCCCAGGACGCATTGCGCAGCGCCGCGACCAGCACGCTCGAGCGGCTTCGCGACGAGGATCCACGAGTGGCGATGCGCGCGTTGGTCGCCCGCGGCGCGCTGCCCGACTTGCTCGATTCGCTGATCGACCGGTTCGCGATGGTCGAATTCGGCGTCGACCATGGGATCGTCGCGGGAAAACGCATGCTCGACCGCCAGATCGGCGCGACCCCGGCGTTCAAAGGTCTAGACGGGCAGCTCACCGACGAATCGTATCGCATCGCGCTCGCCCAGCTCGGTCTCACCGACGCCAAAGTGCGCGAGGATTTCACCGCCAACATCGTCGCCCGCCAGCTGCTGGTCCCTGCCGCATTCGGCGCAACCTTCCCCGATGCGATGGCGCTGCAATACGCCAGGCTGCTCAAGGAACGGCGGGGCGGCGGGATCGCGCTGATCCCCTCGGCCGCTTTCACCGCTGCGATCGAGCCGAGCGACGCGCAGCTCCAGG
>JBOHIC010000173.1:0-4222 GCA_050725835.1 Novosphingobium sp.
AGCGGCGCTGGGCGGCGGCGAACCATTCGCGTAGCTGCCAGCCCAGCGGCACCGCGGCGAGCGCGCCCGCGACCGCCCCGGCGCGGGTGACCAGCAGCGCCAGCACCAGCGCGGCGCCGAGCAGCAGCATATAGTCGGTCCACCATAGCCGCAGCCACTCGCGCGAGCGCTGCGCAAGCCTGCGGCAGGCCCACAGTCCGACCAGCGGCGGAAGCACGGTCTGGAGCAGCGTCGAGGCGTCCTGCCGCCATACCGGCAGGCCTTCGCCGACGTTGTCGTACCAGTAATGCCGCACCACCGGATCGAGCATGTCGAAGGTTCCGGTCGTGCACTGCGGCGCGGCGAGCGCGAACAGCGCCAGCGCGACGCCGCCGATCAGGATGAACCCGGCGACCGCGCTGATCGGCGGCAAGAGCTTGATCCGGGCCAGCGCAGTCAGCGAGACCGCGCCCCAGGCGAAGGCCCACAAGTGGACCGGCGAAACTGCGTCGCAGCGCGCGGCGAGATCGCCCAGCCCGCGGGTAGCGGCGAACAGCGCGGCGCTGCCGACCGCCAGCCCTTGCACCAGTCCGACCAGCCAGCCGCGCTCGCGCGCGCGCAGCCAGCGCAGCGCGGCGATGGCGGCGACCGCCAGCGTCATCGGTAAGCCTTCGAGCGAAATCGCCAGCCAGACGGCGAGCGCCAGCCCCGCGATCCAGCCGCCCTTGCGCGGATTGCGCGCCATCAGCGCGTTGACCGCGACCAGCGCGAGCACGATCTGCCAGCCGTGGTGATCGATCCTGAGCGGCCGCATCTGCCCGATCACCGGCACCGACAGCGCAATGGCGAGACAGGCGAAACTCGCCGCCTCCGCCCCGATCAGCCGCCAGGCGATCCGCCCGGCGAGCAGCATCGCGACGCCTAGCGTCATCAGCGGCACGGCAACGATCGCTATGGTTTCGGCCATTGCCGATCCGAACAGCGGGGTGAGCAGCAGGATCGCTCCCACGAGCGGCAGGTCGACCAGCCGCGACCAGTGCATCGCCGTCCCGCCGTGCGCGGCGTCGATACGGTGCTGGGCGAGGTCGAACCAGCCCTGCCCGCCGAGCAGATCGCGCACCTGGATCAGGCGCAACGCGTCGTCGGGATCGGGAAAGCGGCCGGCGAGGATCGCCCCGGCGCTGGTCGCCAGCAGCACCGCGCAGACCATCAGCCAAGCGAGCCCGGCGCGCGCCAGCAGCTCGCGGCCGAACGCCGGGCGGCGGCGCTCGACCAGGCTCATGGCGACACGCTCGCGCGGAACACGATCTTTTCGCGCAGCAGCCAGGTCAGGACGAAGCTGGCGCAGACCGCGAGGACCTTGGCCAGCCGCGGGTCGAGCCCCAGCGCGCTGCCCGCGCCGACGATGGCGGTGGTCAGCGCCAGCCCGGCCAGCGCCGACATCACGAACTGCGCCTTCTGCCGGGTCCGCTCGGGTCCGCGCGCCGCGACCCCCGCGGTGAACACCGCGCGGCTCGAAGCGAGCCAGTGCGCAAGAATGCCGAGCGAGTAGCCGGCGGCCGAGGCCGGCGCGGCCAGCGCGCCAAGGCTGAGCAGCGTCAGAAAGGTCGCGACATCGACCCCCAGCGCGAACACGCTCGCGGCGAGGTAGCGCAGCAGGATCAGATCGCGCGCGCGGCGCAGCATCACGCCGCGTCCCGGCGCTCGATCGGTTGCGGAACATCGCGGACCGAGCCGAGCGCGGCGGCCTGGTCTTCGCTGACCGGGCGCGCGGCCGGCAGCGCGCGCTCGGCGCCCCCGAACTGACCTTCCTCGCCGGCCTCGTGATATTCGGCGTCCTCGTTGACGCACCAGATGTCATAGACCCGCGCATCGGCGAGAATGTTCTCGACCGTCAGCATCGCGGTCATCATCGCGTGGTCCTGGTTGTTGTAGCGGTGCATTCCGTTGCGCCCGACCAGGTGGAGCGTTGGAAAACGCTCCTCAAGCTCGGCGCGCAGCGCGGCGACATTCGCGGCATAGTCCTCGTCGTAGACCGGGTAGGCCTTGTCCTGGCGGACGACGACCCCGCCGAACACCTGCTCGGCCGAGACCAGCCCGAGCTGGGCCAGCTCGCGCGTCGCCAGTTCGACCAGTTCGGCGTCGGGCATCGACCACAGCCCGTCGCCCTCGAAACAGAAGTATTCGAGCCCGACGCAGGCGACCCCGTCCTCGGGCACCATCTCGGGCGACCACGAGCGGAAGTTCTGGATGCGCCCGACTTTCACCTTCGAATCGTGGATGTAGATCCAGTTGTCGGGGAACAGGTCGTCGGCGCGAATCTTGAGCGCGACGGTGAGGAAATCGCGGTAGCGCAGCTGCTTGGCCTGGAGGCTGGTTGCGGGCAGCGGATGCAGCCGCGCGGCAAGTTCGCGCAAGGGGGCCGAGCTGATTGCGTGGCGCGCAGCAATCGTCACCTCGCCCTGCGGTCCGGTCGCGGTCAGCCGCCAGCCGCCTTGGCCGTCGCTGGCGAGCTGCTTGAGCGCGTGGCCCATCAGGACCTCGCCCTTGCCGGTGGCGACAACCTTGTCCCTCGCCGCGTCCCACATCATCCCGGGCCCGAGCCGCGGGTAGCGGAAGGTTTCGAGCAGGGTCTTGGTCGCCATCCCGTCGTTGGGACGTTTGTTGAGCCCGAGGCTGCGCTTGAGCCCGTCGGTCACCGCGCTCCACAGCGAGAGTCCCTTGATCCGCTGCGCCGCCCAGTCGGCGCTCATTTCGTCGCAGGGCATGCCCCAGACCTTCTCGGTATAGGTCTTGAAGAAGATCCCGTAGAGCTTCCGCCCGAAGGCGTTGACGGTCCAGTCCTCGAAGCTGCGGACGGACTTGTTGGGGAAGACCCGCGCCTTCGCGAAGCTCGCCATGCACAGCGCCGAGCGCAGAATCCCAAGGTTCCACAGCGCCTCGAAGGCGCGGAGCGGGTAGGAGTAGAATTTGCCCTCGTAATAGATCCGGCTCATCCGCGGGCGCTGGATGAAATCGTCGGGGAGGATCTCGTTCCACAGGTCTACCACCTGTTGTGACTTCGAGAAGAAGCGGTGCCCGCCGATGTCGAAGCGGTAGCCTTCGTGCTCGACCGTGCGGCTGATCCCGCCGACGTAAGTCGCGTCGCGCTCGATCACGCTCACGGAGAGCCCGGCCTTGGTCAGCAGGTAGGCGGCGGTGAGTCCGGCCGGCCCGGCGCCGACGATCGCGACATCGACCTGATTCACTGTGCTGTCCCCTGTCCCCGAATGCCCGGTCAGGAGTGAAGGAAACTGCCTAACAGCCGGTTAATAGGCGGCGCCAAAACGCGACGCTGGAACGGCTTGCGGAGCGGCCAGCAGCCGCGCGAGTTCATCGAGCGCGAAGCGCCGGGCGAGGACCACCCCGTGGCCATGCCCGTAGCGCCAGCGCACCCGCCCGGTAAGCTCGGGAAAGCCGGGAACTGCGATGCGCAATTGCTCGGCCATCGCATAGCGCCACTCGCTGTCGAACCGCGCGCCTTCGAGCGAGATATCGCACAGCTCGGCGTCGCGGGTAATCCCGCCCGCGGTGATCTCGATCGGCAGGCTCGCCCGCAGCCGGATCGAGCGTTTGGGGAACGGGCCGTTTTCGTTGAGCAGCGGCTCGAGGTCGATCTCGCCCTCGGCGAAACGGAAGCCGGCGTGACTGTCCTCTTCCCACACCGGTTCGATCGGGAACGAGGCCCCGCAGCCGAGTTCGAGCTCGAAGGACTCGCTGGGCGGGAGCGGCGCGAACAACCGAAGCTTGATCCCGCTCGCGGAAACATCGCGCAGGATGCACAGCTGCTCGCCCGCCGGGCAGATCAGCTTGGCGGCGCGCAGCAGCAGGGTGAGCCGCTCGGCCCGGCGCGCCTCGCTGCCGCCGTCCTGTTCGCCGTCGACCGAAGCCGGCAAGCTCTGCCCCATCGCAACCCCCTTTGCGCTCCCTGGTCGAAACGCGTCAGTGCAGGCAACCTAGGCGACAAGGTGCTTACAAAGGATTGATAGCGATTTGCGGGACTTTCCGGACGCTTGACGCGAGCCGTGGTGCGGACGGTGGGACTCGAACCCACACGAGCAAGGCTCAGGGGATTTTAAGTCCCCGGCGTCTACCATTCCGCCACGTCCGCGTTGTTGTCCGCCTTACGGCGGTGCGGCAAGGGTATCCACCCTTGCCTACGGCGCCGGCCCGCTCCCCCGCCCGGCCACCCATTCCAGAATAT